>NZ_LWEX01000419.1 GCF_001634885.1 Sulfitobacter sp. HI0040 | reverse complement strand
AGGAAGGCAAAGCAGGAGGCGGCTATGATGTGAAGCTCGACCGGCCAGGTGTTCCCTTGTTTCTGCAATTCAAACGATCCCACTGTATGGTCCGCCGAACGGCGAAGGAACACCAAGCCGTTGTGGCCTTGGGCGGGACACTGAACGTTCCCTACTACCGTTTCCCCATCACCGAAGCGAAGACCTCCGATCAGCATGAACTCCTGCTGGC
>NZ_LWEX01000418.1 GCF_001634885.1 Sulfitobacter sp. HI0040 | reverse complement strand
CAGGTGACGATCGCCATGCCGATCCTCGGGCTCGCCTTCGCGCCATGGGCGATGTTTTCCAAGGTGGGTGCCTATACCGCCTGCAAAAGCTATGCCCGCTACGCCATGTGGAGCGCCCGCTGGATCATCGGGTTGCGCTGCGAGGTGCGCGGCCCCGTCCCGCAGGGCGAAGTTCTGATCGCGGCCAAGCACCAGTCGTTCCTCGATATCAT
>NZ_LWEX01000417.1 GCF_001634885.1 Sulfitobacter sp. HI0040 | reverse complement strand
CATGAAGGTCGACCATGCAATAGATCGTTTCGAACCCGCCCGCGTCCTGCATGTCCACGAACCGCTTGATCGCGCCCAGATAGTTCCCCAGCGTCAGGCCGCCCGATGGCTGGATGCCGGAAAAGACGCGCGGGGTGAACTGTGTTTGCGACATGGGCGCACCTCTGGGCTGGATCTGGCTGCTCGCCCGGCTTACTCATGGCCGCGAACCCCGTCA
>NZ_LWEX01000416.1 GCF_001634885.1 Sulfitobacter sp. HI0040 | reverse complement strand
TAAGCGTCTTTCCATACCGTGCGCCCTGCGGGGGGGGCACGGGGGGCCGGTCTCCGGGAGGAGGATGGAGACCGGCCCGCGTCGACGGGTTCGGGGAGGAAGCGCCGTCGGATCGGTGCCGGACGGACTCGGGGAGGAGGAGGTCCGGCGCCTGACGCCGCCGCACCCGTTCAGGGGCGGCTGGCGATTAGGTCAGTCCAACACGCAGGTCGGACAAAGGTTTCATCGGTCACAGACCATCGTAACGATAGGTCACCAATTCGCGTGCCCGCTGGGGAATATCGGCGCGTTTCAGCTCGATATTGTTCAGTTCCTGATCGGAAAGGGCGCGCAACGCGGTTTCCATCCGGGCGATCTGCATGCGGTTCACCACAGTACGAAAACCGGTGGCAAAGCGCCGCTTGCCCGCGGAAAGGGTTGCGCCGGCGGCGGCGAAGTTTTCGGCCAGATGCGGCCGGGGGAGGATATTGTCATACTGCTTCATGGCGGGTGTCCTTTGCGAATTCTTCGAGTGCAACGCGCCGGATATGGGCGCGGGGGATGCCGATATCGGCCAGTTCCCGATCAGACAGGACGCGCAGTTCAGCGAGCGTCTGCCGGTACTTCCGGCGGCGTTCCGTTCTGTCCGCCACTGCGGCGCGGATCTGCGCATACCGGGCCCCTACGGTCCCGAGCATGTTTCCAAAGCCACCGGGGGCAGAAGACTGGATCAAAGACATACGGCGTTCCCATGCATTATTGCTGCAACGCAGTAATCGCGCTGCACTGCAGAGGTAGCGCTACCGTGCCCGAGTTTGTACCGGTGGTTTGTGCATAGCTCCCTTGTAAAAATGAGGACCCGGGAGGGGTTGACGGCAAGCGCGTAAGCCCGGTGCCCCGGCTATCCAATCATCTCAAGGATGAAATGCCTTGTAGAGGCAGTCAGCCAAGGTTGCTGAGCGCCAGAACCACGATACCGCCCAGAACCGCCCCGAGCCCCATGGAGCCCGCAAGCCAGCGTTTGCGCAGGCGGTCCGTCCGAGGGCGTTCTTCGGTCTGGCGCATCAGGGCAGCCTCGACCAGTGCGGGCAGACGCGGGCCGAAGCGCGCCAGAACCCGGGCCGTCTGTGAAAGGTCGGACAGCACGGCGCGTGGACCGAGCGATTTGGCGATATAATCGGTGACGATTGGGCTCGCGACCTGCCAGATGTTGATATGCGGGTTGAGCGAGCGTGCCACACCCTCCACGACGACCATGGTCCGTTGAAGCAAAATAAGCTCCGTCCTCGTTTCCATGCCGAACCGTTCCGTGACCTCGAAAAGGTAGGTCAGCAGACGGGCCATCGAGATACGGGTGGCATCCATCCCAAAGATCGGCTCCCCCACGGCGCGCAGGGCGCGGGCGAATTCATCCACATCCTTGTGGGCGGGGACGTATCCGGCCTCGAAATGCACCTTGGCCACGCGAAAGTAATCGCGCCGGATGAAGCCATAAAGGATCTCCGCGTAGACGCGGCGGGTATATTCATCGATATGGCCCATGATCCCGAAATCATAGGCGATGATGTCGCCCTCTGGCGAAACCTTCAGGTTGCCCTGATGCATGTCGGCGTGGAAATAGCCGTCCCGCAGCGCATGCTGGAGAAAGAGTTGCAGCACCCTGTCGCCCAGGGCCACCCGGTCATGCCCGGCCGCGTCGATCGCTGCGTTGTCCCCCATCGGGACGCCATCGGCCCATTCCAGCGTCATGACCCGGCGGGCCGAATATTCCCATTTGATGTCCGGCAGCTTGAGGCCTTCGTCCGCCTTGGTGTTGGCCGCGAATTCGGAAGCCGCAGCGCTTTCAAGGCGCAGGTCCAGCTCACCCCGGACGACGCCGTCGAAATGCTCGATCACCTCCATCGGGCGCAGGCGGCGCGACCCGGGGGAGAAAAGCTC
Organism: Sulfitobacter sp. HI0040; assembly: GCF_001634885.1. GTDB lineage: Bacteria > Pseudomonadota > Alphaproteobacteria > Rhodobacterales > Rhodobacteraceae > Sulfitobacter. The sequence continues at coordinate 22,134 of NZ_LWEX01000416.1, read as the reverse complement.
CACCATCCGCGCGGCGAGGTAGAAGGCATCGATATCCTTGCGAAAGGCCCGTTCGATATTGGGCCGCAACACCTTTACGGCCACCTCCTGCCCCGTTTCGGCAATGCGCGCCCGGTGCACCTGCGCGATGGAGGCCGCCGCCACAGGCTCCGAAAATGCCGAGAACATGGCTTCGAGCGGCAGGCCAAGCTCCTTCTCCACCTCGGCCTTCGCCAAATCGACGGAAAAGGGAGGAAGCTTGTCCTGAAGTACACGCAGTTGCACGGCAAGCTCATCGCCTACAACGTCGGGACGGGTGGAAAGCACCTGCCCGAACTTGATGTAGGCCGGGCCCAGCGCCGTCAGCGCGCGGGTGGCGGGCGGCATGGTCGGATCGCCCGCATATCCGAGGTATTTGAACGGCCGCCCCAGCGCCCGTGCCACGAAACGCAGTGCCGGCGTGGCATCAAACGCATCCAGCACCACGTTCATCGCGCCCGTACGTTCCAGCGTGGCGCCCGTACGGATCAGGCGCCAGATGTTATGAGGTCCGCGCATCTAGAGCTTCCAGCCGGAATGAAGTGCAGCGATACCCATGCTGAGGTTGCGATAGCGCGCCTGTTCGAACCCGGCAGCCCGCACCATACCGAGGAAGGTTTCCTGATCGGGGAAATTGCGGATCGATTCCACGAGGTACTGATAGCTGTCGCGATCATTGGCAATTGCCTGACCCAACCGGGGAATGATGTTGAAGCTGTAGAGGTCGTAGGCTTTCTGCATCGCCGGGTTGGGCAACTGGCTGAACTCCAGCACCATGAGCCGCCCGCCGGGGCGCAGAACGCGGAACGCCTCGTTCAGGGCCTCCTGCGGGCGCGTGACGTTCCGGATGCCGAAACTGATGGTGTAGACGTCGAAGCTGTCGTCGGGAAAGGGCAGCGCCATCGCGTCCCCCACCACCCAGTCGAGGCTTTCCGCGAGGTCCTGCGCCTCAGCGCGCTTGCGGCCTTCGACGAGCATGGGTTCGGTCAGGTCCAGCACCGTGGCATGGCCCGAACCGGCACGTTTCAGAAAGCGAAAGGAAATATCGCCCGTGCCCCCTGCAACATCCAGCAGGCGCTGCCCTCGCCGCGGGGCGAGCCAATCCATCATGGCGTCTTTCCAGAGCCGGTGGATGCCAAGGCTCATGGCATCGTTCATCACATCGTACTTGCGCGCGACATCGCTGAACAGGTCCTTGACCTTGCCGGCCTTTTCGCTTTCCAGCACGGTGCGCGCGCCGAAATGAGTGGTCTTGCCGCTGGTATCGCTCATGGTGGGTTGATGTCCTTCGATTTCATCCCTTGTTATAGGATGCGGGCGCGCAGGGGCAATCCGCACCATTCACCACAGAGAGAACCGAGACCACCATGCCTGAACTGCCCGAAGTGGAAACCGTGCGACGGGGTCTCGCCCCGGTCATGGAAGGCACCGTGATCGAACGCGCGGAGGTCAACCGCCCCGATCTGCGCTGGCCCTTCCCCGATGACATGGCGGGCCGGCTGACCGGCCAGCGGGTGGAGCGGCTGCGACGCCGGTCCAAGTACATCCTCGGCGATCTTTCATCGGGTGAAACGCTCCTGATACATCTGGGCATGTCGGGGCGCATGCTGATCTCCGGCGATCCGCTGGGGCAGTTCGTCCATGATCATCCCGCGCCGGAGAAACACGATCATGTGGTGTTCCACCTCGCCAACGGTGCCCGGGTCACGTTCAACGATCCCCGGCGGTTCGGGGCGATGGACCTGATGCGTACCGAAAGCGCGGATACCCACAAGCTGCTGGCGGTGCTAGGGCCCGAACCCTTGGGCAATGCCTTCAACGAAGCCCACCTTGTGGCTGCGCTGAAAGGACGCAACACGCCGATCAAGGCGGCGCTGCTGGATCAGCGCATCGTCGCGGGGCTGGGCAACATCTATGTCTGCGAAGCGCTTTTTCGGGCGGGGATCCACCCTGCCCGCAAGGCGGGGCGCATTTCCTCCACCCGGGTCGCGGCGCTGGTACCGATCATCCGCGACGTGCTGACGGAGGCGATCACCGCGGGGGGATCCTCCCTGCGGGATTTCCGGCAGGCGGACGGGGAACTGGGCTATTTTCAGCACCGTTTCGATGTCTACGGTCGCGAAGGCCAGCCCTGCCGCACCCCCGGCTGTACCGGAACAATCCGAAGAATCGTGCAGTCGGGCCGGTCGTCCTTCTACTGTGCGCTATGTCAAAGATAGCTTGAAACGTCTTCGGCCCGTGATATGCACGGATGCCTGAGCGTAGTGAACGAGGGACAGCCAGATGGCGTATGAAACGATCACACTCGAGGTGGACAACCATGTCGCCCTCATCACGTTGAACCGGCCCGATGCGCTCAATGCGTTGAACGATCAGCTGATGAGCGAACTGGCGGAGGCGCTCAAGAGCAGCCAAGAGAACGAGAAGGTGCGCTGCATCATCGTCACCGGGTCGGAAAAGGCATTCGCCGCCGGGGCCGATATCGCGATGATGCGCGACAAATCCTTTGTCGAAGCTTTTTCCGGTGATCTCTTTACGCCCGAAACGGATCAGATCATGCGGATCCGCAAACCGATCATCGCCGCCGTGTCCGGCTATGCGCTGGGCGGCGGATGCGAACTGGCGATGATGTGCGATTTCATCATCTGCTCGGAAACCGCCAAGTTCGGCCAGCCGGAAATCAACCTCGGCGTCGTGGCGGGCATCGGGGGCACTCAGCGTCTGACCCGGCTGGTGGGGAAATCCAAGGCGATGGACATGAACCTGACGGGCCGGTTCATGGATGCCGCCGAAGCAGAGCGCGCGGGCCTCGTGAGCCGTGTGGTTCCGGTCAAGAAGCTGATGGACGAAGCCATGAGCGCCGCCCAGAAGATCGCCGAGAAATCCATGATCTCCGTCATGGTGGTGAAGGAGGCGGTGAACCGCGCCTATGAGGTGCCGCTGCGCGAGGGGCTGCTTTTTGAACGGCGGATGTTCCATGCCCTCTTCAATACCGAGGACCAGAAGGAAGGCATGTCCGCTTTCCTCGAAAAGCGCGAAGCGCAGTTCCGCGACAAGTAACCATCACCCGGCGGGCTGCTTTGCGGTTTGCAAACCCCGCCGCTCTGGCTTATAGGCCACCCGATACATGCGCGTGCAGCCCGCTCTGGCTAGAATCACCGTCGGTTCATCCGATGCGGGTCGTGTCGCGCGACGTTTGAAATTGATACGAACCCGAAGGCTGATTCCATGGCAAATACGACACAATCCAAAAAGCGCGCGCGCCAGAACGAAAAGCGATTCGCGATCAACAAGGCGCGCCGTTCGCGTATCCGCACCTATCTGCGTCGGGTCGAGGAAGCGATTGCTTCCGGCGACCAGAACGCGGCCCAGGAAGCGCTGCAGGCGGCCCAGCCCGAGCTAATGCGCGGCGTCTCGAAAGGCGTCTTCCACAAGAACACGGCAGCGCGGAAAATGTCCCGCCTTTCCTCACGTGTAAAAGCCCTCGGCACAACCTGAACAAGAATCAGTTAAGTGCTTGAAAATCCCGGGGTGCCGCATTGCGGCACCCTATTTTTATGCGCTGTTGCAATGTTTTGGCCCTCGGAGATTCTTTTCGAGTCAAGTTTGAAGATATGTTGAAGCAGCTAGTAACAAGTTGTTAGGACAGTCCTGCGAGTCACATCGCATGGGGGGACAGGCCCCAGGTTTAAAATCGTCGCGGCGGTTGCAGATCTGGGAGCGTCAAACGGTTTGCTAGGACCGGGTGACGCGATCTGCAAATGGGCTGCTGCCAGTTCATTTGTCCTGTCATCTACAAAATACGGACGGTTGCGTCCGGCGACTGCGCGCTTTGGGACGGGGCACGCTGCGCAATGCAATCGGTTTGGATAGCTCCGAGGGGCATATGGCCGGATACCTGATGGGACCGGGTATGTGGTTTGTTGCCTGTCGGAATGGGATGACGTGCGGGCTGTTTCGGCGATCCGTTCGTGGTGTTGAATGGATGAAGGGCGCATATGACACGGGATCAGTGGGGCGAGATCGGACAAAGACTGCTGAAGACAGTCGGACAAAACAATTACACGACCTGGATCAAACCTCTTGAACCCAAACACGTGGAAGACGGTATCTGCACGCTCGAAGTGCCGACCAATTTCTTCGGCAACTACGTGAGCCAGAATTTCTCTGACCTGATCCTGCATGAAATCAGTGCGATCATGCCCTCGGTGCAACGGCTCAAGTTTGCGCTCGCTCCGCGCACGCCAGTCATGGCGAATGCCGCGGCCGCGGCCCCCGTCGCGCCCCGGTCACAGGCTGCAACCCCGCAGGCGACGGCAACAGCCGCCGCGAAGGGTGCTGCCAATTCGGCCCTCAACACCGCCCCTCTCGATCCGCGCTTTTCCTTCGACAATTTCGTCGTCGGCAAACCCAACGAACTAGCCCATGCCGCCGCCCGCCGGGTGGCCGAAGGTGGGCCGGTCACATTCAACCCGCTGTTCCTTTATGGTGGTGTCGGCCTCGGCAAGACACACCTGATGCATGCGATCGCTCGTGAACTGGGCCAGCGGCAACCGGAAATGAACGTGCTCTATCTTTCCGCCGAGCAGTTCATGTACCGTTTCGTGCAGGCCCTGCGCGATCGGACGATCATGGATTTCAAGGAGCTTTTCCGCTCCGTCGACGTGTTGATGGTGGATGATCTGCAATTCATCGCGGGCAAGGACAGCACGCAGGAAGAATTCTTCCACACCTTCAACGCGCTGGTCGACCAGCACAAGCAGATCATCATTTCGGCCGACCGCGCCCCCGGAGAGATCAAGGACCTTGAAGAGCGTGTGAAATCGCGGCTCCAGTGCGGCCTCGTCGTCGACCTGCACCCGACGGACTACGAACTCCGCCTGGGGATCCTGCAGAGCAAGGTGGAGACCCAGCGCCAGAGCTACCCGTCGCTGGTCATCGAGGACGGTATTCTCGAGTTTCTCGCCCATCGCATCACCTCCAACGTGCGCGTGCTGGAAGGCGCCCTTACCCGACTCTTCGCTTTCGCCTCGCTCGTGGGGCGCGAGATCAACATGGAGCTGACGCAGGACTGTCTCGCCGACGTGCTGCGCGCCTCCGAACGCAAGGTCTCGGTCGAGGAGATCCAGCGCAAGGTGAGCGATCACTACAACATCCGGCTTTCGGATATGATCGGCCCCAAGCGGTTGCGCAGCTATGCGCGCCCCCGGCAGGTGGCGATGTACCTCTGCAAGCACATGACCAGCCGGTCGCTGCCGGAAATCGGGCGGCGTTTCGGCGGGCGGGATCATACCACCGTGATGCACGGTGTCCGCCGGATCGAGGAGCTCAAGCAGACGGACGGGCAGATCGCCGAAGACCTCGAACTGCTCCGCCGCGCGCTGGAATCCTGACGCACAGTTGCAACGGCCGGGCACAGGCCCGGCACGGGCCTTCGGCGGTGCTTGCAATCCGGTCGGCAAAGCAACAAAAGTCTTGTGATAGAGCGGGAACCGGGTAGTTTGCCCGTCCCGGCCTTCCGCAGGAGACAATACATGAAATTCAGCATCGAACGCGCCGACTTGCTCAAGGCAGTGTCGCAGGCGCAATCCGTGGTCGAGCGCCGGAACACCATTCCGATACTCGCCAACGTGCTGATCGAGGCGGACGGCGATAGCGTTTCCTTCCGTGCGACCGATCTTGATATCGAGGTGGTGGACAAGGTCGGCGCGCAGGTGGAACGGGCGGGCGCGACAACCGTATCGGCCACCCTGCTGCATGAGATCGTGCGCAAGCTGCCAGACGGCGCGCTGATCCGGCTGACGTCGGATACCGCAGCCCAGCGCCTGACGGTGGAGGCTGGGCGCTCCAACTTCTCGCTCGCTACCCTGCCACGCGAGGATTTCCCAGTCATGGCGTCCTCGGAATACGCGTCGAACTTCAGTGCCCCGGCCCCGGTGCTGCGGCGCCTCTTCGACAAATCGAAATTCGCGATCTCGACCGAGGAAACGCGCTATTACCTCAACGGGGTTTACATGCATGTGGCCGATGCCAGCGGCGGTCGGGCATTGCGCTGCGTGGCCACCGATGGCCATCGCCTTGCCCGGATCGACGCCGACCTGCCCGAGGGTGCTGCCGACATGCCCGGCGTCATCGTTCCGCGCAAGACGGTCAATGAACTGCGCAAGCTGCTGGATGACGACGAGCTTACGGTGGCGGTCTCCGTCTCGGAAACCAAGGTGCGTTTCGCCACACCCGACATCACCCTTACGTCGAAGGTGATCGACGGGACGTTCCCGGATTACACCCGTGTCATCCCGCAGGGAAACACCCGCAAGATGGAAGTGGACGCGAACGATTTCCAACGCGCGGTCGACCGGGTTGCGACCGTCAGCTCGGAACGGTCACGCGCTGTCAAACTGCAGTTGGACGAAGATCGTCTGATCCTCTCGGTCAATGCCCCAGACAGCGGCGCCGCCGAGGAAGAACTGGCCGTGGCCTACGGGGACGAACGGTTGGAGATCGGCTTCAACGCGAAGTACCTGCTGGAGATCGCCAGCCAGGTGGATCGCGAGAACGCGGTTTTCCTGTTCAACTCCTCCGGCGATCCGACCCTGATGCGCGAAGGCAACGACGAAACGGCTGTCTACGTCGTCATGCCGATGCGCGTCTGAAGTTCCCCAATAGAGCAACCGGGGGGCGCGTGAGATGACCGCCCTTTACCTGTCCGATCTGACACTTTCGCATTTCCGGTCCCACCGCCGGGCGGCGATGAACTGCGATGCACGGTCTGTCGCGCTCTACGGGCCCAATGGCGCCGGAAAGACCAACATACTGGAAGCGGTTTCCCTTTTGTCACCCGGGCGGGGTCTGCGCCGGGCCAGCGCGCTGGACATGAGCCGCCGGCCCGAAGCGCTGGGCTGGAAGATCACGGCGATGCTGCACGGGCCGCAGGGGGCATCTGAGATCGAGACATGGTCGGAAAATGGCGCGGCCCGGCAGTTGCGCATCGACGGCAAGGCGGCGCCCCAGACGATGCTGGGCCGGATATGTCGGGTCCTCTGGCTCATTCCCTCGATGGATAGGCTCTGGATCGAAGGGGCAGAGGGCCGGCGGCGATTTCTCGACCGGATGACGCTCAGCTTCCTGCCTGACCACGCGGACCTTTCGCTCGGCTACGAAAAGGCCATGCGGGAACGGAACCGTTTGCTGAAGGACATGGTGCGGGAACCGTCGTGGTACACCGCGCTTGAAACCCGTCTGGCGGAGACCGGCGCGGCCATTCATGCCAATCGGCTGCATGCGCTGAATGCGATCCGCGATGCGCAGCAGAATGCGGAAACGAGCTTTCCCACCGCTACGCTCGACCTCATCTGCGATATGCCTACCGAGGCGCCGGAATTGCGCCGCGTTCTTGAACAGAACAGGGCGCGCGATCTGGCGGCGGGGCGGACGCTGATCGGACCCCACCGGGCGGATCTTGAAGGCACCTACACGGCCAAGGGCGTGCCCGCGCGAGATTGCTCCACCGGGGAGCAGAAGGCGCTGCTCGTGTCGCTCATCCTCGCGAATGCCCGGGCGCTGGCCGAAGGCTTCGGCGCACCGCCAATCCTGCTGCTGGATGAGGTCGCGGCCCATCTGGACGCGGACCGCCGCGCCGCCCTCTATGCCGAGATCGTGGCACTGGGCAGTCAGGCGTGGATGACAGGCACCGGCCCGGAGCTTTTCGATGCCCTGAACGGCGCGGCCCAGCGTATCGAGGTAACGGAGCGGGACGGCATCTCTGTCGTGGGGCCCGCCGCGTGACGATCACCCTGCCGGATCTGTTGCTCTATTGCGGCGCGCTGGTCGTGTTGTTCCTGACACCCGGACCCGTCTGGCTGGCGATGAGCGCACGATCCCTCTCCGGGGGTTTTGCGGCCGCATGGCCGCTCGCGTTGGGCGTTTCAGTCGGTGACCTCCTCTGGCCTCTGGTGGCGGTGCTGGGGATATCCTGGATATTGTCGGTTTTCGACGTCTTCATGCTGGTGCTGCGCTGGGTGGCCTGCGTGATGTTCATCGGGATGGGGGTGCTGCTGATCCTGCAGGCCCGGCAACGGATCGAGCCGAACGCGCGGCTGACGCGGCCCGGGGTCTGGCCGGGCTTTCTGGCCGGGCTGGTGGCGATCCTCGGCAATCCGAAGGCGATCCTGTTCTACATGGGGGTCCTGCCGGGGTTCTTCGATCTGCGGCACACGACTACCCCGGACGTCGCTGCGATCGTAGCCGTTTCGGTTCTGATTCCGCTTACGGGAAACCTCGTTATCGCTCTGGTCGTGGGCCATTTGCGGGCCCGCATCACCCGCCCGGCAGTGGTATCGCGGATCAATTATATATCCGGCGCTGCATTGATTTTAGTGGGGCTGGCGATCCCGGTGGTGTGACACAAAATCTTGTGTCCGTAGCGTGACAATTCCGGCGGAAACCCCTATAAATCGTGCAGTAAAACAAGGGTCTTCTCAATGTCCGAAAACGTTCAGGCGCCGCAGGAATACGGCGCCGATTCCATTAAGGTTCTCAAAGGCTTGGAAGCCGTGCGCAAGCGGCCCGGCATGTACATCGGGGACACCGACGATGGATCGGGCCTGCACCACATGGTCTACGAAGTCGTCGACAACGGCATCGACGAGGCACTGGCCGGACATGCCGACGCCGTGACCGTCACGATCCACGAAGATTCCTCCGTTTCCGTCAGCGACAACGGCCGCGGCATCCCCGTGGGCATCCATGAGGAAGAAGGCGTTTCCGCCGCCGAAGTGATCATGACCCAGCTGCACGCGGGCGGTAAGTTCGACAGCAATTCCTACAAGGTTTCCGGCGGTCTGCACGGGGTGGGCGTTTCTGTGGTGAACGCCCTTTCCGATTGGCTGGAACTGCGCATCTGGCGCGAGGGCAAGGAGCATGTCGCCCGGTTCGAAGGGGGCTACACGACGGAGCACCTCAAGGTAGTCGGCCCCACCGACCGCACGGGGACCGAAGTGCGCTTCATGGCCTCCACCGATACGTTCTCCAACCTCGATTATTCCTTCGAGACGCTGGAAAAACGCCTGCGCGAACTGGCGTTCCTGAATTCAGGCGTGCGCATCATCCTGCGTGACGAACGGCCCGTCGAAACGCTGGAAACCGAATTGTTCTACGAAGGCGGCGTGAAGGAGTTTGTGAAATACCTCGACCGGCACAAATCCTCCGTCATGCCGGAGCCGATTTTCATCACCGGCGAACGCGACGACATCGGCGTCGAGGTCGCGATGTGGTGGAACGACAGCTACCATGAAAACGTGCTGCCCTTTACCAACAACATCCCCCAGCGGGACGGGGGCACCCATATGGCAGGCTTCCGCGGGGCCCTGACCCGAACGATCAACGCCTATGCCCAGTCAAGCGGCATCGCCAAGAAGGAAAAGGTCAGCTTTACCGGCGACGACGCCCGCGAAGGCCTGACCTGCGTTCTTTCGGTCAAGGTGCCCGATCCGAAGTTCTCCTCCCAGACCAAGGACAAGCTGGTCAGTTCGGAAGTCCGCCCCGCTGTCGAAGGGCTGGTGGGCGAGAAACTGGCCGAATGGTTCGAGGAAAACCCCAACGAAGCCAAGATCGTCGTCGGCAAGATCATCGAAGCGGCGCTGGCACGGGAGGCCGCGCGCAAGGCCCGCGACCTCACTCGGCGGAAGACGGCGATGGACGTCAACTTCCTTGCCGGCAAGCTGAAGGATTGTTCGGAAAAGGATCCATCGAAGACCGAAGTCTTCCTTGTCGAGGGGGACAGCGCCGGGGGTTCGGCCCAGACGGGACGTGACCGGCAGACACAGGCGATCCTGCCGCTGAAGGGCAAGATCCTGAACGTGGAGCGTGCCCGTTTCGACCGGATGCTCGGCAGTCAGGAAATCGGGAACCTTGTCATGGCGCTCGGCACCGGCATCGGCCGGGACGAATTCAACATCGACAAGCTGCGGTACCACAAGATCGTTATCATGACGGACGCCGACGTGGATGGGGCGCATATCCGTACCCTCTTGCTGACCTTCTTCTATCGCCAGATGCCGGAGCTGATCGAAAAGGGGCACCTCTATATCGCGCAGCCGCCGCTCTACAAAGTGACGCGCGGCAAGTCGGAGGTCTATCTGAAGGATCAGGCCGCGATGGAGGATTACCTGATCGGCCAAGGCATCGAAGGCGCGATGCTACGGCAGGGCAACGGGGAAGAGATCAGCGGCCAGGATCTGGCCCGCGTGGTCGATCTGGCCCGGCAGATGCGCCGCGTACTGGAGGCTTTCCCGACGCATTATCCCCGCCATATCCTTGAACAGGCCGCCATTGCCGGGGCCTTCGTTCCGGGGGCGGTGGATGCGAACCTTCAAGGCGTCGCGGACAAGGTCGCCGATCGTCTGAACCTGATCGCGCTTGAATACGAGCAAGGTTGGCAGGGCCGGATCACACAGGATCACGGAATCCGGCTCGCCCGAATCCTGCGCGGGGTCGAAGAGGTGAGAACGCTGGACGGCAAGCTGCTGCGGTCAGGCGAAGCCAAGCGTTCCGGCAGCTTCACCCAGCATCTGCAAGAGGTCTACGACCTGCCCGCAGTGCTCGTCCGGAAGGACCGCAGCCAGTTGATCCACGGCCCGATGGACCTGCTGAACGCCATTCTGGCCGAAGGCGAGAAAGGGCTCTCCCTCCAGCGCTACAAGGGTCTGGGCGAAATGAACCCCGATCAGCTCTGGGAGACCACCCTCGACCCCGACGCCCGGACCCTGTTGCAGGTCAAGGTGGATGACATGGCGGAGGCGGACGATCTCTTCACCAAGCTGATGGGCGACGTGGTCGAACCCCGGCGGGAGTTTATCCAGCAGAATGCCTTGAGTGTGGAGAATCTGGATTTTTGATTCTCCAACCCACCCTCTCAACTAGGCCGTCATGCCCCTGCGCGGTAATGGGCGAGGAACATGTCCACGCAGTCGGCCATGACGGCTTCCGCATCGACATCGGCCTTTTTGCCCAGCAGAAACTCGGGCCACATCAGGAAATGCTTGATCATCGACAGGAGTTGCCCGGCTGCGAAGCCCGGTTCCGCCTGACGCAGCGCTCCGGCCTGCATCGCCTCGCCTATCAGCGTCTGGATCGGGCCGTCCTGCATCTCTGCCTTGGAAAAAAAGGCCTGGGCCAGTTTCTGATCGCGCAACAGCTCTGACATCACGAGGCGGTTCAGGCCCATGTAATGCTCGCCCGACAGGTAATCGATGTAGTCCCGCACCGCCGCGATAAGCTGTTCGCGCAGCGGCTTGCCCGGATCATAGCTCAGCTTGGGCGAGGCAGCGATCTGCTCCAGCAAGATATCTGTGATCGCGGCAAAGAGCACCTCCTTGCTCTCGAAATGCTTGTAGAGCGTGCGCTTGGAGACTTCGGCCAGTTCCGCGATGCGGTTTACCCTCGCGGCAGGAAATCCCTGCTCACGGAACTCTTGGATTGCCGCCTGAAGAATATCTTTTCTTTTCTTATCAGTAAGTTTCACCAGCTTTTCCCTGTTGGATCGGAAAAATGTAAACAATAAGGTTTACAAAATGCCATGGCCTCCCCTATGTAAACACAGCAGTTTACAAACGCAAGCGCCAGGCGCGGAAGGGCATTACCATGAAATATAATCAACTTGGACATTCCGGTCTCTACGTCTCGGAACTGACGCTGGGCACTATGACCTTCGACAACGAAGGCGGCAGCTTCGCCGACCGGATCGGAGCCACGGGGCAGGAACTCGCCACCCGCATGGTCGACCTGTCGATCGAAGCCGGGATCAACATCTTCGACACCGCCAATGTCTACAGCTCGGGCGTCTCGGAAGAGATGCTGGGCAAGGCGCTGGGGTCGCGTCGGCAGGATGTGCTGATCGCGACGAAGGTCTACAACACCACGACCACCGGGCCGAACGATCTGGGTACCAGCCGAAACGCGATCATGCGCGAGGTCGAAGGCAGCCTGAAGCGGCTGGGCACCGATTACATCGACCTCTACCAGGTGCATAACTTTGACGTCACCACGCCGCTGGAGGAGACGCTGCGCGCGCTCGACGACCTCGTGCGGCAGGGCAAGGTGCGCTACATCGGCCTGTCGAACTTCGCCGGCTGGGAAATCGCCAAGGCTGACGGCGTCGCCAAGGTGATGGGAGCGGAGCGGTTCATTTCGTCCCAGTCCTACTACAGCCTCGTCGGGCGAGAGCTGGAACGTGAGATCATCCCGGCCGCCATGGACCTCGGCCTTGGCACCTTCATCTGGAGCCCCCTGGCGGGCGGTTTCCTGAGCGGCAAGTATACCCACGACGGTGAGGCCGAGGGCCGCCGCACGAAGTTCGACTATCCGCAGCTCGACCGAAATCAGGGTTTCGAGGTCATCGACGTGCTGCGGCAGATCGCCGAAGAAAAGGACGCGTCGGTCGCGCAGATCGCGCTGGCCTGGCTCCTGCACAAGCCCGGCGTCACCAGCGCCATTGTTGGCGCGCGCAAGGAGGAGCAACTGATCGACAATCTTGGTGCCGTCGATATCGCGTTGAGCGACGAGGAGATGGCGCAACTGGATGAGGTGAGCGCGCTCAGACCGGAATATCCCGGCAATCTGCCGCCGCTCCGGCGCGGCGAAAGCCTGCTCACCCGGTTTGCGGACTGACTTTCGGCATAGGCACCCGGCCAGCCGCCGGGTGCCGCCTTTACAGAGGATCAGACAGATGGCTGACACGACCTTCGGACCAAAGGGCTGGACGCCCGAGCGCCTCGGCAATCTTGGCGGCAAAACCTACGTCATCACCGGTGCCAACGCGGGCACGGGCTTTCAGGCCGCGCGCATCCTGCTTGCCAAGGGGGCGAAGGTAGTGATGCTGAACCGCAGCGCCGAGAAATCCACCGCCGCCATAGATGATCTTCGTGCGGAGTTCGGCGCGGATGCTGACGTGAACTTTGTGCAAATGGACCTTGCGGAACTCGCCTCTGTACGTGCCGCCGCCGAAGAGGTGCTGAAGAGCGTGCCGCGGATCGACGCGCTGATCTGCAACGCCGCCATCGCACAGGTGCCGACGCAGGAGTTCACCAAGGACGGTTTTGAAAGCCAGCTTGGCACCAACCATTATGGTCACTTTGTCCTCTGCGGAATGCTTTTCGACCGTCTGGAGGAAGCGCAGGGCCGGATCGTCGTTGTCGCCAGCCTCGGCTACAACATGGGGATCAAAACGATCCAGTTTGAAGACATGGACTGGGATCGAAACTACAGCCCCAACCCCGTCTATAGCCAAAGCAAGCTGGCACAGATGATGTTCGCCTACGAGCTTCAGGACCGGATCGCCGCGGCCCACAGGAATGTCGAGGTCTATGTTTGCCACCCCGGCGCCTCCGCCACCTCGCTTATCAGCACCAGCGGGGGGACGATGACGCGCCTTGTCTGGTGGTTCATGACAAAGACGCCCTTTGTGCAGTCCGCCGAAAAGGGCGCCTATCCGGAAGTGATGTGTGCGACCGAGACCGGGTTGGAACAGCGCGCCCTTCATGGCCCCACGGGCCTGATGCAAACCGGCGGACCGGTCGGCAAGGGCACGCTCGAACCGCATGCCCATGACAAAGCGGTCATGGTCCGGCTCTGGAAACGCTCGGAGAACGACACGCGGTTCACCTGGGCGGTCTGAGAACCCGGTAGGAAGCAGGCCATACTGCCCTGCTTCCCACGATCTTCAGGGTTACGTTCCCCTCAATCGAACCGGTTCACCGGCAGCTTGAGGTAATGGTTGCCGTCATCCTCGGCCGGGGGCAGCCGCCCGCCGCGGAGGTTGATCTGCAGGGCGGCGAGGATGCGATTGGGCAGGGACAGCGTCTCGTCCCGCTCATCGCGGATGGCGATCCATTCGTCGCGGTCGGTGCCGTCCTTGACGTGTTTGTTGTTGGCCCTGTGCTCGGCGACGGTGGCCTCCCATTGCGGCTCGTCCCGCCCCTCGGCCCCGTAGTCGTGACCGATATAGAGCCGCGTATTTTCGGGGAGCGACAGGATCTCCTGTATCGAATCCCAAAGCTCGGCAGTGTCGCCGCCCGGGAAGTCGGCGCGGGAGGTGCCGGAATCGGGCTGCATCAGGGTATCGTGGACAAAGGCCGCATCGCCGCAGACATAGGAGATCGACCCCAGCGTATGCCCGGGTGACAAAATGACCCGCATTTTCAGATCGCCCAGCGCGAAGGTTTCACCCTCCTCGAACAGGCGGTCGAAATCCCGCGCGGGATCGAAGGCGTCGGGCAGATTATAGAGATCGGCCCAGATCTTCGCGATATCGGGCACCAGAGCGCCGATCGCATTGGGGGCGCCCGTACGCTCCTTGAGGTGGGCGGAGGCCATGACGTGGTCGGCATGGGGGTGCGTGTCGAGGACCCATTGGACGCTCAGCCCGTTTTCCTTCACCAGATCCAGAACCTGATCCATGCTTTCGGTGGTGAACTTGTAGTTCTTCGGATCGAAATTCCAGACAACGTCGATCAACGCCGCCTTGCGGGTCTTGGGGTCGGCACAGATGTACTGGATAGACCCGGTGTCAGGCTCATAGATGCCCCAGACATCGGGGCTGCCCTCTCCGGTGGAGGGCGAATGGCGGACGACTCGGGAATTGAGGGGTTCGGACATCAGGCTTCTCCTGTCTTTAGGGTTGAAAAGGGATCGGGCGTGCGTTGCGCGAACCACATGCCGATCAACATGAAGGGCACGAAGATCAGCGTGCCGGTCGCCGCTATGGGCAGCGCCGTGAGGGCCGGACCGGGGCAAAAACCGCCGAGGCCCCAGCCTACACCGAAGATACCGGAGCCCGTCATCAGTTTAGGGTCGATATCGCTACGGTCAGGGATCCGGAATTTTGTGTCATAGAACGGGGTGGCGCGTTTGCGGCGAAGCAGGGCGAAACCCGGGGCCGTCACAGCAATGGCACCGCCCATGACAAAGGCGAGGCTGGGATCCCAGGTGCCGAACACATCGAGAAAGTTGAGCACCTTCGCGGGGTCCGACATGCCGGAAATGATGAGGCCAAGGCCGAATATCAGGCCGGAGAGCAGGGCGAATACCTGTTTCATGTCATCCACCCACCATGTGACGGACAACGAATACAGTGATCGCAGCCGTGGCCATGAATGTCACCGTCGCAACGATGGACCTGCCCGACCCACGCGAAATGCCGCAAACGCCGTGACCGGAGGTGCAGCCGTTGCCGAAAACCGAACCGAAACCCACCAGCAACCCGGCTGCCGCCATGACCAGCACGCCGGACGGTACCGTCTGCGTCGGCCAGTTTCCCGACACCAGCAGCCAGAGCGGCGCCGCCAACAGGAGGCCCAGCACGAATAGCGCAGAAACGCCCCGGGCCTCTCCGTCAGCCTTGGCGGCGAAAATGCGGGAGGTCAGACCACTGATGCCCGCGATCCTGCCGTTTGTCGCCATGAGAAGCACTGCGGCGGCCCCGATCAGCATGCCGCCCCCCAGTGACAGCCAAGGGGTAAATTCCGTTTCCATCATCGCCTCCGCTTTTGCGCGGGCATATCTCCCGCTTGTTCATCCTTAGCTCTCGATATATTCTACCGACAGAATATTCAATGGTGCGAATATGAATAAGGGTGACGATATTCTGGAAGGCGACATCGGGGCCGCGGCCGATCTGATGAAAATGCTCGCTTCCGAAGCGCGCCTGCAAATCCTCTGCAGGCTCGTGGATGGGGAACGTTCCGTGGGTGATCTGGCGGAGGCATGTGGCATGGCACAGCCGACGATGTCACAGCAGTTGCGCCGGCTGAAGGATGCCGGTCTGGTGGACTCCTCCCGCAGGGGGCAGACGATCCTCTACCGGATCAAGGGCGACGAGGTTCAGGCCGTGCTGCATACGCTGCACAGGCTCTATTGCGCCCAGCCTGAAGGCTGAACGCCACTGCCGCAGAATATTTCGCGGATCGCCTCAGCGCAGGCCGTTACGCGCGATGAAAATCGAAAGGTCGAGGATCAGGCGCCCGCGCGCCGCCGCGATGGCATTGGGGCCCCCGTCGGGATTGAACGGTACCGACAGATCGAACAGGCCCGAGCGTTCGCGCCCCTCCCCGCCTGATACGAAATACTGGCCCGATGTGCGGAATGTGCCCTGTTCAGACGCCACCAACTCGCTGAACCGCACCTCCAACCGGGCTTCGGGAAAGTCTTCGAACGGCCAGGGTTCCGACGCGATATTGCGGCGGGTCAACCGGGCGAGGTTCTGGCTCAGCTCCAGTGCGATGGACCGTTCCGGGGAATCCGCCCAGAGCACATCCGAAGAACTGATAAGCACGCCACTGCGGGTCTGCAGATGAATTTCATCCGCCGCCGCGTAGGACGGCAGGGAAACATCGCGCACCTCGACCGAGGCAAAGGAAATCGGCACGCTGTCCGTGATGGCAGGGGGCCGGACCGCGAAGCGTTCCGCTTCGCTACAGGCCGCCACGAAGAAAACCAGTCCGATCGCAGCGAAGAAACGTGCAAATGTCATGTTTACCGTCCGAGCAAGAGGGAGTTGGGGTTACGTTCAATGGTCCGGGCCAGAGATGCAAGCGCATCCGCAGCCTTTTGGATGTCACGCAGCGTTTCCCGTGCGGACCGGCTGAGTTCGGCGCCCTGATCGTAGCCTTCGATCGTGCGGCTGGCCTGCGCGAAAAGCGCTGTCAGGCGTTCGACGATCTGCGGCAGGCTGCCGGCGGATGCGGCGATGCTGTCTGCAGCGGTACGGGCGGAATCCAGCGTGCGGTTCACGTTTTCCACCGCGCCGCCTTCGCGCAGTTCCAGCAGCGTCAGGTTCACCTCGTCCAGCGCGTTCTTGAGCGCACCAGGCAGGGCGACCGCATCCTCGGTACTGACGATGGCATCCGCTGAACGGGTGAGTTCGGTGAGTTCCGCCAGCAGCTCCTCTACCGCAAGGCTTTCGGCCTTGGCAGCGATGGCCTGAATACGCTCCACAAGCTCCGGTACGCCATCGACAGACGATGTCACCGACGCGGCGGCGTTTGCAGCTTCGTCCAGCACAGCGTTCAGACGGGCGGTAATCTCCGGCAGTTCATTGCTGCTGTTGGCGATATTGGCCGCAGCGGTACGGGCCGAGGCGAGCGTCTGATTGATGTCGCGCACCGCGCCTCCGTCACGCAGTTCCTTGAGTGTGCCGTTGATCTGATCGATCGCCTCCTTCAGCGACTCGGGCAGAGCGACGGCAGCTTCGCTCGCCAGCACGGCATCCGCGGAACGGACGAGATCCGTGACCTCTGCCAGCAGTTCTTCGACCTGCAGCGATTCAGCCTTGGCGGCGACGTTTTCGATCCGCTCCACAAGCGCGGGAACCCCTTCGACCGACGAATTGATTGAGCCGACCGCCTCAGCCGCGGTATCCAGCACGTCATTCAGGCGCGCGGTCAGGTCCGGCAGCGATTGCGTGGTGATCACGACATTGTCTGCCGCCTGCCGCGCCGCCGCGAGGGTGCCGTTGATATTGTCCACCGCCCCGCCTTCGCGCAGATCGGTCAACGTTCCCGTCACCTCTTCGATCGCAGTGCGCAGGGACGCAGGCAGCGCGACCGCCGCCTCAGATGCGAGGATGGTATCCAGCGATTCCACAAGGCCCACGGCGGCGGTTATCAGCTCTTCCACGTTGAGCGCTTCGGCCTTGGCCGCCACCCCTTGCAGGTTCTCGACCAGTTCCGGCACGCCTTCCACGGAGTTACCGACGTTCTCTGCCGCTGCCATGGCCGCATCGATGGCGGACACCAGCCGCTGGGCAAGCCGTTCTTCCTCCAACTGGGTGACGAGTTGCTCGACCCGGGTAAGCGTGGCGTTGAGCGACACGGGAACGTTCTGCACTTCCTGCGAATTGACCAGACCGGACAGATCCCCCAACAGGGTCCGCACGTCTTGTGGCGTTTCGCGCAGGTTCTCGTCCGAAATCAGGCGATCCGCGGAGTTCAGGAAGCCGATGGCGCTGTTCAAAAGCTCTTCGATCGGCAGGTTGTTGATCCGGGTAAAGACCCCTTCGACCGTGGCCGCAGCGTCGGAAGTTTCGCTTTCCGTCGTGGGCAGCACCGGCAATTCGTTGGGCAGATTGCTGATCCGGGCGGGTTCGGGGTTTTCCACGTCCACGAGTTCGACCTTCAGCCCCCCCGTCAGCAGGCTAGCAGAGGCAAGGCGCGCGCGCAGGCCGTTGGCCACCCGTTCTTCAAGGAAGGCGAGCGCCGACCCGGCCGTTACCTCCCCCGGAAGGCCGAGGCGCGCGGGCTGTATGGCGATGGTGGCGTTGAGACGCACGCGGCTGTCGCCGAACTGGTTGTAATCCACGATGCCCGACAGGGTTTCGACCCTGCCGATGTTGAGACCGCTAAGCTCCACCGGGGCCCCGACAGACAGACCCGATACGTTGTCATCGAAGATAATCGCAAGCTCCAGCGGTTCCACTTCGGAGGCGTTGAAGACCGAGGAGCGCGCGGCTTCCTTCGTTGCGTAGATATCGAAAATCATTCCGTCCTGAACGCGGTCACCGCCGGAAACGAAAGTGTCAAAGGTGATACCGCCGCCCAGCAGGGTCGCGAGCGAGGAAAAATCGATCTCCGCACCGGCGGTTCCAAGCGAAACGCTGAAACCCGAAGTGTCCCAGAACCGGGTGGATTGGTTGATGAGGTCGCGGTGCTCTTCGAAAATAAGCGCCTCGGCGATGGCGAACTTGCCCCCCGGGGCGATCTTGGCCCGCCCCACGCGACCGACTTCGATGCCCTTGAAGAGGATCGGCGCGTTATCCGTCAACTGGCCTGTCGCCGTGCTGCGGAAGGCGATCTGCAGCCCGGATTGGCCGGGGCGGATCAGGGGCGCACCGCTCGACCCCTGAAAGCGGTACTGCACCTGGCCCGGGTCATCGTCCCACGATCCTTCGATGTAGACACCGCTCAAAACGGTGCTCAGGCCTGATACGCCTTGCAAGGTGACTTCCGGCTCGACGATCCAGAACACGGCTGAACTGTCTATGAAGGGCGCGACGGCCTTGTCCACCCGGACGGTCGCGACCACCTTGCCCAGCCCTTCGGTGAAGCCGACGTTTTCGACCCGCCCGACGGTAATGTTGCGGTATTTCAGCTCGGTCTGGCCGGCGGCGATACCCGCGCCGCTTTCGAACTCGATCTTGATCTCCGGACCGCGCTCATTGTAGGAGCGCCACGCGACGGCGAGGGCTACGACGAGGGCCAGCAGCGGGATAAGCCAGACGATGGATGCTCCGCTGAAAAACGCTTTGCGTGCGGGCGTCACCGAAACTTCGGGTGGGGTTTCACTCATCTTTCTTGGCATCCTCATCGCGGGTCCGGACATCCCATATCATGCGGGAGTCGAAGGCTTGGGCCGACAGCATCGTGAATATCACCGACAGGGCAAAGAAAAAGCTTGCCGTTCCGGGTGTTATCGATGCCAGTGTTCTGAGTTGCACCAGTGATGACAGGATCGCAACTACAAAGATGTCGATCATGGACCAGCGGCCAATGTATTCGACGATTTCATACATCAACTGGCGCGAATGACTGGATGCCGCGGTGCGGGTTTTGACGCTGATGGCGAGAAAGGCAATGGCCCAGAATTTTGCCAGCGGGATCACCACCGAAGCGAACAGGATGATGAAGGCGATGCCCCATGATCCATATTCGGCAAGCTCCACCGCGCCCCCGATGATCGTGCTTTCTTCTTTCACGAAAAGGGTCTGTGTGCGCAGCATCGGGTAGGCATTGGCGGGCACATAGCAAATCACGCCCATCAGCCAGTAGGCCCAGACGCGCTGCAGGCTATCGGTATCCCGCGAAACCAGCGTGTTGCCGCAGCGCCCACAGACGGTCCGGCCAAGCGGCCAGGCGCGCGAGCAGCGTGTACAGGCCACAACGCCCATTTCACGCGCGGTCACGATCTTTTCGGATGTTCCAGCGCGTTCCATACAGACCATCTACACAAAAAACTGTCCTGCGCCACGAGCAGAACCACGAGAGCGCCGAACATCCAGAAAGCGGGCCCAAAGGCCACATTCGCCAAATCCGCTATCTTCACCAGCGCGACAGCGCAGCCCAGCGCGAAGATCTCGGCCATGGACCATGGTCGCATCGCTTCGGACAGGCGGAAGGCGGCCATGGCATGAGGGGCGGGCGGCCTGTCGAAAACCAGCGGAACCAGCACGTAAAGCGTCAGCAGCACCCGCGCGAGCGGCACGAAAATGATCAGCGCCGCGGTCGCGAGCGACAGGACGATCAGCGGCCCGCCGCCAAAGGCCAGCGCGGCATCCATGATCGAAACCGCGTTCCGGTTCCCCGCGGCGTCGATTTCCAGAAACGGGAAATAGGCGGCTCCGAGAATGAGGATGAGCACAGACAGCGCGATGGCGATGATCCGCAGCCCCGCATTGCGCCGCGGAGAGATCAGGACCGTGTGACAGCGCTGGCAGACCGCCCGTTCGCCATGCTGGGGCTTCTTCAGCCGATAGGCTGCGTCGCACTGGGGGCAAACGATGAGTTCCGGCAGCGGAACATCGGTATCGGGGGCGGCGGGCGCGGTCATAACGTCTTTTATTTTATTGTCCTGAAAAGGGGAATCACATTCTTGCGCTGCGACGATCCGCGCATGGGGGGCGGTGCGTTCCACCGCTGGAACATTGACCGGATCGACGTGTTGGGACTGCACAGATGTAATGATTAACCGGAGGTTCAAGATGACACATATGACTGACGCAAAGATCCTCATTCTCGCGACCGATGGGTTCGAACAATCCGAACTCCTGCGCCCCCTCGATGACCTCAAGGCAAATGGCGCGACCGTCCATGTCGCCACGCCCGACGGTGAAGCGATCACCGGCTGGGATGAAAACGACTGGGGCAAGGAAGTAGCCGCCGATCTGAAGCTGACGGACGTCAAGGTGGAGGACTACCACGCCATCGTCCTGCCCGGCGGTCAGATCAATCCGGACGTTCTGCGCCAGAATGAAGACGCTGTCGCGCTGATCAAATCCTTTGCGGATGCGGGCAAGACCGTTGCCGCGATCTGCCACGCGCCGTGGCTGTTGATCGAAGCGGGCATTATCGAAGGTCGCAAGGCCACTTCGTACCCTTCCATCGCAACCGATCTGAAGAATGCAGGCGCGAAGTGGGAAGACAGCGAAGTCGTCGTAGATCAGGGCATCATCACAAGCCGATCGCCCGACGACCTGGAAGCCTTCGTCAACAAGATCGTCGAAGAAGTTCGCGAAGGGAAGCACGACCGGGCGGCTGCTTGACCCTATGACTGCCGGTCAGCCGGCAAAGCGCTGATCTGATCTAAGAGGTCCTCGTCGAAGTTGATTTCGGCGAGGACCTCTTTCGTATCACCGCCCGGGGGTCGTGGAGCCGCCGGTTCAGCGCAGGGCGTTCCGGAAAAGCGCGGTGCAGGCATGGCCTGTAGTGGCACGTCCGCGTCAGTGAGAAATACTTCACGGGCAGCGTTCTGGGGGTGCCGGGGCGCTTCGGCAAAGCTCAGCACCGGGGCCACGCAGGCATCTGTTCCCGCGAAATGCTCTGCCCATTCATCCCGTGTTCTGGTCAGAAAGAGGTCCGCGAATTCGCGCGTGCGGCTGGGCCATGTCTTTGTGTCGTTCTGGGTCTGCGCCAGATCGGCGGGCAGACCCAGCCGGTCGAGCAGGATGGCGTAGAACTGCGGCTCCAGCGCGCCGACAGAGATATATCGCCCGTCGGCACAGGCATAGCAGCGATAGAACGGCGCGGCCCCATCCAGCCAGTTGGCGCCACGCTCTTCCGTCCATGTACCACGGGCCAGCATCGAATGGATCAGCCCCATCATCGCGGGCACGCCTTCGATCATCGCGGCGTCCACAACCTGCCCCTTGCCGGTCGTTCCCCGGGCGAAAAGCGCCGAAAGGATCCCGAAAAGCAGGAACATTGTGCCCCCACCATAATCCGCCACGAGGTTGAGCGGGGGAACCGGCGGGCGCCCCGCCTCCCCCATGGCGTGCAGCGCGCCGGTGATCGCCAGATAGTTGATGTCATGCCCCGCCGTCTGCGCCCATGGGCCGTCCTGCCCCCATCCTGT
>NZ_LWEX01000415.1 GCF_001634885.1 Sulfitobacter sp. HI0040 | reverse complement strand
GCCACGATTTCAGGGATGTTGGCCCAGGCTAAATTTATGCTCGAGGGTCTGCGGGTTTATCCCGAAAATATGGGGCGTAACCTTGACCATTCCCGGGGGCTGATCGTGGCCGAAGCGGTGATGATGGCTTTGGCCCCCCACACGGGACGCAAGGAAGCGCACGACATCGTCTATGCCGGTTGTCGCCGTGCGGTAGAAGGCAGCATTTCGTTGTATGACGCGTTGAAGGAT
>NZ_LWEX01000414.1 GCF_001634885.1 Sulfitobacter sp. HI0040 | reverse complement strand
AAGCTGCGCCTGCTGCGCGCGGGGATCCTGCCCATCGGCATTTTCGCCGCCATGATGGTGCCCTTCGTCAACGGCTGGACCTCGCTGGTGGAAAGTTCGGCCATCGGGGCCGGGGTCGCCTTTCTCGCCGCGGTTCTGAAGGGTCGCATGACGCGCGAGGTTTTCGAGAATTCGGTGCGCAACACGCTGGGCATCACCTGCATGTTCATGTGGATCATCCTTGCGGCGCTGGCCTTTGGCGCGGTCTTCGACGGGCTGGGTGCGGTGAAGGCCATCGAGGGGCTGTTCACCGAGCAGTTGCACCTCA
>NZ_LWEX01000413.1 GCF_001634885.1 Sulfitobacter sp. HI0040 | reverse complement strand
GACCTGCTGAACCTCATGTTCGAACTCGCGCGCCTCTACCGGACCAAGGGTATCGTCGCGATGGACGACCATATCGAGGATCCGGCCAACAGCGCGATCTTCCAGCGTTATCCCCGCCTGATGAAGGACCACTTCCTGACCGACCTCATCTCGGACAGCTTTCGCATGATGTCCATGCAGTTCGACGACCACTTCCAGATGGAAGACGTGCTGAACCGCAAGATCAAGA
>NZ_LWEX01000412.1 GCF_001634885.1 Sulfitobacter sp. HI0040 | reverse complement strand
GCGGCTGTCGCCGCCGACATGGGGCCATCCGCTGGGCACGGATCAACTGGGACGGGACCTGTTCTTCCGCGTCTTGCTGGGCGCGCAAACCTCGATCTTCATAGCGGTCGCTGCAGTCCTGATGTCCATCGTGATCGGTCTGCCGCTTGGGTTGATATCGGGCTATGTGGGAAAAACGACTGATAACGTTTTGATGCGGCTGGTGGATACGCTCCTCAGTTTTCCGGCCCTTCTGCTGGCACTGACGATCAGTGCGGTTCTGGGGCCGAACTTGCAAAACACGATCATTGCGATTGGCATCGCGTTTACGCCGTTTCTGGCACGGATCATCCGGGGAGAGGCTTTGCGCGTGGCCCAGATGCCCTATGTGGAGGCCGCGCGGACAGCCGGAAATTCGGATCTTCGCATGATCACATTGCA
>NZ_LWEX01000411.1 GCF_001634885.1 Sulfitobacter sp. HI0040 | reverse complement strand
TGGTCGGGGGCAGGGCGCTTTCCGCTTGGCTTTCGCGGCGCGCCGGGCCAGCCTGCGGGCGCAAGGCGGCCCCGCAGGCCCGCTATGAAAGGTCAGAACGATGCAAGGCACCGAAAACGCCCCCGAACATGCGCTCCGCTGGCACGAGGCCGGAAGCGGGGCGGCCTTGGCGACCGTGATCGAGACATGGGGCTCCGCCCCGCGCCGGGTGGGGGCGCAGCTTGCGGTGTCGGGCGGCGGCGAAATGGAGGGGTCCGTCTCCGGCGGTTGCGTCGAGGGCGCGGTGGTGGTCGAGGCGCTGGAAGCGCTGGAAGACGGCAAGCCGCGCCTGCTGGAATATGGTGTCAGCGATGGCGATGCCTTTGCCGTGGGGCTGGCCTGTGGCGGCACGATCCGTATCCTCGTGGAGCCCATCGGGCCGGACGGGATGCCCGCCAAGTTGCTGCGCGAGCTGGTGCAGGCCCGGGCGGACCGCCAGCCGCGCGCCTATGAGGTGCGGCTGGACGGCACCGGGCGGGCACTGGTGGCCGAGGGGCATGAGGATCGGTTCCGCGCCGACAAATCCGGCATAGAAGAGGACGGCGAGACATTCGTCGCCATTCACAACCCGCCGCTGCGGCTGGTGCTGGTGGGGGCGGTGCATATCGCGCAGTCGCTGGTGCCCATGGCCCGGATCGCGGGGTTCGATCCGGTAGTGGTCGACCCGCGCGAAGCATTCGGTTCGCAACAGCGGTTCCCGGATGCGCGGGTGGTCAACGACTGGCCAGATGCCGCTTTGGAGGAGATCGGGGTAGATACGCGCACCGCCGTCGTGCTGCTGACCCATGATCCCAAGCTGGACGATCCGGCGCTGCATATCGCGCTGCGCTCCAGGGCCTTCTATATCGGCGCGCTGGGATCGACGCGCACCCATGCATCCCGGGTGCAGCGGCTCGAAAAGGCCGGGTTCGGAGCGGCGGACATCGCGCGTATCGCGGGGCCGGTCGGGCTTGATATCGGGGCGGCGGGGCCTGCGGAGATCGCCGTTTCGATCCTCGCCCAGATGATACAGGCGCTGAGAAAGCCATGAAGTTCGGCTCCTGCCCGGTCGCGGAGGCCGAGGGCACCATACTGGCCCATTCGGTCGCGCTGCCCGGCGGGCGGCTGCGCAAGGGGCGGCTGCTGACGGCGGGTGACCTCGAAAAGCTGGCGGCGGAGGGGCATGGGCATGTCACCGTGGCGCGGCTCGAACCCGGCGATCTGGACGAAAACGCCGCCGCCGCCCGGCTGGCCGAGGCGCTGATGGTGCCGGACGCCGGGCTGGCGGCGGGCCGGGCTTTCACGGGCCGGGTGAACCTGACGGCGGAGGGACCGGGGGTCGCGCTGCTGGATGTCGCGGCGCTGAACGCGGTCAATGCCGTGAACCCGATGATCACGCTGGCCACGGTGCCGCCCTTTCAGCAGATGGCGGCGGGGGGGATGGTGGCGACGATCAAGATCATCTCCTACGCGGTGCCGGAAGCGGATGTTGAGCGCGCCTGTGCCGCGGGGCGGGGGGCCATCCGATTTGCACAGCCGCGGATGAAGCGCGCGGCGCTCATCGTCACCGATATCCCCGGCGGCGTGGGCGACAAGGGCCGCGACGCCATCGCCGCCCGGCTGGAGGCGCTGGATGTCGAGCTTGCGACGGTTCGGCGGGTGCCGCACCGCACACAGGCTCTCGCCGAGGCGATAGCGGACTGCGGGGAGGAACTGGTGCTTATCCTCACCGGCTCGGCCACCTCTGACCCCGACGACGTGGCGCCCGCGGCGCTGCGCGCCGCCGGGGGCCGGGTGGAGCGTTTCGGGATGCCGGTTGATCCGGGCAACCTGCTATTTATCGGTCAGCGCGGTGCGCAGTCGGTGATCGGCCTGCCGGGCTGCGCACGCTCGCCCGCGCTGAACGGGGCCGATTGGGTGCTGTCGCGCGTCGTCTGCGGGCTGGAAGTCACCGGGGCGGATATCGCGGCGATGGGCGTGGGCGGCCTGCTGAAGGAGATCCCCACACGTCCACAGCCCCGCGCCCCCCGCGCGCCATCGACCCCGGCGTGATTCGACCGCGCCGAAAGTCGCAGGCCGGGCGCGGGGATATACGACCTTTTTACGGTTCCTAACTTGGCTGGGCCGTGCTTAACTCTGCGCAACAAGAATTGAACGGGAGGACAACATGGCACAGGTCAAAATGACCGTGAACGGCAAGGCCGCTTCGGGCGAGGTGGAGGGGCGCACATTGCTCGCGCATTTCCTGCGCGACGACCTCGGCCTGACAGGAACGCATATCGGCTGTGATACCAGCCAGTGTGGTGCCTGCGTGGTCCATGTGAACGGCGAGGCGGTCAAGGCCTGCAGCATGCTGGCGCTCGAAGCCGAAGGCGCCGAGGTTTCCACCATCGAGGGTCAGGCCAACGCGGACGGATCGCTCAACGTGATCCAGCAGGCGTTTCAGGATCACCACGGGTTGCAGTGCGGTTTCTGCACACCGGGCATGGTGATGTCGACCGCGGCGCTGCTGAAGGACAACCCCAAGCCCAGCGAAGCCGAGATCCGCCATTACCTTGACGGCAATATCTGCCGCTGCACGGGCTACCACAATATCGTCAAGGCGATCATGGCGGCCAGCGGGCAGGACACCGGACAGATCGCGGCTGAATAGCATGGCCTGCGCGGGCCTTCCCCGGCGCGTCCGGATCGTCTGCCACGGGGCGGACGCCGGCGCAGGCGGCACCTGCATCGGGGTTCCGCAGGGCGGGCCATAGGCCATTGCCACCCGGAGGGAGGCCGGGGCCGGAAGCAGCGGTACACAACAGCGGCAATCGCGGGCCATCGCCCGCTGGGCCGGTTAAATGCGACAGGCATGTCCTGTCACCTAAGGGAGGAAGATCATGCCTAAAGACGGCGGAATTGGTGCCAGCAGCAAGCGGCGCGAAGACGTAAGGTTCCTGACAGGGGCCGGGAACTACACCGACGACATCAATATCAGGGGGCAGGCCCATGTCTTCTTCCTGCGCTCGGACGTGGCGCATGGCACGCTGAACAATGTCGATACCTCCGAAGCCGAGGGGATGCCGGGCGTCGTCCGCATCTTTACCGGTGCGGATTTCGAGGCCGTCGGCAGCATTCCCTGCGGCTGGCAGGTCACGGACCGGCACGGCGACCCGATGCAGGAGCCGCGCCATCCGGTGCTGGCCCACGGAAAGGTCCGCCACGTGGGCGAACCCATCGCCGCCGTTGTGGCCGAAACGCTGGGGCAGGCGCGGGACGCCGCCGAGGCGATCGTCGTCGAAATCGACGAACTGCCTGCCGTCATCGACATGAAGGAAGCGGTGAAGGACGGCGCGCCCAAGGTGCATGACGATCTGACCAGCAACCTGTGCTACGACTGGGGTTTCGTCGAGGAAAACAAGGATGCGGTGAACAAGGCCTTTGACGATGCCGCCCATGTCACCACGCTGGAACTGGTAAACAACCGTCTGGTGGCCAACCCCATGGAGCCGCGCGTCGCGGTGGGCGACTACAGCCGCAGCGACGATCAGCACACGCTTTATACCACCAGCCAGAACCCGCATGTGATCCGCCTGCTGATGGGCGCCTTCGTGCTGGGTATCCCCGAACACAAGCTGCGCGTCGTGGCCCCCGACGTGGGTGGCGGCTTTGGCACCAAGATCTTCCACTACCAAGAAGAAGCCTTCTGTACCTTCGCAGCCAAGGCGTGTAACCGCCCGGTCAAATGGACCTCAAGCCGGTCGGAGGCCTTCATCTCCGACGCCCATGGCCGCGATCACGTCACCAAGATCGAACTGGCGCTGGACGGGGACAACAACTTTACCGCGATCCGCACCGACACCTACGCCAACATGGGCGCTTACCTCAGCACCTTCGCGCCCTCGGTCCCCACATGGCTGCACGGCACGCTGATGGCCGGCAACTACAAGACGCCGCTCATCTACGTGAACGTGAAGGCGGTCTTTACCAACACCGTGCCGGTGGACGCCTATCGCGGCGCGGGGCGGCCCGAAGCCACTTATCAGCTGGAACGGTTGGTCGATAAGGCGGCGCATGAACTGGGTGTCGATCCGATGGAGCTGCGGCGGCAGAACTTCATCACCGAATTCCCCTATGCCACCCCCGTGGCGGTGGAATACGACACCGGTGATTACAACGCCACGCTCGACAAGCTGATCGAGATTTCCGACAAGGCCGGTTTCGAGGCGCGGCGGAAGGAAAGCGAAGCCAAGGGCAAGCTGCGCGGCTTCGGCATGAACTGCTATATCGAGGCCTGCGGCATCGCGCCGTCGAACCTCGTGGGTCAGCTCGGTGCCCGGGCGGGGCTTTATGAAAGCGCCACGGTCCGGGTCAATGCCACCGGCGGACTTGTGGTGATGACCGGCAGCCACAGCCATGGTCAGGGCCACGAGACGACGTTCTCGCAGGTGGTGGCCGAGATGATCGGCATCGACGAAAGCATGGTCGATATCGTTCATGGCGATACAGCGAAAGTCCCGATGGGTATGGGCACCTATGGCTCCCGCTCCATCGCAGTGGGCGGCTCCGCCATGGTGCGCGCGACCGAGAAGATCATCGCCAAGGCCAAGAAGATCGCGTCGCATCTGCTCGAAGCCTCCGAGTCCGACATCGAACTGAAGGACGGGGCGTTCAGCGTTGCGGGCACCGACAAGTCGGTGGCCTGGGGCGATGTCACGCTCGCCGCTTACGTGCCGCACAACTATCCGCTGGAGGATATCGAGCCGGGCCTTGAAGAGACGGCGTTCTACGATCCGTCCAACTTCACCTATCCCTCGGGCGCCTATGCCTGCGAGGTGGAACTGGACCCCGACACCGGCCATGTCACGATCGAACGCTTTGCAGCCGCCGATGACTTCGGCAATGTCATCAACCCGATGATCGTGACGGGCCAGGTCCATGGCGGTCTAGCGCAGGGCATCGGGCAGGCGCTGATGGAAAACTGCGCCTACGACAGCGACGGCCAGCTTCTGAGCGCGTCCTACATGGATTACGCCATGCCGCGCGCCAGCGATCTGCCGTTCTATTCGGTGGATCACAGCTGCCAGACGCCCTGCACCCACAACCCGCTCGGCGTGAAGGGCTGCGGCGAGGCGGGGGCCATTGGCTCGCCCCCCGCGGTGGTGAACGCGGTGCTGGACGCCATGCGCTCCGGCGGCAAGGATGTGGGTCATATCGACATGCCGGTAACGCCCGCGCGCGTCTGGGCGGCGATGCATGGGGCAGAGGCCAATGCCGCCCGCGTGGGCGCCGTGGGCAGCAACGCGAAGCCGCAGCCGGAATGAGATCGGCGGCCCGGAGGTGCGATGCCCCCGGGCCGCTTCGCTGAACAGGACAACAGGGGCCGGCACCGCCCATCGCGCGATGCCCCCCGGATCGGAAGGAAAACGACATGTACAACTTCGAAGTGGAACGGCCGACCAGCGTTTCCAACGCCGTGGCGGCACTGGGCCGGGACGAGGCGCAGCCGCTGAGCGGCGGCCAAACCCTGATCCCCACGTTGAAGGCCCGGCTGGCGGCGCCTTCGGTGCTGGTCTCGCTCACCGGGATCGAGGACATGAAGGGCGTGCGGATGGAGGGGGACAAGCTCTGCATCGGCGGGGCCACCACCCATGCGACCGTTATGCGCGAAGCGGAGGCGCATTATCCCGGGCTGGCCTCGCTGGCAGCGCGGATCGGCGATCCGGCGGTGCGCAACCGCGGCACGATCGGCGGCTCGCTGGCCAACAACGACCCCTCCGCCTGCTATCCCGCCGGGGCGCTCGGCAGCGGTGCGACCATCGTGACCAACAACCGTGAAATCGCGGCGGACGATTATTTCATGGGCATGTTCGAAACCGCGCTGGAAGAGGACGAGATCGTCACCGAGGTGAAGTTCCCCGTGCCCGATGCCGCCCGCTATGAAAAGTTCATCCAGCCTGCCTCCCGCTTTCCGTTGGTCGCGGCCTTCGTCGCGCGCTTTTCCGACGGGGTCCGGGTCGCGATTACCGGCGCGTCGGAAAACGGCGTCTTTCGCTGGACCGAAGCCGAAGAGGCGCTGAACGGCAATTTCGGCGCCGATGCGGTAAAGGGCCTGTCTGTCTCCGCTGACGGGATGATCGGCGACCTGCACGGCAGTTCCGCCTATCGCGCCCATCTCGTAGGTGTGATGACCCAGCGCGCCGTCGCTTCGATCGCCTGATCGACAGACGTTGCAAGGGGGGGCCGCCCGCTGCCGGGCGACCCCCTTTCATGTTTCGCGCCCGCCGCGTGGAACAACCCCATTATTCGTGCGTTTAGGGCCAAGCGCTGCCCGAACGGCGCAGCAACGAATAATGAGGAACCATCATGAATAAGCTTCTGAAATCGACAACATCGCTGGGCCTGTGCCTGTCGCTGGCGTTGCCGCATGGGGCTTTCGCCCAGTCCGACATCCCGCAGTGTAATGAAAACCAGCCGTCCGAGCAGACGGTCTTTCCCTGCGTGATCGGCACCGATATCGAAATCGACAGCACTCTTGAGCTGCAGACCGTGGCGGAAGTGCGCCAGCAGGTACGCTCCGAAGCCACCGCCATGGGCACGACTGCCACGCCCGGTGATCTGGATGCCCGCACGATCGAAGTGATCGAACGTCTGGATGCCGAAGCGCAGGCCGCCGCTGACGCACAGGCCGCTGCCGAAGCGCAGGCCGCTGCCGATGCACAAGCCGCCGAGGAAGCAGCACAGGCTGCCGAAGCGCAAGCTGCCGCTGATGCTCAGGCCGCCGAAGAGGCCGCCCAGGCTGCGGAAGCGCAGGCTGCAGAAGAGGCCGCACAGGCCGCCGAAGCACAGGCCGCTGCTGATGCGCAGGCCGCTGCCGATGCACAGGCTGCTCAGGACGCGCAGGCCGCCGAAGATGCAGCCGCAGCACAGGCGCAGGCCGACGCTGATGCACAGGCTGCCGCCGAGGCCCAGGCCGAGGAAGACGCCCGCGCCGCGCAGATTGCCGCCGATTTGGCAGAACTCGAACAGCGCCGCGCCGCTGACCGTCAGGCCGCCGCCGCTGCCGCGAGCGAGCAGGAAGGCGAAGTCGTCACTGAGGAAGTCACCGAAGAGAGCGTGCGTACCTCCAACGAGGAATTCGACACCGCCGTGACCGGCGATGCGAGCGCCAGTGCCACTGCCCAGCCGGATGATGATTCGGGTCTGAGCAAGTTCGAAAAGGCATTGCTGCTTGGCCTTGGTGCCGTCGCCGTGGGGTCCGTCCTCAATAACGGTGACCGCGTGGTCAGCCGCTCCGGTGACCGGGTTGTGGTGGAAGATTCCGCCGGTGGCCTGCGCGTGCTGAAGGACGACGCCGCACTGGTACGTCGCCCGGGCGACGAAGTGCAGACCGAACGTTTCGCCGATGGCTCCAGCCGCCTGACCGTGACCAAGCCCGACGGTTCGCAGGTTGTGACGATCCTCGCCAGCGATGGCACGGTGCTGCGCCGCATCAACATCGACCCGCAGGGCCGTGAATACGTGCTCTTCGACGATACGGTCGCCGAAGAAGAGATCGTCGTGAACGAACTGCCGCAGGTGGCCGAGACGGTCCAGCGTGTGGGCAATCAGGACGAAGCTGCCCTGCGGGCAGCGCTTGAGGCCGAGCTTCAGGGGGACCGGGAGCGGACCTTCTCGCTCCGTCAGGTGCGTGAGATCCCGCAGGTGCGCGCACTGGCGCCGCAGCTGGAACTGGACGCGGTCCAGTTCGCCACCGGCTCTGCCGCGATCCAGCCCGACCAGGCACGGGAACTGGCTGAAATCGGCACAACGCTGCGCCACCTGATCGAGCACGATCCCCGGACCGTGATCCTCGTGGAAGGGCACACCGATGCGGTGGGCGATGCGACCTATAACCTCGCCTTGTCCGACCGGCGCGCCGAAACCGTGGCCCTTGCCCTGACGGAATATTTCGACGTGCCCGCGGCCAACCTGGTGACGCAAGGCTACGGTGAAAGCGCGCTGCGCATCCCGACGCCCAATGCCGAACCCCGCAACCGCCGCGCGGTGGTCCGCAACATCACGCCGCTGCTGCGGTAAGCTAGGCTGAACGCCAAACGAAAACGCCCCCGCCAAACTGGCGGGGGCGTTTTACGTTTCGGATGATCAAGGCGCCGCCCATTGGCAAGGCGCTATCCTTCACATGCTCACTTGTGCGGCAACGGCCCGATCAGCATCACCATCTGGCGGCCTTCCATCTTGGGGAAGTTTTCCACACGACCGTGTTCCTTGGTGTCTTCCGCCACACGCTCCAGCAGTTCCCGGCCGAGGTTCTGGTGCGCCATCTCGCGCCCCCGGAACCGCAGTGTGATCTTCACCTTGTCGCCCTGTTCGAGAAACTTGTACACGTTCCGCATCTTCACGTCGTAATCGTTCGTGTCGGTGTTGGGACGGAACTTGATTTCCTTGATCTCGATGGTCTTCTGCTTCTTGCGCGCCTCGCTCTCGCGTTTTTGCTGTTCGTATTTGAACTTGCCGAAATCCATGATCTTGCAGACCGGGGGATTGGCATTGGGCGAGATTTCCACGAGGTCCAGTCCGGCGTCCTCGGCCATCTGCATGGCGCGCGAAGGCGTTACGACGCCCACATTTTCGCCATCGGCTCCGATCAGTCGGATTTCGGGGGCACGGATCTTGTCGTTGACGCGCGGGCCGGTGTCTCTTTGCGGCGGCGCATTGTGGGGTCTGCGAGCGATGATGAATGTCCTTTGATTGTTGAAGAAATTGCAGGGCTGCAAGGTAAACCCCGTCCGGGGGTTCTTCAAGGCGCAAAATGCCGGCATCCCGGGCCCGGGGGCGCAAATTTTCCTTGATATGCGACGGATTGGCGCTCATTTCACAGGAAGGGGCCGCCCATGCGTCAGGACGGCGGCACCCTGCGCTTTGAAAGGGATGTAGAGATGAAGAACTTGGTCTGGATCGTGGTTGCGGGGGGAATCGTCCTGCTGGGATGGTGGCTGTTCTCGGGCGAGACACCGGCAGACGTGGCACGCGACGTATCGGATCAGGTCAATGCACCCGAGGTCCTGGCCGAAGCCGGGGAAGCGACCAGGGAAGCGCTGGTTGTGGTGGGGGAGACACTTTCCCTCTCTGGCGAGAACGCGGCTGAGAACGAACACGCGGCAGAGGGTTTTTCCGGCGGCACGGTTCCGCAGGACCTGCAGGGCAATGACGCGGGGGCCGATACCGCGCGCACCGACATGCCGGCCGAGGTTCATCCCGTGGGCGGCGCAGGCACCACCACGCTGACGGACCGGAGCGGCACGATGGACGCAGACGCGGGCGGTGACAGCGCCGCGGCCCTTGGCGAAGCGGGCGGCATCAACTCCTTCGCGGAGACAGGCACCACGGCCAGTGTTGCCGACAGTGGCGTGAACATGCCCGAGGGCGCTGTCAGCACAATGAACGGCAAACCCGAGGATGCACCGGTGATCGAGCCGCAGACCGGGGAGGAGACAGCGACAGATCAACCCGCAGCGCAGGCCGGGCAAGCGGAAAGCACCGCCCCCGAGGCGCAGGACGATGCGGTCGTGGAGGAGCTGGAAGCCACGCGTGAGAATGACGAGATCATCGTGACTGACGGCGAAGGCAATCCGCCGACCCCCGAAGGGGAGCCGCTGGAAGGCACAGCCGATGCCGAGGCCGGTGCAAACGGTGACGCGGGCGACAGTGCGGCCCAGGATGAAGGTAACGCGACAGAGCCTTCCGATACCCAAGCCCCCGAGAGCATGGATGCGACCGCCGAAGAGAATGAATCAGAAGAAGCCCTGATCGATACCATCACCTCGGATGGGGAAACCGCGGATGCCAACGCCACTGACGGGAATACGGTCGAAACCGAGGCCGAAGCCGGGGTGAACGCCGAGGCGACCGACGGGGCAGGGCAAGCCCCTGCCGAAGCCGATGCGACTGCTACGGCGACGACCGGGACGACGACAGCCGAGCCTGAATCCGACATCACGGCAGCGGAAGAGACCGCACCCGACGCGCCCGACGCGGCGGTGCCCGAACAAACGGTGGAGGCCAACGATTCAGACGCCGTCACAGTGGCCCCGGCAGAGGACGAGGCGCTGACCGTCGAAGGGTTCGATCTGGTGCGGGCAGAAGAGTTGATCGACGCCTCCGCGCTGTCGGACGAGGAAAAGGAAACGCTGAAGGCCGGCTTGCAGGACGCGCAGAACACGCCGGAATTGCTGGAAATGATGCTCGAAGAGCTACGCGAGACCCTGACCGAGGAAGAGGCGACGCCCGCGGTCGAATGACCCTCAGCTTCAAGGCGTACGACAAAGGGCCGTGCGTGATGCGCGGCCCTTTCCGTATGTGTTGCATGTAAAGTCGAGAAGCTGCCGTCGCTATGTCCGGTCTGAGCCCAAGCCTCAACTCAGTATGTTGCGGCGAAGGTCGGCATTGACTCTCAATGCGGTCTATTTCTGAGGCTCAAAGTCTTTGCTGGCCAGCAACGCGGCGGCGGCCACCATCAGTGCTCCACATACCTTATTGATTAGCCCAAAAGAGCGTCGCTTGAGTGCTGACGCCGCTCGGTCACCCAGCCATCCCCAAATGAGAAGTATCACTCCATCAACGATGAGATAGGTTATGCCCAAGATAAATAACTGCGGCAAAACCGGCAACGTAGGGTCAATGAATTGGGGGAAAAGGGCTCCGAAGAATACAACTGCAAACGGATTTGCCATGGAAGTGACGAAGCCTTGTCGGAACAGTCGAATTGACTGGCTAGATATATTAGCCTCTACGTCAGCCGATTGTTCTTTCGACAAAATCAGCTGAACGCCGATCCAAACAAGATACGCGACTCCGAGCCACTTGATCCGAGTGAAGGCACTGCCGGAGGTCGCGATGATCGCTGCGAGACCGAACGCGGCCCCGTCATCTGCAGGCTATTCGCGGCTAAATCTCCGACAATCGTATATGCGCTGCGCCGAATGCCATGCTTTGCGCTATTCGAGATAATGAGTAACTGGCTCGTGTCAGGTGGCGTCGCAAAGAAGACTGCGACAGCCGCGAGATAGACTAGGTAGGTTTCCATGGCCACGAACGCACTCCTCCAGACTTTGGTTGAATGCTACGGTCTATCCTGAAGGTCAGTCAAATTACTAATGCAGTCGCTCAATTCCGCAAGCCGAACGGCATGAGAGCCCCGCACAACCGACGTTCAAGATCCCAACACTGTCGCGGATTTATGCGAAGGCGTCCGTATGACGGCAATCTGACACTGCCGGGACCGTGCCGCGTTGGTGCAACACATACGGTAAGGGCCGCGCGTAATGCGCGGCCCTTCTTCATGCAAGACCCGTAATGTGGTGTCAGTCCACGAAGGCTTTTTCGACCACGTAATGCTGCGGATCGGAGTTCGCGCCTTCGACGAGGCCGAAGCCTTCCAGCACTTCCTTGATGTCCTTGTTGAACCCAAGGCTGCCGCAGACCATGGCGCGGTCCGTTTCCGGGTCAATGACCGGCAGGTCGAGATCGGCAAACACCGTGCCGTTCTGCAGCAGGGTGGTGATGCGGCCCATCACCGGGCTGTCTTCGCGGGTGGTGGTGGGGTAGTAGCGCACCTTGTCTTCCACCATCTCGCCGATGAGCGGATCGTCCTTAAGGGATTTGACCAGTTCCTCGCCATAGGCCAGTTCGGCCACGTCGCGGCAGGTGTGGGTGATCACGACCTCATCGAATTTCTCGTAGGTTTCGGGCTCCCGCAGGAGCGAGGCGAAGGGTGCGAAGCCGGTGCCGGTGGCGAAGAACCACAGCCGCTTGCCCGGCAGCAGCGCGTCATGCACCAGCGTGCCCACGGGTTTGGGGCGCAGGATGATCTCGTCCCCCGGCTGGATATGCTGCAGCTTCGAGGTCAGCGGCCCGTCCTGCACCTTGATCGAATAGAACTCCAGTTCGTCGTCCCAGGCGGGCGAGGCGATGGAATAGGCGCGCAGCAGCGGCTTTTGCTTGCCCGTCTCGGGGTGCGGATCGCCCATCAGGCCGATCATGACGAATTCGCCCGACCGGAACCGCAGCGAGGCGGGCCGGGTCACGCGGAAGGAGAACAGCTTGTCGGTCCAGTGGCGCACGGATGTCACGGTCTGCGCATCGGGCAGCGAGGGAACGGCACGGGCGGCGGAATCGGTCACGGATACGGCTTTGTTCATTGTTTCTACACTAACAAGTTTGGGCCTGCATATATGCTATGCTCGGCGAATTCAATAACGGTTGAGCGGGTCGGGCGAGGGCCCTTGCTCAGGCTCGGATCAAGGCTCAGGCGCCGCGCAGGCGCGACTGGTAGTCATGCGCCTGCCAGTCGGCGCGTGCAAGCCATTGGTCTTCGGGCTGACGCGCGGCCAGTTCCTCGTCGATCTCCACCTCGTCGAAGCCAGCGCGGCGGGCCATGGCGTATTGGTCGGCGATGACATGGCCCCGGGCGCGCAGCCGACCGGTATAGCCGCGCAGGCGCAGGGCGCGGGCGATGGTAAAGCCGCGCCCGTCCGCGAAGGAGGGGAAATCGACGCGGATCATGCGCAGGGCCGGGGCCAGCGTCACGTCCTCCGGGCGGGTATCCGACGGCAGGTCGATAGCGGGACAATCGTTGGCCGCGCCGTCCTTGCAAAAGGTTGTTGCCCAGTCGTCGGGGCCGAAGCCCTTGTCGGTTACGATGATGCTCATGTCTGCTCTTTCTGGCGGACCATCTTGCCGCCGATAAAGTGAATGCCGCATTCGTCCTTGTCGCTGTCGCGCCAGCGCCCCGCGCGGGGGTCTTCGCCCGGCGCCACGGGGGAGGTGCAGGGCGCGCAGCCGATGGACGGATAGCCCTGTGCCACCAGCGGGTGCCGGGGCAGGCGGTTTTCGGCGATATAATCGGCCACGTCCTGGGCCGACCAATAGGCCAGCGGGTTGACCTTGATCCGGGGGGCGGCGCCATCGGGGGTTTCGACCTCGAAGAATTCCAGCGCCGCGCGGCGACCGGACTGGAACCGCTTGCGCCCGGTGATCCAGCCATCGAACTCCGTTAGGGCCTTGTCCAGCGGTGCTGTCTTGCGCAGCTGGCAGCACAGGTCAGGGTTGGTCCGGTGCAGGGTGCCGTCGGGGTCGTGGCTTTCCATGTCCTCGGCGCGCAGGATGCGCAGATCGCGCAGGCCCAGCCGTTCGGCCAGTTCCTGCTGGTAGACCAGCGTTTCGGCAAAGAGCATCTGCGTGTCGATGAAGACCACCGGCACGAATCTGTCCACCATCGCGGTCAGATGCAGCAGGGCCACCGAATCCGCCCCGAAGCTGGACACGAGCGCCAGCCGCGGGATCTCGTCCCGGGCGTGGCGCAGCACATCCGTCGCGGAGTGGTGCCGCAGCCGGGCATTGAGGTCTTGCGCCTTCTGGCGCAGCGCCTCTACCGACCCCGGCCCTCCGGGGGGGATTTGATCCCCATTTGGAAGGGGCGGGCGATCAAGCGGCATCGGCCTGGTCCTGCGGATAGAGCGCTGCCTTGAAGGGTGCGAGGCCCAGGCGGCGGTAGGTTTGCAGAAATGTCTCTTCACGGTCTTCGCGCCGGTCGAGATAGGCCATCACCAGCCGTTCGACCGCGGGAACGATGTCATCGGCGGAGAAACCCGGGCCGGCGCGTTCGCCGATGGTCGCGGTTTCGGTGCCGTCACCGCCCAGCGTGATCTGGTAGTTTTCCACGCCGGCACGGTCCAGCCCGAGGATGCCGATATGGCCCACGTGATGGTGCCCGCAGGCGTTGATGCAGCCCGAGATCTTGATCTTGAGCGGGCCCACGTCGTGCTCCAGCTTCAGCTCGTCGAAACGGGTGGCGATGTCCTGTGCGATCGGGATCGACCGGGCGGTCGCAAGCGCGCAGTAGTCCATGCCGGGGCAGGCGATGATGTCGGAGATGAGGCCGACGTTGGCCGTGCCCAGCCCTTCGGCCTGCAGCGCCGAATAGACGGAAGGAAGATCGCCCTTGTGCACATGCGGCAGGATCACGTTCTGTTCGTGGCTGATGCGCAGCTCGTCATGGCCGTAGCGCTTCGCGAGGTCCGCCATCAGGCGCATCTGCGCCGCCGTGGCATCGCCCGGCGTCTTGCCGTGGGCTTTCAGGCTGATCGTGACGATGGCGTAATCGGGGTTGCGATGCGCCGCGAGGTTCGTATCCGCCCAGGCGCGGAAGGCCGGGTATTGTTCGCGCGCGCGGTCGTAGGGCGCCGTGGGCGCGGATTTGAACGCAGGCGCTGCGAAGTCGGCCTCGATCCGGGCCAGCATCTGCTGGTCCACGCCGGTGAACCGGGGGCGGATCAGGGCGAAGCGTTCCTCCACCCGGGCGCGGATATCGTCGATCCCGTTCTCGTGGACGGTGATCTTGATGCGCGCCTTGTACTTGTTGTCGCGCCGACCCAGCAGGTTGTAGACGCTGACGATGGCCTCGAGATAGGGCAGCAGGTCGTCCTGCGAGACGAAGTCATTCAGCACCTTGCCGATCATCGGCGTGCGGCCCAGACCGCCGCCCACGACGACCTCGTAGCCGATTTCGCCGTCACGCTCGACGATGCGCAGCCCGATATCATGCGCCTTGATCACGGCGCGGTCCGCTTCGGCGCCGGTGACGGCGATCTTGAACTTGCGGGGCAGGAACTGGAATTCCGGGTGGTCGGTCGACCACTGGCGGATCAGCTCGGCCACGGGGCGCGGATCGGCGACCTCATCCGCGGCGGCGCCGGCGAAATGGTCCGCCGTCACGTTGCGGATGGTGTTGCCGCTGGTCTGGATGGCATGCAGGTTCACCTCTGCCAGCGCGTCCAGCATATCGGGCACGTCGCGCAGTTCGGGCCAGTTGTACTGGATGTTCTGCCGGGTGGTGAAATGGCCATAGCCCCGGTCCCAGCGTTCCGCGATATCGGCAAGCTTGCGCATCTGCCGCGAGGACAGCGTGCCATAGGGGATCGCCACCCGGAGCATATAGGCATGCAGCTGAAGGTAGAGGCCGTTCATCAGGCGGAGGGGTTTGAACTCATCCTCGGTGAGCGAGCCGTCGATGCGGCGCTCGACCTGGGCACGGAACTGCGCGTTCCTTTCGGCGAGGAATTGTTCGTCGAATTCGGTGTAGCTGTACATCAGATACGCTCCTGTTTGCCGTGCGTGTAGTTGGACGGGCCGGTGGCGCGGAAATCTTCGCGGAAGTGGGTGGGACGGGGACGGCCCCCGTCGATCTTCATGTCCGCGAGATAGGCGCCAACCACCTTGTCCTGCTGCTGCATCGCGTCGATCAGGCGCAGCTCCGCGTCCGCCTCGTCTGTGAGGACTTCGGCCTCGGCCAGATCACGGGTCCAGCCCGTCGCGGTCTGGTAGATCACGTCGCCTTCCAGCAGCGCATTGGCGGTGACCACTTTGGGGGTGAAGGGTTTGGGCATCAGGCCATCTCCTCGATCGGCATGTCTGTCAGGGCCTGGGCCGCGGCACGCGGGGCCAGACCGTAGAAGGTCAGGGCGGGGCCGGTCATCTCGGCTGCCGCCAATTCGGCGGGCAGACGGTCCAGCGTGGTGGCCAGAACGCGCTGCTCCGGTCTCGAAGCATTCTCGACCACGGTGACAGGCGTATGACGGTCGGCGCCGTGCATCAGCAGTCGGCCCTGAATGAAGCGGGCGGATTTCTTGCCCATGTAGATCGCGGCAACTTCGCCCGGACGGGCCAGCGCGGCCCAGTCGTGATCGGCAAAGCCTTTCATGTCATGGCCCGTGATGAACCGGACAGCGGCATTGCGGCCCCGGCGGGTCAGGCTTTGACCGATGGCCGCCACGGCGGCGGAGGCGGAAGTGATCCCCGGCACGATATGCCAGCCCAGCCCATGGGCATCGAGCGCCTCGATCTCTTCGTCGAGACGGCCAAAAACGGTGGCGTCGCCGGATTTCAGCCGGACCACCTGCGCGCCCTTGCGGGCGTGTTCCACCAGCAGGTCGTTAATCGTTTCCTGCGCGGTGGAGGGGCCGAAGCCTTCCTTGCCCACGTCGATCATCAGCGCCTCGCGGCGGGCGAGTTCGAGAATCGCGGGGGAGATGAGCCGGTCATAGATCACCACATCCGCTTCATCGAGGGCGCGGCGCGCCTTGAGTGTCAGCAGTTCCGGATCGCCCGGGCCGCCGCCCACGAAGGCGACATGGCCATCACGGGCGCGGCGGCTCTGATGATCCTCAAGCAGCGCATCGAGGGCCGCGGGCACATGATCCGCCCCGGCATCCATCGCCCGGGGGCCGGCGCTGAAGTAATACTCGCGCCAGAAATCGCGGCGGGCGCGACCGAAGGGCAGGGCATCCGCCATCTTGCGGAAGCCCTTGCCGATCCGCGCGAGGGTGCCAAGCGTGCTGGGCAGACGCTCTTCGAGGTCGGCCTTGATGGCGCGGGCAAGAACGGGGGCAGCACCTTCGGTGCCGATCGCGACGGTCACCGGGTCCCGGTCGACGATGGCGGGGGTGATGAAGGCGCTGTCATGCAGGTTGTCCACGATGTTCACCAGCGCACCTTCGGCCTTGGCGATGGCGGCGGTGCGGGCGTCTTGGTCCTCATCCTCGTCGGCGGCATAGAAGAGGGCGGCCCCGGCGACATCGCCCGCCGCCAGCGGACGCTGCTGCAGGATCAGCCTGTCCGCCTGCGCCCATGCGATGATCTCGGGCGCGGGGTCGGGGGCGAAGACGTGGATGCGGGCTTCGGTTTTCAGCAGGAGCCGCAGCTTGGCCAGCGCCGCTTCGCCGCCACCGGACAGCACGACATGCCGTCCTTTGGTGGAAAGGAAGATGGGAAAATGATCCATTGGGCGTCCTCGCGTTGCTTGAGGCTATACATAGGAAAATTTTCTGATATTTCGCTAGCGGGGGCGGTGAATAAGGACATACGTACCAGCCACCGGCTTTTTGAGAACGCCTGTCGCGCAAGAAGGAGAACTTTGGAATGAGTGTTCGGATAGATGAGACCGATCGGAAAATTCTGGCTCAGCTACAGCGCGACGCCAGCCAGTCGCTGGACGATATCGCGCGTGAAGTGGGCTCTTCCAAGACGCCCGTCTGGAACCGAATCCGCAAGATGCGGGAGGCGGGCGTCATCGGTCAGCATACCGTCGTGCTGGATGCCGAGGCGCTGGGATTCGAGGCGTGCTTTTTCGTGCTGATCCGCACCTCGGAGCATGACGCGGGATGGCAAGCCGCCTTCCTCAAGGCGCTGCAGGACCGGCCCGAAGTGCAGGAGGCGCACCGGCTGGCGGGCGATATCGACTATATCCTGAAGGTGCGCGTCAAGAATGCCCGCGCCTATGACGTTTTCTATCAGGCGCTCATCTCTGAGGTGCGGGTGCACAATGTCACGGCGCTGCTGTCGATGGAGGAGATCAAGTCCACCACCATGCTGCCGCTCTGACGCGCTCAGGCCTGCAGCATCAGGCGGTCGAGCTTGTGGAAATGGTAGCTGTCGGCGTAGTGCGGCGCCCCGGCCAGCCTGAGGCCCGGCAGGGCGTCGAACAACCGGGGCAGGGCGATCTGCATTTCCAGCCGGGCGAGCGGCGCGCCGATACAAAAATGCGGCCCGCCCCCGAAGGCTTCATGGGGGGCCGGTGTGCGGGCCGGGTCGAAGATATGCGGATCAACAAAGCGGGCCGGGTCGCGGCAGGCCGCACCCAGCAACAGGGCGACTTCGCTGCCTGCGCACAGGGTCTCACCGCCTGCGTCCACGTCTTCGTAGACATGGCGGGTGAACATATGCAGCGGCGGGTCGTAGCGCAGCAGTTCCTCCACCGTCGCCGCCACCCGGTCGGGGGCGAGTGCTGTCAGCGGTGTGTCGTGCTCCAGCAGGCACTTCACGGCATTGCCGAGGCTATGCACCGTGGCCTCGTGGCCCGCGTTCAGCAGCAGGATGCAGGTGCCGATCATCTCGTCGGTCGAAAGCCGCGCGCCGTCCTCTTCCCGTGCCGCGATGAGGTGAGAGATCAGGTCATCCCCGGGGCGGTCACGGCGGTGTTCGATATAGTCGCGCAGGAAGGCCGTGAATTCGGCGGCGGCGGCATTGGCGCGATGTTCGATCTCCCTTTCGCGCCGGGCCTGATACATGGCCACCATGTCGTGCGACCAGCGCAGCAGATCGGGGGCCATATCCTCCGGCACGCCCAGAAGGCGGGCGATGATGCGCACGGGGAGTTCGGTGCAATAGGCCGCCACAAGGTCGAAAGGGGCATCGCGGGGAAGGGCGGCGATCAACGCGTCTGCCACGGCGGCGATGTCGGGGCCGAGCCCGGCGATCCGGCGCGAGGTGAAGGCCCGCAGCACCAGCCCGCGCAAGCGGGTATGGCGGGGCGGTTCCAGTTCCAGCATCGAATGGGCTTCGACCGCGTGAAACGCCGTCAGATGGGCGGGCGTGTCTGTCTCCGCCCCGGCAGGCGCTTCGCGCCCCAGCCGCTTGTCACGCAACAGC
Source organism: Sulfitobacter sp. HI0040 (assembly GCF_001634885.1). Lineage (GTDB taxonomy): Bacteria > Pseudomonadota > Alphaproteobacteria > Rhodobacterales > Rhodobacteraceae > Sulfitobacter. The sequence continues at coordinate 11,911 of NZ_LWEX01000411.1, read as the reverse complement.
GCCCGCACCGACGCCGCGTCGAAGACGGCGGCCATGCCGTATTGCTCCCAATACAGCACGGGGCCGCGCCTCCGCGCCGCATCGTAGGCGGCATAGGGGTTCTGCACGAACTGCGGGTCGCGGGGGGATAGATCGAGTGTTTGCATCCCCGCAGATGACCCCCGGGGTCTGGTCAAGGCAAGGGCTGTCGTGCAATCTGCTGCGATGATCAGGGCACGCAGGCATCGCATCGTCGTCGTATTGGCGTTTCTGGCGGTCGTGGCGACGCTGGCGACGGCGGTCTGGCGGCTGAGTTTCATGCAGGGCCTCGACCAGCTCGAAGCGCGGGGGGAGGCGGACCTCGCCCTCGCCAGTGACCGGTTGGTCGGCCAGTTGCAGCGGTATCGCGACCTTGCGGTGTTGATGGCCGATCATCCGGTGGTCGATGAGTTGCTGCAGGCGGGGCGCGGAATATCGGGCGCTTCGGACCTGTTGCAGCGGGTGGCCGACAAGACGGCGGCATTGGACGTGGCGGTGGTGGATACCGAGGGCCGTGTCATCGCGGCCTCACTCTCCGCCCCGGGCCGCGACATGGGCAGGCCGCGATTCCTGCGCCGGGCGCTCAACGGGGCGCTTGGCTGGGGGCATGGTGACGCCTCGCCCCTGACATCGCGCGCCTTTTTCCACGCGGCCCCGGTCTTTGGCCCGGAGGGGGCGGTGCAGGGGGCGGTGATGGTCACCACCGATCTGCGCAATATCGATTACAACTGGCGCGGCAGCACCCCCGCCACCTATTTCACCGATGCGAAAGGCGTCGTGCTGATCACCAACCGGTCCGAGATGCTGTTCTGGCGGCGCGGGATCACGGGGGCGCCGCTGGCCCCACCGGACGCCCCCGCACCGGCGTTCGAGCAGCGCGTGGTGGGCGGGCATGAGTTGTGGCGGCTGGGCATGGGGAAATACCTGCCGCTGGAGGCCTTGCACCTGACGCGCGCGCTGCCGGTCATCGGCCTGACGGGGGAGGTACTGCTCGATACCGCGCCGTTGCGGCGGCTGGCCGTGGCGCAGGCGGCGGCGGTGGCCGCGCTCTGCCTTGCCTTTGGCTCGCTGCTCTACCTCGCCGCCGAGCGGCGGCAGACCCTTGCGCGCGCCAACGCCTTGCTGGAGGCGCGGGTGGCCAAGCGGACCGCCGCGCTGCATGACACCAACCAGCGGTTGCTGCGCGAAGCCGCCGAGCGTGAGGAGGCCGAAAAGGCCCTGCGCCGCGCGCAGGCCGATCTGGTGCAGGCGGGCAAACTGAGCGCACTGGGTCAGATGAGCGCCGGTATCAGCCACGAATTGAACCAGCCGTTGATGGCGATCCGCTCCTTTGCCGAAAACGGTCAGCAGTTTCTGGACCGGGGCGATGCAGCACGGGCGGCCGACAACCTTGGCCGGATCGCCGATCTGGCCCGGCGCATGGGCCGGATCATCCAGAACCTGCGCGCCTTTGCCCGGCAGGACAACATGCGGCAGGAACGTGTGGAACTGGGCGCGGTACTGCGCGCCGCCATCGAGTTGACGGAAACGACCCTGCGTGACGCGGGGGTGACGCTGGTCTATGCGCCCCCGCCGGAACCGCTCTGGGTTCGGGGGGGCGAGGTGCGTCTGGGGCAGGTCTTCGTCAACCTCATCGCCAATGCCGCCGATGCCATGGCCGACAGCGACGAACGGCGGTTGACCGTGAAAATGGAAACCGAGGCCGACCGCGTCGTCGTTCTGGTGCAGGACACCGGGCCGGGGATCGAGACGCCCGACAAGGTGTTCGATCCCTTCTACACCACCAAGGGCGTCGGCGGCACCGGCGGCATGGGGCTGGGGCTCTCGATCAGCTACGGCATCGTGCAAAGTTTCGGCGGCCAGATCCGGGGTGCCAATACCGGAACGGGCGCTGTCTTTTCCGTCACGCTCGAACGGACCGATCCCGCGGCGGAGGCTGCATGACACGCGATGTATTGTTGGTGGACGATGACGCCGCCGTGCGCGAAGCGCTCTGCCAGACGCTGGAACTGGCCGATATGCGCCCCATTCCGGCAGGCTCCTTCGTGGCGGCGAAAGACCGCATTTCGCAACGCTTCGACGGGGTGATCCTGTCCGACATCCGGATGCCCGGGCGGGATGGCTTTCATCTGCTGGACTATGCCCATGCGCAGGATCCGGATCTGCCGGTGATCCTGCTGACGGGGGAGGGCGACATCCCGATGGCGGTGCAGGCCATGACGCGCGGCGCCTTCGGGTTTCTGGAAAAGCCCTGTGCCTCTGCCGATCTGGTCGCGGTGGTGGAACGGGCGCTGAAAAGCCGGGCACTGGTGCTCGAACTCCGGCGGATGCGCCATGTGGTCGAAAGCGGCGATCCGGCGGCGCGGATGATCTTCGGCACCTCCAATCTGGCCGAAGGGTTGCGCGCCCGCGTGCGCCGCGCGGCGCGCACGGAAGGCGACGTGCTGGTCACCGGCCAGCCGGGCACCGGCATCTCGAAAGTGTCGGAGGTGATCCACCTGTCTTCCCTGCGGTCCAAGGCGCCTTTCGTGAAACGTGCCGCCGCCGGGCTTTCGCCCGAGGGGCTGGAGGAGGCGCTGCGCGATGCCGGGGAAGGCTCGCTCTTTCTCGATGAGATCGTGCAGCTTCCCGCGCAGACGCAGCTTTCGCTGGGGGAGGCGCTGGAACAGCCCGGACGCGCGCGACTTATTGCCGGGGCCACCCGCGATCTGCTGCGCGCGGTAGACGAGGGGGCGTTCAACGCCGATCTCTATTTCAGGCTCGACGTGATGCAGGTGCGCATCCCCGCGCTTGCCGAACGGCCCGAGGACATCCCCGAGATGTTCCGCCGTTACGTGGATCAGGCGGCCGAACAGGCTGGCCTGCGCCCGCCCGACGTCACGCCGGAGATCGTGGCCGATCTGATGTCCCGGGACTGGCCCGGCAATGCCCGCGCCCTGATGTCCGAGGCGATGCGGCTGGTGATGGGCGTGAACGAACAGCCGCGGGCTGACGCCTCGCTCGGGCTGGCGGAACAGATGGCGCAGGTGGAACAATCGCTCTTGCGTACGGCGCTGCGGCGGGCGGGCGGCAGTGCCAGCGATGCGGCACAGGCGCTGAAGCTGCCGCGCAAGACCTTCTACGACAAACTGGCCCGTTACGGGATCAAACCGGAAACCTTCCGATCGTGACTGTGCGGAAAACCGCACAAGCCCGGCATTACCTGTGCGGATTTTCGCACAATGTGCGTGATGCAGCGTGGTATATCAGGCGAACAAAGTGATGTAAAAAACTGATATTTAACATATAAATCCAGTTTTTGACCGTGGGTAAACCTTCTGTTGCCGGAAGGTTGGCAAAGCCCTTTCATGCCCCCCAGCGCATCCCCGGATGCGAACCGTGATTCCATATCTCTGGGAGGAGACATCATGAAAATGCTTACCGCCGCCACAGTGGCGCTCACCCTTTCGGTCAGCGCGACCGCCGTTGCCGCGGCCTGCGAAGATGGCGAGATCGTCATCAAGTTCAGCCATGTGACCAACACCGACAAGCACCCCAAGGGTCTAGCGGCCTCGCTGCTGGAGCAGCGTGTGAACGAAGAGATGAACGGCAAGGCCTGCATGGAAGTCTTCCCGAACTCCACGCTCTATGACGACGACAAGGTGCTCGAAGCGATGCTTCAGGGCGACGTCCAGATGGCGGCACCTTCGCTGTCGAAGTTCGAGCAGTTCACCAAGGTCTTCCGCCTGTTCGATCTGCCTTTCGTTTTCAAGAACATCGAAGCGGTTGACGAATTCCAGAACTCCGAAGTCGGCGCGGAGATGAAGAACTCCATGGAACGCCGTGGCCTGACCGGTCTCGCATTCTGGCACAACGGCATGAAGCAGATGTCGGCAAACAAGCCGCTGATGCTGCCCGAAGACGCCAATGGCCTGAAGTTCCGCGTTCAGCCTTCCGACGTGATCAAGGCGCAAATGGAAGCGATCGGCGTGAGCCCGCAGCCGATGGCCTTCTCCGAAGTGTACGGCGCGCTGCAGACCGGCGTTGTGGACGGTCAGGAAAACACATGGTCGAACATCTATGGCCAAAAGTTCTTCGAGGTTCAGGACGGTGTCACCGAAACCAACCACGGCGTTCTGGACTACATGGTCGTGACCTCCACCGACTGGTGGGAAGGTCTGCCCGAGGATGTGCGCAGCCAGCTGGCGACCATCATCGAGGAAGTGACCGAAGAGCGTAACGCCGCCGTCGGCGAAGTGGACGCAGAAGCGCGTCAGGCGATCCTCGACACCGGCACCGAGATCCGTGAGCTCACACCCGAGCAGCGTCAGGTCTGGGTCGACGCGATGAAGCCCGTCTGGGAACAGTTCGTCGATGACGTCGGTCAGGAAAACATCGACGCCGCACAGGCGATCAACGAAAAGCACTAAGCGTTTCAGGAACGCTTTGGCTCCGGCCCCCATATGAAGGGGGGCCGGGGTCTTCGACGTATCCGCATCACGGGGAGAGGCCGGGATCATGGCAACGACATATGCGCCGCGCGGCGCATTGGGGCAATTCGTCCATCGGTTCGAGGAAACGGTGATCGCCGTCATACTGGGCGCGATGACCATTATCACCTTCATCAACGTGGTGCTGCGATACGGGTTCAACATGTCCCTGATCTGGGGGCTGGAGGCCGTTACATTCCTGTTCGCATGGCTCGTGCTCTTCGGCGTGAGCTATGCCGTGAAGGTGACGGCGCAACTGGGTGTGGATGCTGTCATCAACCTCTTCTCGGACGGTCCGCGCCGGGTGTTCGCATTGATCAGCGGGGTCATCTGCATCATCTACGCCGTCTTTCTGCTCAAGGGAGCGTGGGACTACTGGGCGCCCTTTGCGGGGCTCGATGCCACCACCGGGCGCTGGTTCCCCACCGGCTTCGCCGACAGCCGCGATCAGGCGTGGTACGCGGTCGTGGATATGCCGATGCCAGAATGGCTGCGCTTTATCGAGCCGATCATGAACGAGGGCGAGGCCTATGAAAAACTGCCTCGGTTCATTCCCTATGCGATCCTGCCCATTGGCATGGCGCTGCTGCTGTTCCGCTTCATCGAAGCGACCCTGCGGGTCGTGCGCGGCGAACAGGACAGCCTGATCGTGAGCCACGAGGCCGAAGAGGCCATCGAGGACGTCAAACATATGAACGCGGAAGATTGAGCCGATGGAAGTAGTCATCCTTTTCACGATGGTCATCGGCCTGATGCTGATCGGCGTGCCCATCGCCGTTTCGCTGGGCATGTCGTCGATCCTGTTTCTGCTGGTGCTCAGCGACACGTCTTTGGCCTCCATCGCACAGACGCTGTTCCAGGCGATGGCGGGGCATTACACGCTGCTGGCGATCCCGTTCTTCATCCTTGCTTCCTCCTTCATGTCGACCGGGGGCGTTGCCCGGCGGATCATCCGCTTTTCGGTGGCGCTGGTGGGGCATCTGCCCGGCGGGCTGGCGATTGCGGGCGTTTTCGCCTGTATGCTTTTCGCGGCCCTTTCCGGCTCTTCCCCGGCCACGGTGGTGGCGATCGGGTCGATCGTGATCGCGGGCATGCGGCAGGTGGGCTACAGCCGCGACTTCGCCGCCGGTGTCATCGCCAACGCGGGCACGCTGGGTATCCTCATTCCGCCGTCCATCGTGATGGTGGTCTATGCTTCGGCCACGGATGTGTCCGTCGGGCGGATGTTTCTCGCCGGGGTCATTCCGGGCCTGCTGGCGGGCACGATGCTGATGGTGACGATCTATGCCATCGCCAAGCTGCGCGACCTGCCCAAGGGCGACTGGCAGGGCTGGGGCGAGGTCTGGGCCTCGGGGCTGGAGGCAGGCTGGGGTCTGTTTCTTATCGTGATCATTCTGGGCGGCATCTACGGCGGTATCTTCACCCCGACGGAGGCCGCGGCGGTGGCGGCGGTCTATGCGTTCCTGATCGCCAGCTTCGTCTACCGGGATATGGGGCCGCTGGCCGCCGCACCCGCCGGCCAGCCCGCGATGGCGGCATTGGTCGAGGAGCCGAACCCGCGCCATACCGCCGGCCCCGCCGACGTGGACCCGGGCCGGAAATACACGCTGCTGCAAAGGCCCTGGGCGCTTGTGACGGCCTTCTTCCACCGGGACACGCGCGATACGCTTTTCGAGGCGGGCAAGCTGACCGTGACGTTGATGTTCATCATCGCCAACGCGCTGATCCTCAAGCATGTGCTGACGGACGAGCAGATCCCGCAGCAAATCTCTGCAGCGATGCTGGACGCGGGCTTCGGACCGATCATGTTCCTTGTGATCGTCAACGTGATCCTGCTGATCGGGGGCCAGTTCATGGAGCCTTCGGGCCTGCTGGTGATCGTGGCACCGCTGGTCTTTCCCATCGCCATCGAACTGGGGATCGATCCCATCCACCTTGGTATTATCATGGTCGTCAACATGGAGATCGGGATGATCACGCCGCCCGTGGGCCTCAACCTCTTCGTGACCTCCGGTGTCGCCAATATGCCGATGATGTCGGTGGTCCGGGCGGCGCTGCCCTTCCTTGCGGTGCTCTTTGTCTTCCTGATCATGGTGACCTACATCCCGATCCTCAGCACGTGGTTGCCCACGCTGATGATGGGGCCGGAGATCATCACGCGGTAGCACCATTGCCCGCAGCGCCTTTCGGTGCTGCGGGCGGATTGCGATGAGTATTTGGAAAAGGGTGAAGGGGCGGTGCCGCTTCAGCTTTGCGCAAGCGCCGCGACGATGGGGTTGAAATCCGCAGCCTTGAGAGAGGCGCCGCCCACCAGCGCGCCATCCACATTCGCGATGTCGAAGATTGCCGCGGCATTCCCTGCTTTGACCGAGCCGCCGTAGAGCAGCGGGATGCTGTCGGCGAGGGGGCGGCCGAAACGGTCGGTCAGCTTGGCGCGGATGTAATCGTGTACCTCGGCGATCTGGGCGGGTTCGGCCTGTCGGCCGGTGCCGATGGCCCAGACGGGCTCATAGGCGATGACAATATTGCTGTCGGTCGCGGCATCGGGGAGCGAGGCGGCAAGCTGCGCGCCGATCACCTCCAGCGTGTTGCCCGCGTCGCGCTCCGCCTCCGTTTCGCCGAGGCAGAGAATGGCGGTGAGCCCGGCGTCCCATGCGGCGGTGACCTTGCGGCGTATGTCAGCGTCGGTTTCGCGGTGCAGGCTGCGGCGTTCGGAATGGCCGAGGATGACGTGGGTGGCGCCGCTGTCGGCCACCATGGCGGCAGAGATGTCGCCGGTATAGGCGCCGCTGCTTTCGGCGTGGCAATCCTGCGCCCCGATGTGAAGGCCGGAGAGCTTGTGTGCCGTAGCGGGGGCGAGGAGGGTGGCTGGCAGGCAGACCACCACCTGCGGCGCGGGATCGGGAAGGGCAGCGGCGATGGCGTCGAGGCAGTCGAGATCTGCCCGCAGGCCGTTCATCTTCCAGTTTCCGGCGGCTATCTGGCGGGGCATCCGTTCTCCGTTCGCAAGGGGTCGGATACCGAAGTCGCAGGTGCGCCGCGCGAGGTCAAGTACCGGCGGAGGCGCAGCCCCCCGCGCCGGTTCACCCGGCGGTCAGCTTGTCGTCGAACTTGATGGATTCGCCGCAACCGCAGGCTTCGGTCACATTGGGGTTCTTGAACTTGAAACCGGATTCCAGAAGCGTGGTTTCATAGTCGATCTCGGTCCCGAAGAGGAACATCTGCGCCATGGGCGCGATCATCACGCAGGCGCCATCCTGTTCGACGACCTCATCCGCGGGATCGGCGGTGTCGACGTATTCCATGGTGTATTCCATGCCCGCGCAGCCGCCTTTCTTGACGCCGATGCGCAGGCCCGCGTGGCCGGCGGCCTTCATCAGGCGCTGGATCTGCGCCGAGGCGGCGGGGGTGAGGGTGACGGCCTGTTTGCCGGGTATGCCGAACATGAAAGGATCTCCTTTGCAGGCAAGATAGGCGGTAGCGCTCGCGATCTCAACCCGGGGGTTGCGATCCTGGTCGGGGTTGCGCGGGCCGGTTACATGAAACCCAGTTCGAGCCGCGCCTCGTCGGACATCATATCCATGCCCCAGGGCGGCTCCCAAACCAGCGCCACGTCGACCTGCTTGACGCCCGGGATGGGTTCGACCGCGTCGGCAACCCAGCCCGGCATCTCGCCCGCGACGGGGCAGCCGGGGGCGGTCAGCGACATCTTGATGTCGACCTCGTTGGCCTCGTTGATGTCGATCGTATAGATCAGCCCCAGTTCGTAGATGTTCACCGGGATCTCGGGGTCATAGACCGTGCGGCATGCCTCCACGACCTGCTCGTAAAGCGGATGGTCCGTGGAGGACGGTGCGATCAAGGGCGTGCCTTCTACGGGGTGGGACTGTTCGGTCATCGGGGCCTCGCGTCTGTTCCTGAGCGTTTATATAGGAATTCCGGCGGGCGCCGTCCAGAGGGGGTCAGGCCTTCTTACGCCGCCGGACGGGCCGCGGTTTCGCGCGCATCTCGATCTCGTCATAGAGTTTGCCGACGATATCCTTGCCGGTGGCCTTCTCGATCCCCTCGAACCCGGGGGAGGAATTCACCTCCAGCACCTTGGGCCCGTCGGAGGAGCGCAGAAGGTCCACACCGGCCATGTTCAGGTTGAAGGATCGGGCGGCCCGCAGGGCGGTTTCCCGTTCGGCTTTTGATATGCGCACCACCTGCGCCGTGCCGCCACGGTGCAGGTTGGAGCGGAAATCGCCTTCGGCGCCGGTGCGTTTCATGGCGGCCACGACCTTGCCTGCCACCACGAGGCAGCGGATATCCTCGCCGGCGGCTTCCTTCACGAAGCTTTGTACGAGGAAATTGGCCTTGAGGCCGCGGAAGGCGTCGATCACGGATTCGGCGGCCTTCTTGGTTTCTGCCAGCACGACGCCCTTGCCCTGGGTCGATTCGAGCAGCTTCACGATCAGCGGCGCGCTGCCCACCAGCGCCATCAGGTTGCTGGTATCCTTGGGCGAGGCGGCAAAGGCGGTGTTGGGCATGCCAATGCGCTTGGAGGCGAGCACCTGATGGGCGTGCAGCTTGTCCCGGCTGGCGAGGATACCGGCGGAGCCGTTCACGCAATAGGTCCCGATGGTTTCGAACTGGCGGATGACGGCACAGCCATAGGGGGTGATCGACGCGCCGATGCGCGGGACGACCGCATCGTAGCGCGGCAGGCGCTTGCCGTCGTAATGCACCTCCGGCGCCAGTTGGTTGATGGCCATGTAGCAGCGCGTGGTGTCGATGACCTCCACGGTATGGCCGCGGGCTTCGCCCACCTCGACCAGACGGCGGGTTGAATAATTGTCCTCCCGGCTCAGCACGGCGATGCGCAGGGCGCGCTGGGGGGCGGCGTGGCTGACCGTGGCGGTGTGGTAGACATCGTAGCTGAGGTCCGGCTGCAGGCGCTTTTCGGTGGCGGAAATCGTAATGTGGTCCTGCAGGGCCTGCCGGCCCAGCAGCATCCGGCTGCTCATGGTGGCGCGGTTGGTCAGCGTGACCTCGATGGGCCAGCTTTGCCCGGCCACGGCCATTCGGGTGGAGATGACAAAGCGTGTCTCGCTTTCCCCGTTGGAGGAGGTCACTTCGCGCCGGTCGAGGATCGGCGCGGAACAGGTGATCGCGATATCCTCGCGCCCGGCGATGGGATAGACGTTGAAACGCACCTTGGGCTTCGAGGCGGGGCCGAAGACTTCGATGTCATGGGCATGCAGGGCGGAGGTCCGCGCGCCCGTGTCCACCTTTACCTTCAGGGCGGGGAGGCCAAGCTCGGGCAGGGCGATCCATTCCTCCCAGCCAAATATCAGTTCTTCCATGGGGAATCCTTCTCTGCGGGTCGGGGCGCCGCAATTCAAAAACAGGTCAGTTATCGGGCAGGTCCTGCTGCGCGGGGGGCAGCATTCGTGTCCCGCTTTCGCGTTCGATACGCACCGCTTCGGCCAGCAGGCCTTCGCGCACGCGGCATTCGATTTCCCAGCCGGTGGCGGGGTTGGACGTGGGCAGTTCGACCCGGACCTTCACGCCGAAGACGTCCTGCCCGGTGACATGCACCTTGGCGGAGGAGCGCGGACTTACGTCGTCCTGGTCCTCTTTGTCCAGCAGGTCGAAGAAGGCGCGGCGCAGCTGCTCCACATCCGCCGTCTGGGCGAGGGTCAGCTTGATGGGACGCACCATCGCGGGATCCTCCAGCGACCAGTTTTCAAAGGCATCGCCCACGAAATGGCTGACCGGCACGATGAGCCGGTTGCCGTTCCAGATGATCAACTGGACGTAGGTGAAGTGGATGCGCTCCACCGTGCAGAAGTGGCCTTCGAACATGAGCTGATCGCCGATCCGGGCGGAGCGGTTCAGCGCGATCTGCACGGAGGCGAGGATGTTGCCCAGCACCTCGCGCGCGGCAAAGCCCAGGATCAGCGTCAGCGCCCCGGCAGAGGCCAGCAGCGACAGGCCCACGGTGTTGAGCGTATTGATGGAGGCGAGCACCACGCCCGTGCCGACCAGCACGGCGATGACGATCACTGCTTTGCGCGCTGCCGAAATCGTCGTGGCCATGGCCCGCATGTGAGAATTCTCGGGGTCGGCCAGTTCATCGGGGTTGTTCTGGCTGATCATGTCGAAGATCTCGTCGATGATCAGCACCAGCGCCAGAGTGGCGGAAACCACGTAGGCGATCAGCAGCAGCGGGCTCAGTATCGCGTCGATCACGCCGGAGACCACGAGGATCTGCCGGGTCGAGATACCGATGATGGCGGCGCAAAGCGTGATCGCCAGCGGCCATTTGAGCGAACGCGCCACGAAGCGGCCCCAGCGCTGGGGGGTGCGTTCGCCCAGTCGCTTCATCACCCGGTAGACCGCCAGTGAAGACGCCAGTGCTACGAAGATCAGCACCGGGATGAAGAGCACTTCCCAGACATACATGCCCCAGAAGGCTTCGGCGCGGGCCCAGTCGGGCAGGGAGTTTTCCAGCGCGGTCGGGCCGTAGAAACGGTAGAGCCGCGGGATATTGTCGACCGACTGGCGCGAGAAGACCCAGACGGCATCGGCGTCCTCGCCCGCTTTGACGCGGTTGATCCGGATCGGGACGAGGTGGGTATCGACCTCCAGCCGGTCGATCAGGATGGACCGCCGCACCCGCCCGGTTGAATTGTCGTCGCTGGAGCCGGTCAGCCAGCCGTCGGGGCGATCGGCAAGGCTGGACCACGGGATCACCACCTTGCGTTCCAGCACCACGGCCAGTTCCCGCGCCAGCCGTTCGCCCAGTAGCGCCTGGCTGTCTTCGGGCAGGTCCGACAGATCGAGCAGATGCGCCGCCTCGGCAAAGCGGTCCCGCTCCGCGAGGTACAGAAAGCTTTCCATGGCGGCAAGCGGCGTGCGCCGGTCGAGCACGTCGGGCGGGTCGGACAATCCGGGGTTGAGCGCTTCGGTGGTGAACCACCCCTCCTGCTGCGCTGCGGCAGGCGTCACCCAGACAAGGGTGGCGAGCAATAGGCCATGAAGGCACAGCAGCAGGGGGCGGTGGTTTTTCATCCGGGCTGAATGTAGGTGGTCTGGGGCTGCGTCAAGGGTGACAGCCTTGAAGGGGTCAGTTTTCGCCCCCCTCACGCCGAGCCGGGCGCGCTCCGCCCCGGCGGCTGCGCAGCGCCAGCCGCAGCCCGGACCAGAACATCAGGACGAGGCCGCCATAGACCGCCAGCATCGCCAGCAGTCCCGATCCCGGCAAGACATAGGTGACGATCGTCATCACCAGTGCTGCGAGTGCACAGCCCAGAAAGAAGGTCTTTGGTACACGCAGGGCGAGCACCCCGAAGATCAGCGCGAGGATGATCCAGAGCCACCAGATGGCCGGCAGGATGCTCGTGCCCGCCATTATCCGGCATCTTTCGGCAGATGGTCCG
>NZ_LWEX01000410.1 GCF_001634885.1 Sulfitobacter sp. HI0040 | reverse complement strand
TTGGTGGTGCGCATCCGGTCGTCGACGATGATACCGCCTCTGGCATCCGTTTCGATCCCGGCGGCGCCGAGGTTCAGCCCATCGCTGTTCGGCACCCGCCCGGTCGCAAGCAACATCCGCTCGGCTTCATAGGCTACGTTATCTGTGCTCGTCAGACGTACGGTATCGCCATCCCTCGCCATGCTCTCATAGCCAGAGACACGCG
>NZ_LWEX01000409.1 GCF_001634885.1 Sulfitobacter sp. HI0040 | reverse complement strand
AACCCAAACACGTGGAAGACGGTATCTGCACGCTCGAAGTGCCGACCAATTTCTTCGGCAACTACGTGAGCCAGAATTTCTCTGACCTGATCCTGCATGAAATCAGTGCGATCATGCCCTCGGTGCAACGGCTCAAGTTTGCGCTCGCTCCGCGCACGCCAGTCATGGCGAATGCCGCGGCCGCGGCCCCCGTCGCGCCCCGGTCACAGGCTGCAACCCCGCAGGCGACGGCAACAGCCGCCGCGAAGGGTGCTGCCAATTCGGCCCTCAACA
>NZ_LWEX01000408.1 GCF_001634885.1 Sulfitobacter sp. HI0040 | reverse complement strand
GACGCCGGGCGACCAGCTGGCCGAAATGCAGGTGGAGGACACGCCGCTGGTGATGAAAGTCGGCAAGATCTCGGGAGGCTTCCGCATTCGCACCCGGGGGGCGGACCTGAAGGTGCATGTGCGCACCCCCCGTCAGGCCGAACTGGCGCGACTGATGCCCACCACAGATCCTGTGACCGGACGGTCAGGACAACCCTGCCGATGCGCTGGCCGAAGCTGTCGGAAATGCGCGCCAGACGCTCCCCCGTAGCTGGATAGAGCGCCCGGGCGCGCATACACTGCGCCATACTGTCGAGCAGGTTC
>NZ_LWEX01000407.1 GCF_001634885.1 Sulfitobacter sp. HI0040 | reverse complement strand
CAACGATTCCCTGCTGAAGAACTTCAAGATCGACGAAGGCGCGATGAAGCCCTATTTCGTGCCCGAAACCTCGACGCTGGACGAGCAGATGCGCCAGTTCCTGCGCCGCCGCACGCATTTCGCCCTCGTGGTGGATGAATACGGCTCGCTGCAGGGGTTGATCACCCTTGAGGACATCCTCGAAGAGATCGTGGGCGAGATCACGGACGAATTCGATCCCGACGCCGAACAGCCGCTGCAACCGGCGGAGGACGGG
>NZ_LWEX01000406.1 GCF_001634885.1 Sulfitobacter sp. HI0040 | reverse complement strand
ACGCCCCCTTTTTTGACGCCCAAACTGGTCGCCGTTCGATGCGCCTTCAGATAGGTGGCGTCGATCATGACCGTCGTCTGCTCGCCGTGATCAGCGGCCAAGCCGACCATCATCTGGGCAAAGATGCCTTTATCGCTCCAGCGCTTCCAACGGTTGTAGAGCGTTTTGTGCGGGCCATATTCCCTCGGCGCATCTCGCCATCGTAAGCCATTGCGATTGAAGAAGATAATCCCGCTCAGGACGCGCTTGTCATCGACGCGAGGCTTGCCATGGGATTTGGGGAAGAAAGGCTCAAGACGCGCCATCTGCGAATCCGTCAGCCAGAAAAGATCAGACATGTTCACCGCTAGGTTTTCGAACCGTGAATCACGCTCCTAAGCGGAAATCAATGGGTCCTGACCCTAGGCACGGGTCCGAAGTCTCGCGCCCACCTCTGAGGATTAACAATCGTAACCAAAGGAATGGGTCGAATCCTGTAACGCACTCCGTTGCAACTGGGGGCCCATAACAGCCTGCATGCCAAAATTTCGTGCAGTCATCAAAAAAAATTCCCAAGCCTCAATTTCGGAATCAAATTGCTCTTCCCATATTAAATCTCGGGCATTGTCCGCTAAGGTGCTTAGTGACCAGCGGTTGCTGGATGTCCCTCGAAAAATCTGCACGTCTACCGCAACAGAACCTTGAATATACATACCGGAAAATGTCGAGGGTTCGAAGTCGGGACCCAATAACTTAGTCTCTGCAGGTTCGAGCATCATTGTAAAGGGGATTCGGCGGCCGACAAAATAGGTTTTTAAAGCGATATAGGTTGTTACGTACAAGAATGAGAAAAATAAAAACGTAACCAGAGCCTTACCCGGGCTGTCCCAGAAAAGAACTCCAAAGAATATGGGGGCTGCCATAAATGGCCAGAGTATTAGTGATGCGAAAGAGTTCCGTGTTCTCGAATCAACGAGCCAGCCCAATCGATCCTCAAGTAAATATTGCAGTGCGTGCAAGACAAGATGATGAAAATGAGATCGGTCTGGTTGACCAGCAGCCTGCTTACCCAAACGCCGGCGAACTATGGAAAAAACTGTATCAGCGACTGGCCAAAAAAGTAGCAGCAAAACAGCGACGCCTGCAACATCCGGGTTACGGGCCATCAAGATAATTCCGAGCCATGCCAAGACATGACCAGACCCATATGCTCCAGCATCGCCCATGAAGATGCACCCAAATGGCCAGTTGACGACGAAGAACCCCAACATCGCCGCTATTAACAAGATCGACACTAGCTGGATATCGGTTTCGCCCGTAAAACCGGCGATGGCGAATAACCCCGCGGCTGCCAAGATTGCGTAGCCCGAAGCCAGACCGTTCAGGCCATCGATGAGGTTAAGCGCATTAGCAGTGCCAGCCGACCATACAAGTGTAACAAACAATGCGATCAGCAATGACGTGAATAGAATATCGATTTGAGGTAAGCCCAAACCTGGAACCATCATTCCGGACACCTCAATTGCCAACGCTGCCGAAATAAAGGCAGCAACGAGACGGACCTTCGGAGACATATCTCTTGCTACATCCTCTCTCAAACCGACAAAAAACACGACTAAACCGGACAGCAGCGCAAACTTCAGGTCTGATTGCAATTGATCCGATAGTAGGACCCCGCCCAAAAACAGCGCTGCAATCATTGCAGCTCCTCCGACGCGTGGTGTTGGACGTGTGTGCTGGGCTTGCGGTGCTGCAAGATCGCGAACCATGAAATCCTGATTGAGAAAAAGGTCCGATTTGAGCGCTGCAAACCCGCAAAGTGCCAAACTGGCCAGAAAAACGGTAGGAATTACCCATGCGTCAAAATACGAGAAAATTTCAAACATAGCCGCCCCTTGAAAAAATCATAAGCAAAGTTCGTCCCTAAGATGACCAAGCTCGCTGGTCCGGGCCGTTCAGGTATAGAATACGTTCTTGTTTCTTTCTGTTGATTTAGTTGCGGTCAAGGCCTGCGGCGCGGAGCCTTTGCGGAGCTCACAGTTAAGTTTGGCGTAGACGGCCGGAGCCAGCCCGCTAAGCGACATGTGTGGTGGAGCGCGCTACCCTCAATTGCGACTCCAATTAGAAAACTGTGAGTTATCTAATTGGAGAACATGGCATGGGAGCCGTCTACACGCAACTATCGCTGCAAAAACGCCACAAGATCGAGACCTAGTGGCATGCAAAAGTGTCTGTCAGAGAGATGGCACGCGGTCAAGCGCCACAAATCGACGAGTTTCCGTGAGATCAAACGCAATTTGTGGGCCGATGATGCGCTCCCGAATAATTACGCAGAGAGGTGCGCATTCTCAAGGAGGAGAGGGAAATCATAAAAAAGCAACGCAGTTCTTCGCGGGCCAAAAGCCATGAGGTTTAGGTTCATCGAAGAACACGTGGGGGCTTTCGAAACGGCGCGTCTTTTCAAGATCATGGATGTCAGTTCACGTGGCTTACGTGCATTCCGCAACCGCCCGGTCAGTCGCAGACAGCGGTCTGATCTGGTCACGCTGGCTCACATCAAAGAACAATCGCGCCTCAGTCTTGGCAGCTACGGCAGGCCTCGGATGACTGAGGAGTTGAAGGAGATCGGCCTGGACGTCGGTCATCGCCGTGTGGGCCGTTTGATGCGCCAGAACGGCATATCCGTCGTCAGAACCCGCAAACACAAGGTGACGACCGACAGCGATTTCAAGTTCAATATCGCGCCCAACCTGCTGGATCGTGACTTCAACACCGATGCGCCCAACCAAAAGTGGGCAAGCGATATCAGTTATATTTGGACGCGTGAGGGGTGGCTGTATCTGGCCGTCATCATGGACCTGCATTCAAGGCGCGTGATCGGCTGGGCCGTGAGCAACCGCATGAAACGTGACTTGGAAATCCGGGCGCTGGAAATGGCGATTGCATTCAGGATGCCGCCCAAACGCTGCATTCATCACTCGGATCGCGGGTCACAAGGCGGATTCAACCGGTCGTCGCAACACCTTCGTTTATAGCCTCTTTGAGCAGCCGGTCGAGAGCCTCTGCGGGCGTTTGCCACGCCAGCGTTTTTCGGGGACGCGTGTTGAGCGCATGGGCAACGGCGCTCAACTCTTCGGTGCCATGTTGGCTGAGATCGGTCCCCTTGGGAAAGTACTGCCGGAGCAGCCCGTTGGTGTTTTCGTTACTGCCGCGTTGCCAGGGGCACTGAGGGTCGCAGAAGTAGATCTCGAGACCGGTATCTATCCGCAACTGCGTGTGTTGGGCCATCTCGGCCCCCTGGTCCCAGGTCAACGAGCGACGCAGGTGGGCAGGCAGGCTGCTGATCGTCCCTGCGATAGCATCCGGACGGCCTCGGCGCCATGGCCGACAAGGGCTGGCCCATTCTTGACAGACTTGGCCGTCCCGTGCTCTTCCATGCGGGGCAAGTGCAGGAGCATGGTGAAGCGGGTCGTGCGTTCGACCAGCGTGCCGATCGCCGAGCTGCCGAGGCCGAGAATGAGGTCTCCTTCCCAATGACTAGGAACAGCCCTGTCACCGATCTCCGCCGGGCGGTCGCTGATCATCAACGCGTCGGTAATGAAAGCCTTGCCGCGGTTCCGGGCACGTTCGCGGGGCAACCTGAGGGCGCGGCCGGACCTCAGACAGGCTGAGAGCTCTCACCTCAACGCCCCGCGGCCCTGAATATAGAGCGCCTGGTAGATGGCTTCGTGGCTGATGCGCATCGTCGGATCCTCGGGGAAGTCCAGCTTCAAACGCTGCGCGATCTGCTCTGGACTCCAGGCAGATGACCAGCGTCGGCTTTGCCGGCGAACGGCCCGCCGTCCTTTCCATACCACGACAGGCCCATCGAATGCGATGCCGTCCGGCGTGGCAATGAGGCCGGACAGCCGATCCTGCACGTAGTCGCGCAAGTCGGGATTGGCTGCGAGCTTGCTGATCTTTGGACGCTTGGCCGAGCAAACCGCATGCCACTGCGCGGCAATGGCCCGATAGTCAAACTCTCCGCTGCGCGTCGCCGAGTTGCGCCTGATCTCACGAGATCGTGCTCGGGGATCGGCCCAGCTCTCGCGCGATCATCCGGACGCCGGTGCCACGAGCGCATTCGATGGCAATCTCCACGCGTTCCGCGAACGACAGATTACGGCACTTCGGCAAAGGAGCCAATGCCGCGAGATGGGTGGGGGGCATTCCGCCAGAAATCCGAAACCAACGGGTTCCGACAGGCGGTGAAACTCCCGCTGCGACCGCAGCTTCCTCGCTGGACAGCCCCGCTGCAATCTCCCGCCAGAACCGGCATAGATGCTCACGTTGCCAGACTGGCGGTCGACCTGGCGAGCATAATTTGCGCCGTGTAGAGCGCTCCGACTTCCTTCTTCCCGTCATCATCAACACCTCCGAGATCAGGGTGTTGCGACGACCGGTTGAATCCGCCCAATATTGCTCTCACGATTATCAGAAAATCCTGCGCCAACATGGGTTCATGGTGTCGATGTCTGGCAAAGGCAATTGCTATGATAATGCGGCGGTCGAGACCTTCTTCAAAACCATCAAGGCTGAGCTGATCTGGCGAAGGTCATGGGAAACGCGACGACAGGCTGAAACGGCGATCTTCGAATATATCAACGGCTTCTACAATCCGCGACGCCGCTACTCAGGCTGGAAAAGCCCGGTCGCCTTCGAACGAAAGGTGGCTTAAACGGGCATCTGGGGCGGCACGAAAGCGGGACAGGTCCAATCGGCGGGGCAATACCAATCGGCGCTCGTCTATCGGTAAAGAAATGACATCTACCACCCCGATGAGCAGGTGCAACGAGTAGCTTAAATTACGCCAGATCCTCAATGGGGATGAAGTGTAGCTAAAGTCGGGACGGAATTTAGTCTTTGAGGTGCTTCCCATTCCTTGGACAGGATCTGGCGCTTTTTAAGCTCTGATCTGCTCCTGCTGATCGGGTTGCATTGTTTCGATTTGCAGCGAGTAGATCACTGCCGGTGGCTGTCCGCCAAGGGCCTTGTGTGGGCGGCGGTGATTGTAGAACTCCATCCATTGCCTGACACCCGCGCGGGCGTGTGACCCGGTCTCCCAGGCGTGAAGATAGACGCACTCGTATTTCATCGTGCGCCACAGGCGCTCGATGAAGATGTTGTCCAGGTAGCGACCCTTGCCATCCATCGAGATGCGGACCCCCGACCGCCGCAGGCGGTCTGTCTCCAGGCAAACGATGTGAACTGCGATCCCTGATCGCTGTTAATGATGTCAGGAGGCCCGAACCGATAGATGGCCTCATTCAGCGCCTCGACGCAGAAGTCGGTGTCAAGCGTGTTCGAGATCCGCCAAGACAGGACCATCCGGGTATGCCAGTCCATGATCGCCCCCAGATAGAGGAACCCGCGATGCATCGGCAGATAGGTGATGTCCACGCACCAGACCTGGTTTGGCCTGTCCACCCGCAGACCGCGCAGCAGATAGGGATAGGTCTTGTGTCCCTTCGCTGGCCTGCTGGTGTTGGGTTTCTGATAGATCGGCATCAATCCGATCAGGCGCATGAGCCGACGGATGCGCTTCTCGTTCACCGCATGTCCTTCGTTGCGCTGATGCCAGGTCATCTGGCGGACGCCGAAGAACGGTGTTTCGAGGAACTGCACATCGATCAGCCGCATCAGCGCAAGGTTCTGATCCGTCTCTCCCCGCGGCGAATAGTAGAACGACGACCGCGGTATCGACAGAAGCGCGCACTGCTGACCGATCGACAGGTCAGGATGGTCGCGTTCGATCATGCCACGCCTCACTTCCCGCCCCAGGGCTTGAGCTTTCTTTCCAAAAAAGAGTTGGCCACCGCCAGCTCTGCGATCTTGGCATGCAGATCCCTGCCCTGGTCTTCATCGACGACGGGTGCCTTGCAGCCGCCACGTTCGAAGACACCGGACGCGCCATCCAGCAGTGCACGTTTCCATTGGTTGATCATCGTTGGATGCACACCGAACCGGCTCGCCAGCTCCGACACGGTCGCCTCGCCTTTCAGCGCTTCCAGCGCCACCTTCGCCTTGAACTCAGGGGCATGTTGCTTTCGTTTCGACATCTTCGATCTACTTCGTGGTGAAGATCAGCAGACAGCAAATCAGAGCTTACGTCAGTGTCCAGTTTTCGGGGGGCAGCTTACTTGGGTGGAGGGAATCCCATGACAAACCAACCACGGGGGCAGGTGGAGGCCATTAAGGCGTTGCGTTTAAGGTTCTGTTGTGTGAAGCAACTCTGATCCTGTGCTTATTACCGTGCGAGCTCGACCTTACATGACTTCACAATCGTTCCAGCTTGGCAAACATCCTACTAGGCTTGATGCCCACGAGCCAACTCCGGACGACGATGAGATCGATCTGACGCAGGTCGCCCGCACTCTATGGCGAGGCAAGTTCTTCATTATTTTGACGACCCTAATCGCTTTGGTGATCGGGGGGTGGTATGCTTACAGTGTTGCAGTACCCCTCTATGCTTCGACTGCTACGGTGGCGATGGAAAGCCGTGAGCAGCAGATGGTCGATATCACCAGCGTTATGACTGGGTTATCGGGAGACCAAGCTTCGATAAATACCGAAGTAGAAGTTTTTAAGTCACGCGGTTTGATAGAAAAGTTGGTGGTTCAGCTTTCCTTGGTAGAAGACGCTGAATTCAATCCTCATCTGAGGAGCGAGCCTCGGCTAAGCGTTTCGCGATTTGTTGAGTGGGTTAGAGAAATAATCGGACTACCACCGGAGTTGAAAGAAGAACCATCGCCGCGACGCATTATGGACACAGTAATCGATAATGTGCTCGACGCGATCTCCATCAGTAACATTCGGCAGAGTCTTGTTTT
Organism: Sulfitobacter sp. HI0040; assembly: GCF_001634885.1. GTDB lineage: Bacteria > Pseudomonadota > Alphaproteobacteria > Rhodobacterales > Rhodobacteraceae > Sulfitobacter. Next base: position 79,992 of record NZ_LWEX01000406.1, on the reverse strand, counting down.
CCGGGTTACGGTCGTAACGCAACAGCCGGAAAAATCAGCGCTGATTGCTAATAGCCTTGCTGAACTCTACATCCAAGATCAATTAGAGATTAAATTTGCCGCCACTGAAAAGGCTACTGTCTGGCTCACTGACCGGGTTAGCCAATTACAAGTCCAACTTGAAGCTGCCGAAGCAGCTGCAAAAGAATTCAATGCGCAAACGGAGCTTGTTAGCCCTGAAGCTTTGATCTTCTTGAACCGGCGAATTAAGGAGCTGCGCGACCGGCTCAGAGAAACGCGGGAGGACGAAGCTGCGGCGTTGGTTCGCCTCAATGCCCTGATCGATGCGAAAGAGGCAGGTGATTTCGAGCGTCTAGCTGAAATTTCAAATGACCCGGCCCTGGCTAATATTTTGGACGAGGCCAATGCTAGCAGTATATCCCCAGCTGATTCAGCCTTAGTCGAGAATCGCTACCAGCAGGTTCTAGCTAGAGCGCGGCTAGAAGCTGAAAGAGTCAGCAACCAAGTCGCTACATTGCAGGCAACCATTTCTGATCAGGAAGAGCGCGCGGCGCGCCAGTCAGCCGATCTTGTCACGCTTCAGCAATTGCAGAGGGAAGCTGAGGCGAGCAGGTTAATTTATGAATTCTTTCTGGGTCGATTGAAAGAAACGAGCGTTCAGCAAGGTATACAGCAAGCCGATAGCCGTATGCTTTCTCAAGCTGTGGTTCCTCTGAGCCCGACCTCGCCAAAAAAACCGATGATACTGACGTTATCTCTCATACTGGGCAGTTTCCTGGGCTCCGCAATTGTCCTCGGGCGAGAGTTCGCACAAAATACTTTCCGCGATAGTACAGAGCTGGAGGGAAAGACCGGCCATACGGTGATCGGCCAGATTCCTGCGATACCTGCCCGCAGGCGAAAAAACGTCCTGAAATATCTGACTGACAGGCCCACGTCTGCCGCTGCGGAGGCTATTCGGAACTTGAGGACCTCTATCCTTTTGTCCGATATCGACAATCCGCCACAGATCATCATGTCCACGTCATCCATTCCGGGGGAAGGGAAGACCACGCAGTCGCTGGCGCTGGCTCAGAACCTGACCGGTCTGGGAAAGAAGGTTCTTCTGATCGAAGGGGATATCCGGAAGCGGGTCTTTGCTGAATACTTCGATATCCAGGAAAAGAAGGGATTGATTGCCGTCCTTTCAGGAGAAGCGAAATTGGAGGAGGCTGTCTCTCACGAACCTACTTTGAACGCCGATATCCTCATTGGCGAGAAGACAGAGACAAACGCGGCGGACATCTTCTCCTCTGAGCGATTTACGCGGTTCTTGGAAGATCTGCGCAGCAAGTATGATTACGTGATCATCGATACACCTCCTGTACTGGCGGTACCGGATGCGCGTGTCATCGGAAGATCAATGGATGCGGTGATCTATACGGTGAAGTGGGACAGTACTTCCCAGCGGCAGGTGCGCGAGGGGCTGAAATCGCTTGAGAATGTTCAGGTCCGTGTAACAGGCCTCGTGCTGAGCCAGATCAACGCCAAGGGTATGAAGAAGTATGGCTACGGTGAGACATACGGTGCCTACGGCGATTATCACAACAACTGACGCCTTCCGCTATACGAGGTAGCGCGGCCCGGTTCGGCCGCGCCACCCTTGAACTTTTCTATCAATCGCCTGCGACGCGGCCCTTTTCGGTGGCGCGGCGGTAGGCGGGGCGGTCCTGGATCATCTCGACGAAACCGGCGAGCGCCGGAAAATCATCCCCTCGTTTTTGACGCATCGCGATTTCAGCGGGAAAGCTGAGCATGATGTCCGCGGCGGACAGTCGGTCGAGTACGAAATGCCCCGAAGGCCGGACCAGCGAATTCATATAGCGATAGTGGTTATCGAGTTCGGACGATATGCGGGGGTGCAGCGGTTTGCCGGCGTCCCCCAACCGGCTCACGTAAAGGTTCAGCAAGATCGGTGTCATGGCCGATCCTTCTGCGAAATGGATCAACTCCAGATGCCTCAGGTAGGCGGCTGTGCCCCGGTCCGGGATCATGTCGGGCGCGTAGCGCGTGCAGAGAGTTTCGACGATTGCGGCGCTTTCCACGATCAGCGTTCCGTCGATCTCGATCATCGGTGACTTGCCGAGCGGATGAACGAGCGACAGTTCCGGAGGCGCCAGATTGGTCTGCGCGTCGCGGGTGTAGGGAATGATCGTGTAGGGCTGCTCCAACTCCTCCAACAGCCAGAGAATCCGGTGGGAACGGGAACGGTTGAGGTGGTGCACTTTGATCATGGCCGGGCCTTTTCGAATAAGGTGAAGGGCCAGTGTAGTGAAAGCGTGCCGCGCCGCAACGTGCCTTGTTCCCGGCGGGTCAATAGGGCTGCGGCACGGAACCATGAGACAATAGGTATTTGTAAATGGGGGGAAGGGGACAGTCCCTGGGGGGGCGGAAACGAAAAGGGCCGGCGTTAGCGCCGGCCCCTGGGGTAGAACTGTAGTTCTTGCTTACTGGGGGATAGTCCCTTCGAGACCTTCCACGTAGAAGTTCATTCCTGCGAGCGTGCCGTCGTCCGCGACTTCACCGTCGGCCAGCCACTCGGAACCGTCCTGCTTGTTCAGCGGGCCGGTGAAGGGGTGGTATTCACCGCTGGCGATCTTCTCCTTCAGTTCCAGCGCTTCGGCCTTCACGTCGGCAGGTACCGCATCGGAAATCTCGCCGATGCCAACCATGCCGGCGCCGATACCGTCCCAGGTGTCAGTGGATTCCCAGGTACCATCCATGACGGCGCGGGTCCGTTCGATGTAGTAGGGGGCCCAGTCATCGATGATCGAAGAGACGCGGGGCTTGGGGCCATATTGCGCCATGTCGGAGGCCTGCCCGAAGGTAATGACGTTGCCCGCCTCCTGCGCCGCTGCCTGAGGGGCCGTGGAGTCGGTGTGCTGCAGCACGACATCGGCACCCTGTTCGATCAGCACCTTGGCAGCGTCCGCTTCCTTCGCGGGGTCGAACCATGTGTAGGCCCAGACGATCTTGAATTGCACATCCGGGTTCACCTTGCGGGCATGGATAAAGGCCGAATTGATGCCACGGATGACCTCCGGGATCGGGAAGGAGCCGATGTAGCCGATGATGTTACTTTCGGTCATGTGCCCGGCGATCAGGCCCTGAATGGCGCGGCCTTCGTAGAAACGTGCCGAATAGGTCGATACGTTGTCCGCCCGCTTGTAGCCGGTGGCGTGTTCGAATTTCACGTCCGGGAATTTCTTCGCCACGTTGATCGTCGGGTCCATGTACCCAAAGGACGTGGTAAAGATCAGATCTGCACCGTCGAGCGCCATCTGCGTCATGACCCGCTCGGAATCGGGGCCTTCGGCCACGTTCTCAACGTATACGGTTTCGACTTTGTCGCCGAACTCCTCTTCCACGGCGAGCCGGCCCTGATCGTGTTCGTAGGTCCAGCCGCCGTCGCCCACGGGGCCCACGTATACGAAGCCTACCTTGGTCTTGTCCTGCGCGACCGCACCGGTCGCGAGGCCGAGCGCCAGCGTGGCGCTGGTCAGAATCGTTGATAATTTCATGAAGGTCTCCCCTGTTGATGCCCCGTTAGTCGGGGCTTACTCGATGCCTCTAACCCGAGGCGTGGAAGTTCCGGCCAAGCGAGGCCGGTGCGGCACTTTTATCCGCCGAAAGGATCACCAGCACAAGGATGGTGATGAGGTAGGGCGACATTGCCAGATACTCGACCGGTATGGCAACGCCCGCCCCCTGCAGATTGAGCTGCAACTGGGTGATACCGCCAAAAAGATAGGCACCCAGCAGCAAGCGCCAGGGCTTCCAACTGGCAAATACCACGAGCGCGAGGGCAATCCAGCCCACGCCCGCGGTCATGCCTTCTGTCCATTGCGGGACGCGGATCAGGCTGATGTAGGCACCGCCCAGTCCCGCGCAGGCACCGCCGAAGACGATGGCAAGGGTGCGGATACGGCGAACCTTGTACCCCAGCGCATGCGCCGCATTATGGCTTTCGCCGACCGCCCGCAGGATCAGCCCCGCCCGGGTGAAGCGGAGCAGCACCCAGACCCCGGCGACGAGCGCGATCCCAAGATAAAGAATGATGTCATGGGTAAAGAGAATGGGCCCGATCACCGGGATGTCAGCCAGCGGGCCGAAGTCGATATCGCCCAGCCGGGGCGGCTTCACCCCGACGTAGCCCTGACCCAACAGGGCGGAAAGGCCCAACCCGAAAAGCGTCAGCGCAAGGCCGGATGCGACCTGATTGGCAAGCGTGACTTGCGTAAGGAATGCAAACAGCAGCGACAGTGCCGCCCCGCCTGCAGCGGCAGCGGCGAACCCGAGAAGTGGAGAGCCGGTTTCGACCGCAGTGGCGAAACCGCAGATCGCGCCGGTGATCATCATGCCTTCGACGCCAAGGTTCAGCACGCCGGACTTTTCGGCCACCAACTCGCCAATGGCCGCGAAAATCAGCGGTGTCGCCGCCACAAGAAACCCGGCCACGAAGAGCAGGGGGTTGATCGCCGAAAGATCCATCAGGCCGTCTCCGCCGTGTGTTGCCGGCGGAGCCGGTAGTTGGTCAGGATGTCGAAGGCCAAAAGGAAGAACAGCAGCATGCCCTGGAACACCTGGATCGCGGCGGCGGGCAGGCCGAGGTTCGACTGCGCAATGTCCCCCCCGATGTAGGTCAGCGCCATCAGACCCCCGGCCAGAAGGATCCCGATAGGATGGAGCCGACCGAGGAACGCCACGATGATCGCCGTGAAACCGTAGCCTACGTTGAAGTCAATCGTGATCTGCCCGGCGGGGCCCGAAACCTCGAACATGCCCGCGAGCCCAGCCAGCAGGCCGGAAAGACCCATGCAGAACAGGATAAGCCGGGCAGGGCTCACCCCCGAAAAGCGTGCCGCGCGGGGTGCTTCGCCCGTAACGCGGATCGCAAAGCCCAGCCTGTGTTTCGTCAGGAGGACATAGGCGAAGATCACCGCAATAAGCGCCGCCACAACGCCCCAGTGCATTCCGGACCCGGCCAGCAGTTCGGCATTATGCGCAGGCTCATATTGCTGCAGGTTCCGCGAGCCGGGAAAACCGAAGCCTTCGGGATTCTTGAGCAGCCCTAATGACATCGAGGCCAGAAACTGCTCCGCCACGTAGACCAGCATCAATGATACGAGGATTTCATTCGTCCCGAAGCGCACCTTCAGAAAGCCGGGGATCATCGCCCAGATCCAGCCGCCGAACGCCCCGGCAAGGATCATCAGCGGAAAGATGAACCACCCCTCTGCCGGATAGAAGGCCAGCCCGGCGCCCGCACCGAAGATGGCACCTATGATGTACTGCCCCTCGGCCCCGATGTTCCAGATGCCGGCCTTGAAGCCCAGCGACAATCCGATAGCGATCAGGACCAGCGGCGCCCCTTTGATGAGCAGCTGCGGGCGGTAATAAAAAGCGAACTCACCGAACAATGGCTCCCAGAAAATGGTGACGATGGAGGTGACGGGGTCTTTGCCCAGCGCCATAAACAGCAGCCCGCCAAAGATCATGGTGGCGAGCACCGCCAGCAACGGGGTGGCGAGCGACAGGGCGCGGCTGGGCTGGGGCCGTTTCTCGAACCGGATCACGCGCGCGGCCTCTTTCTTCCAAATGGTTCAAAATCCCCCCCGGAGGGTCGGGTCGCCATTCGGCGCGTCCGGTCAGACATGCGCAACCTCCATCCCGTGCGATCCACCCATCATCAGGCCGATCTCTTCGACCGACAGTTCCTGCGCCGGGCGCGGCTCCGACAGACGGCCCTCGTTCAGCGCCGCGAAGCGATCCGATATCTCCATCAATTCGTCCAGATCCTGCGAGATCACGACAATGGCCGCTCCGTTTTCTGCCAGATCGAGAAGGGCCTGGCGGATGGCCGCAGCGGCTGAGGCGTCGACGCCCCATGTCGGCTGGTTCACCACCAGCAGCTCCGGGCGCTGCAAGACCTCGCGCCCGATCACGAACTTCTGCAGGTTCCCGCCGGAAAGCGACCGCGCCGCATTGGCGGGGCCGGGCGTACGGACATCGAAGGCCTCGATGATCCGTTTGGCAAAGTCACGGGCAGCGCGCCAATCCAACAGCCCGCCCCGGTCCAGGCCTTCGCGGGCCGCACCGGTCAGCATGGCATTCTCGGTAAGCGACATGTCGGGCACCGCGGCATGGCCCAGCCGTTCCTCGGGCGCGCTCAGGATGCCCACGGCGCGCCGCATGGTGGGCCCCATCAGGCCCACGTCGCTGTTTTGAAATAGGATCGTTCCCCGGGGCGACAGGGTTTCGCCTGAAAGGGCGGCCAACAATTCGTCTTGCCCGTTCCCTGCCACGCCCCCGATGCCGAGGATTTCGCCCCGCCTGACGGAAACGCTGATCTCCCGAAGCGGCATGCCGAAAGCGCTGGGCGAACGGGCCGAGAGGTTCTTTAGTTCCAGCACCACGTCGCCGGGCGTTTTACCGGCGCGCACGGGGGTTTGCAGGGTGTTGCCGACCATCATCTCGGCCATTTCCCGGGCCGAGGTCTCCGACGGGGTACAATGCCCCACCACTTTTCCCAATCGCAGGATCGTGGCACTGTCGCAAAGCGCGCGAATTTCACCCAACTTGTGCGAGATATAGAGGATCGCCGTCCCTTCCGCGCTGAGCTTGCGCAGCGTCTTGAACAGGATTTCGACTTCCTGCGGGGTGAGGACCGAGGTCGGTTCGTCCATGATCAGCAGTTTGGGATCCTGCAAGAGACAGCGGATGATCTCCACCCGTTGACGTTCCCCGGCAGAAAGATCGCCCACCGTCCGGTCGGGCGCGAGCGGAAGGCCATAGGTTTCCGACACCTCGCGGATACGTCGGCTGAGTTCGCGCATCTTCGGTGCGTTTTCCATGCCCAGTGCGATGTTCTCGGCCACGGTCAATGCGTCAAAGAGCGAGAAGTGCTGAAAGACCATGCCGACGCCCGCGGTACGTGCCGCATGGGGGTCGGTGGGATCATATGGTTTGCCGAACATTTTCATGCGGCCCGCATCGGGTTTGACCAGCCCGTAGATCATTTTGACCAGGGTGGATTTGCCTGCGCCGTTTTCGCCCAGCAGGGCATGGACCTCACCCGCCGCGATCGACAGGGATACATCGTCATTGGCCATCACGCCGGGGTAGCCCTTGGTGAGTCCGTCCAGCTGCAACAGGGGCGTATCGGTCACGCGGTATTCTCCTCTGGCGCGATTTGCACCGGTTGCGCCCCAAGGTGCAACAGTTGCGCGGCCACGCCAAGGGCGATCTGCTGCGGATGCTTTCCAAGTCCCGGATCACCGATCGGGCAGGTGATGGTGCCGATCCGTTCTGCAGGATGCCCCATCGCCGCAAGCCGCTTGCGAAAACGCGCCCATTTCGTGGCGGAGCCGATCAGTCCGGTAAAGCGTGCCCCGTGGCGGAGCAGCCCGTCACACAGCGCGAGGTCAAGGGCATGGGAATAGGTCACGATCAGATGGGCGGCGTCGCGGGGGGCATGGGGGATGAGCCGCGCAGGCTCCGCCGCGGGCAGGACTGTCACCCCCTCGGGGATGGTTTGGGGAAAGCGATCCGGATGCGTATCCACCCAGGTCAGCCCCATATCGGGCAGCGGGGCCAACACGTTGACGAGCGCCCGCCCCACATGCCCCGCGCCCCAGATCCAGACGGGCATTTCGTTCCGCGAGACCGGTTCGACCATCCAGCGATTCAGATATCTGGCGTCCGGCAGGCCCTTGCCGTTGCGCGCCTCCGCCAGCAATCGCCGGACGGCAAGCGGCATTTCCCCCGGCCCGCGCGCCACGATATCCTCGGGCAGGGCCGCGGCGCTTTGGCTGTCGTACACTTCGGTCAGCATGTCGACGCTGCCGCCGCAGCACTGGCCCAATTCCGGGCCGAGGGCATGGCGACCAAAGATGCGTTCGGACTGTCCCGTTGCCAATAGTGCACGTGCATGCCCGGTCAGCTCATGCTCCAGCCTGCCACCGCCGATGGTGCCGTCCTGCCCCCCCTGCCAGATCAGCATCGCGGTACCCGCCTCCCGCGGGGCGGACCCTCTGACTGCTGCCACCACGACGCGCGCCACGCGCCCGTGCCGCGTACAGGCGGCGATCAATGCCTCGCGATCAAACCCCATGGCGTGCTCGCTTCACGGCGGCAAGTACCGCCTCTGCGGTAGCGGGCGTCTGCAGGTCGGGAAAGTGCGGCCCGCAGGCGCGGGCAGCGTCTGCCAAAGCGGCCCATGCGGAAATGCCGAGCATCAGCGGGGGTTCCCCGACCGCCTTCGACCGATAGATCGTTTCGGCCCGGTTGGGCGCGTCCCAGAGGGCGACGTTGAAGACGGGCGGGCGGTCGGAGCAGGCGGGGATCTTATAGGTTGACGGCGCATGGGTGCGCAGAACACCGGCTTCGTCCCACACGAGCTCTTCTGTCGTCAGCCAACCGGCACCCTGCACATAACCGCCTTCTATCTGGCCGATATCGATTGCCGGGTTCAGGGAGGCCCCTGCGTCATGCAGGATATCGGTGCGCAGGATCCGGTTCTCCCCGGTCAGCGTGTCGATGACCACTTCCGTCACCGCCGCGCCATAGGCAAAGTAGAAGAACGGACGCCCCCGGCCCCTGATGCGGTCCCATTCGATGCCGGGGGTCTTGTAGTAGCCGGTGGCCGACAGGCTGATCCGGTTTTCATAGGCCGAAGCGGCGGCGCGGGCAAAACTCATCGTTTCGCCGCCTACCCGGACTTGCCCGTCCGCAAAGACGACATCCTCGGGATCGGCCTGATGCCTTTCGGCGAGGTGCCGGGCCATCCGGTCGCGGATCTTGTCGCAGGCGACGCGGGCGGCCATCCCGTTGAGATCGGACCCCGAAGAGGCAGCGGTGGCGGAGGTATTGGGCACCTTCGCGGTGTCCGTCGCCGTGATGCGAATGCTGTCCAGCGGCACGCCGAACCGGTCTGCCGCCACCTGCGCGACCTTCTGGAACAGGCCCTGACCCATTTCGGTCCCGCCGTGGTTCAGGTGGATCGATCCATCCTGATAGACATGTACGAGCGCCCCCGCCTGATTGAGGTGCGTCAGCGTAAATGAAATGCCGAACTTGACTGGCGTCAGCGCGATGCCGCGTTTCAGCAAAGGCTGTTCAGCGTTCCATTGCGCAATGGCCGCGCGCCGGGCGGGGTAATCCGAGCTTTTCAACAGCCGTTCTGTCACCGCGTTGATGATGCAATCCGTGACCGGCTGGTGATAGGGCGTCGTCTGGCCGTCCGGGGCGGCAGAGGCATCCGGCTGCGGCGCTTTCGCCCCCGACGGCACAGGCTCGGCCCCGCGGGAGGCGAGGTCACGCTCGGGGTGCGGGGGCAGCGCACGGTCGTCTCGTGCAGCCTCTTCCGGCTTCGATGTGTCGTCGCCGCCCTCGCTGTCGGCGTAGTAATTGGCCTGCCGAATGCGCAGCGGATCATAGTCGAGCGTGTGAGCGATGTGATCCATGATCCGTTCGATTCCGACGATCCCCTGTGGCCCGCCAAAGCCCCGGAAGGCCGTCGCACTTGCCATGTTCGTGCGAAGACGGTGCGAGATTATGCGCACATCCGTCAGGTGATAGGCATTGTCCGCGTGCAGCATCGCGCGGTCGGCCACCGGAAGGGACAGATCCATCGACCAGCCGCAGCGGGTGTAATGCGTCACGTCCAGCGCGGTAATGTGGCCTTCGCCGTCGAAACCCACATCGTAATCGATGCGAAAATCATGGCGCTTGCCGGTGACGATCATGTCGTCATCGCGGTCATAGCGCATCTTGCAGGGGCGGCCCGTGATCATGGCCGCGACGGCGCAGGCCACGGCGAGCGCATTGCCTTGGCTTTCCTTGCCGCCGAAACCTCCGCCCATCCGGCGGGTTTCCACCCGGACAGCATGCATGGGGCGCCCGATAGCCTCGGCGACCTTGTGCTGGATTTCCGTGGGATGCTGGGTCGATGAATGCACCACCATATCCCCGTTGTCCTGGGGCAGGGCGAGGGCCGCCTGTCCTTCGAGGTAGAAATGCTCTTGCCCGCCGATATGCACCTGGCCCTTCAGCCGGTGGGGCGCGGCGGTCAGCGCGGTCGGGGCGTCGCCCTTGCTATAAACTCGGGGGCCGTCTTCGAAGCGGCTATCGGCTTCAAGCGCCTCTTCGATGGTGAGGATGGGGGCCCGCGGTTCGATCTTTGCTATGCCCAGCCGTGCCGCCCGCCGCGCCGCGAGATGCGATGTCGCGACAACGAGGAACATCGGCTGGCCCGCGTAATGCACGTCGGATGTAGCGAGCAGAGGTTCATCATGGTTCGAGGGCGAGGTATCGCAGTCATTCGGCAGGTCGGCCGCCGTCAGCACGGCCACGACCCCGGGTGCCGTTCGCACCGCATCAAGGTCGAGCCGGTCGAGCCGCCCGGCTGCCGTGGTCGACAGGCCAAAGGCAAGATGCAGGGCGGTGCGGGGCAGGGGAATATCATCCACGTACCGGGCGGTGCCCGATACGTGCAGCCGCGCCGCGTCATGGGGGAGGGGGCGCGCGACGCTCATGCCATCACTCCCCGCACGTCCGTCTGTGCGCCGTTCATGTCATGGAAATACCGTAGCAAAAGATTTTGTGCCGTTTCGAGCCGATAGCCGGAGGAGGCGCGCATGTCAGACAGCGGCGTGAAATCCTCGGCCATCACGGTCATCGCTTCACGTATTGCAGATTCTTCGAAACGTTTTCCCAACAGCGCCGCTTCCGCCCCGCTTGCGCGTTTCGGTATGCCCGCCATGCCCCCGTAGGCCAGCCGCGCCCCGGTGATCCTGTCGTTTTCACAGGTGATGGAAATGCATCCGCAGACCGCCGAGATGTCCTGATCGAACCGTTTGGAAATCTTGTAGCAGCGCAGGGTATCGGGCTGGGCCGGGATCGTGACCGCTTCGACGAATTCGCCCTCTGCCCGGTCCTGCTTGCCGTATTCGATGAAGAACTCTTCGAGCGGAAGGCTGCGCCGATCCGCCCCCCGGCGCAGGTGCAATCGGGTGCCTAGCGCGATCAGCGCAGGCGGGCTGTCCCCGATGGGGGAGCCATTGGCGATGTTGCCGCCGACCGTGGCGGCGTTGCGCACCTGAACCGACCCGTAGCGCCGCAGCATGGCCCCCAGACTGGGGAAATGCGGGGCAAGCGCCTGTTCGAAGGTCGTCAGCGTCGTCATGGCACCGATGCGCCATCCCTCCTCGGTCATTTCCACACCGGCGAGGCCCTCGCAGCGGTTAAGGAAGGCGACCGGGCCCAGATCGCGGAACCCTTTCGTGACCCACAGGCCCACGTCCGTTGCCCCGGCGATGAGCGTGGCCTCGGGATGGGCGAGATACCATTCAGCCAGCGTAGCCACATCCCTCGGTTGGAATGCGGTCGTATCAGATTCCGTGCCGATTTCCGGCGCCCGCGCGGCGGCATGCGGTGCCTTGAAGTCCGACAAACTGGCCAGATGTGGCGGGACCGGATCCCCAGCGGCGGCCTCGGCGGCGCGGACGATCGGAGCGTATCCGGTGCAGCGGCAAAGGTTGCCCGCCAGTTGCGTGTCGTGATCGCGCGCGCCGTTCAGATGCGCGGTCGCCATCGTCACGGCGAAGCCCGGCGTGCAGAAACCGCATTGGCTGCCATGGTATTCCACCAGCCGTTCCTGCACCGGGTGCAGCGTGCCGTCCGCTGCGCTCAGTCCTTCGACCGTAATCACGTGCCGTCCATCGATCTGGGGCAGGAACAGGATGCAGCCGTTCAGCGCGCGCGCGCCCTGTTCATCCGCGATCATGACGGAACAGGCCCCGCAATCGCCTTCGTTGCAGCCTTCCTTGGTTCCCGTAAGGCCGCGTTCCTCGCGAAGCCAGTCCAGCAATGTCGTCGTTGGGGAAATGCCGGATAGCGACACGACTTCTCCATTGAGAAGAAAAGTGATGTCCATCTGAAATAAGACCTGTCGCGGTACCGGGGCCCGTGGAGCGCTGTGTTCGATGCGACGTAGAAGACAGCGCGGGCAAGTGGACCCAAGGCTAAGCGCGGGATGCCCGACTTGGCAAGAGAAAAGGCAAAGGCCGGTTCCGCGCCTCTGGTCGGGGCGGGCGGTGTCCCGTAAGGTTCGGTCATGGCAAACGATCCCCGATTCATTCACCTGCGCACCCACTCGGAATATTCCCTGCTGGAAGGCGCGCTGCGGCTGAAGAAACTGCCGGGCATGTGTCGCGATGCGGGCATGCCTGCCGTGGCGCTGACCGATACCAACAACATGTTCGCGGCGTTGGAATTCTCCGTCGCGATGGCCGATGCGGGTATCCAGCCCATACTCGGCTGCCAGATTGACGTGGCCTATGCGCCGGTCCGTCCCGGGGAAACCCCGCGTGCACCTGCCCCCCTCGTTCTGCTGGCGCAGTCCGAGGCGGGATACGAAAACCTGATGAAGCTGAACTCGGCCCTCTATATCGACAAGGGTGGCGCGCGCCCCGAAGTCACGCTGGAGCAGATCGAGGCGCATTCAGGCGGGCTCATCTGTCTGACCGGTGGCCCGGACGGGCCGGTGGGTCAATTCTTGCAGAAAGGGCAGGCCCCGGCGGCGGAGGCGCTGATGAAGCGCCTTGCGGCTGCGTTCGAGAACCGGCTTTACGTCGAATTGCAGCGCCATCCGGGCGAGGACGGGCAGCCCGAAGCGGAGCGAACCACGGAACGCGGGTTTGTGGAGATGGCCTATGCCATGGGGCTGCCGCTCGTGGCGACCAATGATGTCTACTTCCCGAAACCGGAAATGTATGAGGCGCATGACGCGCTGATCTGCATTGCCGAAGGCGCCTATGTCGACCAGCAGCAGCCCCGCCGGCGGCTCACGGCGCAGCATTATTTCAAGTCCCCCGCCGAAATGGTCACGCTCTTCGCCGACCTGCCGGAGGCGATCGATAACACTGTCGAGATCGCGCGCCGCTGCGCTTTCATGGCCTACCGCCGCGCGCCGATCCTGCCCAAGTTCGCCGATGACGAGATCGAAGAACTGAAACGGCAGGCCCATGCAGGCCTCAAGGAACGGCTTGCCGTCATTCCCCACGCGGTTTCAGTGGAGGAATACGAAAAGCGGCTCGACTTCGAACTTGGCATCATCGAAGGCATGGGCTTTCCGGGCTACTTCCTGATCGTTGCCGATTTCATCAAATGGGCCAAGGATCACGACATCCCCGTGGGTCCGGGGCGGGGCTCGGGGGCGGGCAGCCTCGTCGCCTATGCGCTGACGATCACGGATCTTGATCCGCTGCGCTATTCGCTGCTTTTCGAACGCTTCCTCAACCCGGAGCGGGTTTCGATGCCCGACTTCGATATCGACTTCTGCATGGATCGGCGTGAAGAGGTCATCCAGTACGTTCAGCAGAAATATGGCCGCGACAAGGTGGGCCAGATCATCACCTTCGGCGCGATGCTGTCCAAGGCGGCCGTACGCGACATGGGGCGCGTGTTGCAGATGCCCTACGGGCAGGTGGACCGGCTTTCCAAGATGATCCCGGTCGAAGGCGTCAAACCCGTCAGCATCGAAAAGGCGTTGGCGGATGAGCCGCGCCTGCGCGAGGAGGCCCGCAACGAAGAGGTCGTGGCGCGGCTGCTCGAGTACGGGCAACAGGTCGAAGGTCTGCTCAGGAATGCCTCCACCCATGCGGCGGGTGTGGTGATTGGGGACAGGCCGCTCGATGCGCTCGTACCGCTTTATCAGGACCCGCGTTCCGACATGCCGGCAACGCAGTTCAACATGAAATGGGTGGAACAGGCCGGGCTGGTGAAGTTCGACTTTCTGGGGCTGAAGACCCTCACCGTGATCCAGAACGCGGTGGACCAGATCAAGGCATCGGGCCGGCATCTGCATATCGCGGCGGACGGGACCGAGCTTTATACGCCGCCAGAGGGGTTGGAGGACGACATTTCGGCCATCCCGCTGGATGATCCGGCATCCTATCGTCTTTATGCCAGCGCAAAGACGGTCGCCGTGTTTCAGGTGGAAAGTTCGGGCATGATGGATGCCCTGAAACGGATGAAGCCCACCTGCATCGAAGACATTGTGGCGCTCGTGGCGCTCTACCGTCCCGGCCCGATGGAGAACATCCCCACCTATTGCGAAGTCAAGAACGGGCTGCGTGAACGCGAATCCGTGCACCCGAGCATCGACTACATTCTCGAAGAGACCCAAGGCATCATCGTCTATCAGGAACAAGTGATGCAGATCGCGCAGGTCATGGCGGGCTACAGCCTCGGCGGCGCCGACCTTTTGCGCCGCGCCATGGGTAAGAAGATCGCCGAGGAGATGGCCAAGGAACGCCCCAAGTTCGAAAAGGGTGCGATGGCCAACGGCGTCGACAAGAAAAAGGCGAGCGAGGTTTTCGACCTGCTCGAAAAATTCGCCAACTACGGGTTTAACAAGTCACACGCCGCCGCCTATGCTGTCGTCAGCTACCAGACCGCTTGGCTGAAGGCGAACCACCCGGTGGAATTCATGGCCGGGGTGATGAACTGCGATATCCACCTGACCGACAAGCTGGCGATCTATTTCGAAGAGGTTCGCAAGCGGCTGGAACTGCCTTGGGTTCCGCCGTGCGTGAACCGGTCGGATGCGACCTTCAAGGTGGTGGATGGCGCGCTTGTCTATGCGCTGGGCGCGTTGAAGAACGTGGGCGTGGAGGCGATGCGCCTAATCACCGATGGCCGCAAGGTCAATGGCGCTGACCGCCCCTTCGCCACGCTTTTCGATCTGGCCCGCCGGGTGGACCTCAAACGGGTGGGCAAGAGGCCGCTGGAAATGCTGACGCGGGCGGGCGGCTTCGATGCGCTCGACCCGAACCGCAGGCGCGTGTTCGAGGCACTGGACGGGCTGGTGGCGTATTCCGCGGCGGTGCATGAACAGAAGGCCAGCAATCAGGTATCCCTCTTCGGGGAGGCGGGCGACGATCTGCCCGAACCGCGTATGCCGCCCTGCGACGACTGGCTGCCTGCCGAGCGGCTGACCGAAGAGTTCAAGGCCGTGGGCTTCTATCTCTCCGGCCATCCGCTGGATGATTACATGGGTCCATTGCGGCGCAAGGGCGTTCTGACGTTGGACGAAGTGACAGAAAAAGCCACCGCCGGCCCGCTCGTCGCCAAGCTCGCCGGGGTAGTGGCCGGTCGGCAGGAGCGCAAGTCGGCGCGGGGCAACCGGTTTGCCTTTGCCCAGATGTCCGATACCACCGGCGGTTACGAGGTTACCTTGTTCTCCGACACGTTGGAGGCCGCGCGCGAACATCTGGAAGCGGGGTCCAAGGTCGTCGTCACCGTCGAGGCGACGATGGAATCCGATCAGCTCAAACTTTTGGGCCGTGCTGTCGCGCCAATCGACGGGGTGGTGGCCGATGCAGGCGGTGCTGGGTTGCGTATTTTCGTTAACGCGCCGGGTGCCATCGCCGCCGTGGCGGACGTGTTGGCAGGCGCGCGCAAGGCCGCGCGCAATGCGGGGCGCGGCCCGATCCAGTTCTGCCTGATGGACCCTGCGCTCCCCGGTGAGGTCGAAGTGGATCTGGGCGCGGAATTCCCCGTCACGCCGCAGATCAGGGGTGCGATCCGGTCCTTGGGCGGCGTTCTCGAAGTCGAAGAGATCTGAGCGGAACCCGGCCTGATACAAAGCGGGATTCGACGGCACGGAGCGGATGCGCTATCAGATCGGCATCTGATCCGGGGGGAAAGATATGTTGCGTTTGACTGCCGCGTTTTTCGGCATGGTTCTTCTTGCGGCCTGCGGGGATCCGCTTTCCGATTTCGATAGGGTGGGCGATCTGGATATTCCGCAAACGGGATCCAGTGCCCAGGCCTTGCCGGATCAGGCGGAGATCGACCGCGAAGGGTTCTTCGGCACGTCCGCAACTCGCGGGGATGCGCCGCAGGCAGCGGCACCTGCGCCACGACGCGGGCTAGGTGGGCTGCTGGGCCTCTTTGGCGGCGGTTCCAACAGCGTCCCCGCGGGTGACGGTCCGGACGCGCGGGAAGTGGCCTTCGGCACCGTTCTGCCCCATGGCGAGATCGCGCGGGTCTGTGCGGCCAAGGGCAAGCCACTGGGTCAGTTGGTCGAGGCCGCGCGGGCCCGGGGGTTCGCCCTGCATGACAGTGCGCCGGGGGCGACCGGCGCGCGCACCTTCTACATTACCGGCTTCAGCGATGGTTGCCCGCGCCAATTGACCGCCGGTGCCGCGATGTTGAGCGATGCCTCCAGCTACGAAAGCTATCGCTTTGGTCCCGCGGCGGGCACCTTGCCGCGCGCGGCGACCGATGCCGCCTATGACCGCGTGAAGTCAGGCGTTTGCAGGGTGGGTGCCGCGGCGCCATGCGGGCGCAAGATCGGCAAACTCGATGCAAGCACCTTTTTCGTGACGGCCTATACCGGACGGCCCGGGGACGGGCGCTGGTCCGAGTACCTGATCCACGATGGCGCTGTAATGGCGGCGGCCCTCAAATCCGCAAACTGAGGGCGGGCGTCGCTCCTCATCGGCGGGCGGTCAATAATGCGGCGGTCTGTCGTCGCCGAAAACCGCGCCGCCCCCACCTGAGGCTTCCCGTTCACCTTCGCGCTGCATGAGCATCCGAACGCGCCGGTTCAGCGTCGTGATCTCTTCGGCCTGCCGTGCCACGACCGCGGAGAGGTCATCGACGGTGCGGGTGAGATGGGCGATCTGTTCTTCGAGCTTTTGCATGCTGCATCCCCTTCGGCCTTGCCCTAGCATGGGTGGATGCAGTGCTAAAGGGGGGATGGCATGACAGTTCGCATCACGGCTCGGGGGCGGATCAGGGTGGTGACGATCGACCGCCCGCAGGCACGTAACGCGGTCGATCCGGCCACGGCGCAGGCGCTTTTCGACGCTTACGTCGCTTTCGAGGCTGACCCGGCATTCGACGTGGCTATCCTGACCGGGGCGGGGGGCGCATTCTGTGCGGGCTTCGACCTCAAGACAGCCGCCGACGGAAGCGCCCGGGAGTGGATCGATGCGATCGACATTCCCGAAAGCTGGCACGATCCGGCGGGTGATCCGCGTCCGGGCCCCATGGGCCCCAGCAGGCTGATGCTGTCGAAGCCGGTGATTGCGGCGGTCGAAGGGCCTGCGGTGGCGGGCGGTTTGGAACTGGCCCTGTGGTGCGACATGCGCGTGGTCGCCAAGGACGCTGTCATGGGGGTCTATTGCCGGCGGTGGGGGGTGCCGCTGGTGGATGGGGGCACGGTGCGCCTGCCCCGGATCGTCGGGCAAGGCAGGGCGAACGACCTAATCCTTACCGGTCGCCCGGTGCCCGCGCAGGAAGCCTATCAGATGGGACTGGCCGACAGGATGGTGGCGCAGGGCGCCGCGCTTGACGAAGCCTTGACGCTGGCGGAAAGCCTCACCCGGTTTCCGCAGGGCTGCATGCGCGCCGATCACCTTTCGGCCCGGCTGGCGCCTGCCGAACTGGCGAGCGCCCTGCGGCGGGAGTGGGCCTCTGCCGCGATGTTCCATTCCGAAGGCCGCGAGGGGGCCGCACGCTTTGCGGCGGGTAAGGGACGCGGCGGGGACTTCGGCCTCATCTGAAGCGCATCCCGCGCCCCGCCCGTCGCTTGCCCTTGCGGCGGGGCTGGGATAGACGCGGGCGCAATCGCCGCAGCAGGATCATATGCCATGGCCAAGACGAAAAAGAGCCCGCGCCCGAAGGCCGAAACGCCGAAAGGCTTCCGGGATTATTTCGGTGTCGAGGTCACGCGCCGCACCGAAATGCTGGCCAGGATCGCGGCGGTCTATCACCGCTATGGCTTCGACGCGCTGGAAAGCTCCGGCGTGGAAACGGTGGAGGCTCTGGGCAAGTTCCTGCCCGATGTCGACCGGCCCAACGAAGGCGTCTTCGCGTGGCAGGAAGATGCCGAAAGCGACAAGCCCGGCGACTGGCTGGCGCTGCGCTATGACCTGACAGCCCCGCTCGCTCGCGTCTATGCCCAGCACCGCAACGATCTGCCCACCCCCTACCGCCGCTATGCGATGGGGCCGGTCTGGCGCAATGAAAAGCCCGGCCCGGGGCGGTTCCGCCAGTTCTACCAGTGCGATGCCGATACCGTCGGCGCATCCTCCGTCGCGGCGGATGCGGAGATCTGCGCCATGTTGGCCGACTGCCTCGAAGAAGTCGGTATCGCCCGGGGCGATTACGTGGTGCGGATCAACAACCGCAAAGTGCTGAACGGGGTGCTTGAGGTTGCTGGCCTTTCCGGCGACGACAAGGAAGCCGAACGCGGCATTGTTTTGCGCGCGATCGACAAGCTCGACCGGCTGGGGCCGGATGGCGTGCGCGCCTTGCTGGGCGAGGGCCGCAAGGACGACAGCGGTGATTTCACCAAGGGTGCGGGACTGAGCGAGGAACAGATAGTTCTGGTGATGGGATTTGTTTCGGCGAATGACGAAGTTCTAGCTCAGATTGAGCATCTCAATCAAAGTAGCGCTAACTATTCTGAAGACCCCATCGCACTTGATTTTTCTAACGAGTTACGGCGAGTTTTCAGCGAGGCAGATAGATCGGGTACGGCTCCGAGCGAATTAAGGAACAAACTTACAATTTCGTACCTAAGGCGTTTGGTAAGCGATTCAGTTATGGGCCTAGAGGGCGTGCATGAGCTAGGCCTCATCGCAGACCTACTTAGTGCGCAAGAGTATTTCGCGGACCGCATCGTGATCGACCCCTCGGTCGTTCGGGGCCTCGGCTATTACACCGGTCCCGTCTACGAGGCGGAACTGACGTTCGAGATCGAGGACGAAAAAGGCCGCAAGCGCAATTTCGGCTCCGTCGCCGGGGGCGGGCGGTACGACGATCTGGTCAAGCGTTTCACCGGGCAGGAAGTGCCGGCGACCGGCGTTTCCATCGGGGTGGACAGATTGCTCGCCGCGCTGGAGGCGAAGGGGCGGCTGGATGCGACCCACGAGGGACCGGTCGTCGTCACGGTGATGGATCGTGACCGGATGGCGGATTACCAGTCCATGGTGGCCGAACTGCGCTCCGCCGGGATCCGCGCCGAGGTCTACCTCGGCAATCCGAAGAACTTCGGCAACCAGTTGAAATACGCCGACCGCCGGAACAGCCCTGTTGCCGTGATCGAAGGGGGCGACGAAAAGGACCGGGGCGTGGTCCAGATCAAGGATCTCATCCTTGGTGCGAAACTGGCGCAGGATGCGACGTTGGAGGAGTGGAAAGACCGGCCCAGCCAGTACGAGGTGCCGCGAGATGAGCTTGTGTCGAAGGTACGCGAGATACTGGATTTGCACCGCTGATGCCGACACGCTTTGAGACCCTTGCAAAGGCTGCGGAACTGCGCGCGCTGTTCGAGGCGCATGGCGCCGTCGCGGTGGAGCCGCCCATTCTGCAGCCCGCTGACACGCTGCTCGATCTTTATGGCGAGGACATCCGCGCGCGCGCCTATGTCACCAGTGATGCGCTGCGTGGCGAGCAGATGCTCCGGCCCGATTTCACCGTTCCCGTGGTGCAGATGCATATGGCCCACGGGGCCGAACCCGCGCGCTACACCTATGCCGGAGAGGTCTTTCGCCGGCAGGAGCATGACCCGGCCCGCGCCAACGAATATGTCCAGGTCGGATTCGAGATCTTTGACCGCGCCGATCCCGCCGCAGCGGACGCAGAGGTTTTCGCGACCATCGCCGCGGCGATGCAGGGCGTCCCGGCCAAACCCGTGACCGGGGATATCGGTGTGTTGATGGCAGCCGTCGCGGGGTTGCGGACAACCCAGCGGCGCAAGGATGCGCTGATGCGGCACATCTGGCGCCCGCGCCGGTTCCGCACCCTGCTGGACCGTTTCGCGGGCCGCAGCGATGTACCGCCCACCCGCACCGCTTTGCTCGCGGGAGAGGTGGAAATGGAAGCGCCACTTCTGGGCCTGCGTACCCGTGACGAGATCGAGGCCCGGATCGCGGCATTGGCCGAAGACGCGGCCGCGCCACCCTTGGCCGAAGGGCAGGTCGACCTGATCGAGACCTTGCTCGACGTGCGCGAAACCATGCCAAACGCGCTCAGCCGGTTACATGATCTTGCCGTCGATCTGCCCGAGATCGCGCCCGCCGTGGCCCGTATCGGTGCCCGCGCCGAGGCGTTGGAAGCACAGGGGATCGATACCGCCCAGCTGCCGTTCGAGGCGAGTTATGGGCGGACGTCGATGGAATACTACGATGGTTTCGTCTTCGGCTTCCGTGCTGTGGGGCGGCCTGAACTGCCCTCCATCGCCAGTGGCGGACGCTATGATGCACTGACCCGCCGCCTTGGATCGGGCGGTGAAATTCCCGCCGTGGGCGGGGTTCTGCGCCCCGGTCTCATGCTCGAACTGGAGAGCGCGCCATGACGCTCAAGCTTGGGGTCCCGTCCAAGGGCCGCCTGATGGAAAAGACGTTCGACTGGTTCGGCGCGCGGGGTGTGACGCTGCAGCGTTCGGGATCGGACCGTGAATATGCCGGTGCGGTGGATGGTGTGGAAGGCGTGCAGTTGATGCTGCTTTCTGCCGGAGAGATCCCGCGTGAGCTTGCCGCCGGTCGCCTGCATCTGGGCGTGACAGGCACCGACCTCGTGCAGGAGAAACTGGCGCTCTGGGGACAACTCGTCGAGCCTCTGGAGGAGCTTGGATTCGGTCATGCCGATCTGATCCTCGCCGTTCCCCAGGCCTGGATCGACGTCGATACGCTCGACGATCTGGATGCTGCGGCTGCTATGTTTCGGGCCCATCACGGTTTCCGCATGCGGATCGCCACCAAGTATCACCGGCTGGTGCGGGAATTCCTGCGGCAGGCCGGCGTGGCGGATTACGCGCTTGTGGACAGTCAGGGTGCGACGGAAGGTACCGTGAAGAACGAAACAGCCGAAGCCATCGCCGATATCACCTCGAGCGGGGAGACTTTGCGGGCCAATCACCTCAAGGTGTTGGCGGACGGGCTGATCCTGCAATCGCAGGCCACGCTCTGGCGGAGCAGGACCGCCCCGATGGAGGACAGTGAGCGCGATACGCTGCGTGCGCTGATGCGCTTGATTACGTGACGTTCCGTAAGGCCGATGCGGCCCCGTTCGCCATCAATCTCATAACCCGCTGAAATTATTTATAGTCACTACCGCTTTCCCTCCATCGACCGGTTCCTTCCGTATCGATGGCGCTTGCACGCGCTTCGGCCCGCGATAGGGTGGTGCCGCAAACCGGAAGATGGATCACCCGCCGGGCGGGGAAGATGGCCATTGCCCGGAGCAGCGCCAAGCGGGCAGAAGACCCGCAGCAAGGGCGCGAAGGCTTGGGGAGGTCCGATTGCTCAGGGTCGAAGATCTGCATCTGTCGTTCGGCGGCATCAAAGCGCTGCAGGGCGTGAATTTCGAAGCGCGTGAGGGCGAGATCACCGGCGTGATCGGCCCGAACGGCGCGGGCAAGACATCGCTCTTTAATGCGATTTCCGGGTTCTATACACCGGACCGGGGGCGGGTGTTCTTCGACGGGGACGACATCACCGCCCTCAGCCCGGACAAGAGGGCCGGCCTGGGGCTGGCGCGGACCTTCCAGAACATCGCGCTTTTTCGCGGGATGACAGTGCTCGACAATATCAAGCTGGGCGGGCACACGCGGCTCAATACCGGCGTCTGGCAGGCCCTGCGGTATTTCGGCGCCGCCCAGCGGGAAGAATTGGAACTGCGCCGCGAAATTGAGGAGCGGGTGATCGATTTTCTCGAGATCGACCACATCCGCAAGTATCCGATCACCATGCTGTCCTACGGATTGCAGAAGCGTGTGGAGCTGGGCCGCGCCCTGGCCATGCGTCCGCGCGTTTTGCTGCTGGATGAACCCGTGGCGGGGATGAACCGCGAGGAAACAGCCGACATGGCGCGTTTCATCCTCGATGTGCAGGAACAGTTCGGCACGACTATTCTGCTGGTGGAGCATGACATGCACATGGTGATGGACATCTGCAGTCATATCGTCGTGCTCAACTTCGGCCAGCAGATCGCGGCAGGATCGCCCGCCGAGGTCAGCCGCGATCCGACGGTTATTGAAGCATATCTGGGGGCGGCGGCCTGATGGGACAGTTCATGCAATTCGCCATCAACGGTTTGATGAGCGGTGCGATCTACGCGCTGATCGCCGTCGGCATCGTGTCGGTCTACAAGGCGACGAAAGTCGTCAACTTCGCGCATGGCTACCTCATCATGTTCGGGGCCTATTTCTATTTCACCTTCGCCGTCATCGTCCCGAACCAGCCCTGGGCGCCTGAGTGGCTGGCAAGCTGGAACCCGGAATGGATGGTCGAGATGCGCGAGGGGTTGCCGATGTTCTCGCCCATGGGGGCGATCCTAGACTGGGCGGCCAACGTGCCGCGCATCCTGCTGGGGCTGGCGGGGGCGCTTGTCTGCAATGCCATCGTGGGCCGCATTATCGAGCGCGTGCTGATGCGCCCGCTGATGGGACAGAGCGTGTTCGCGATGATCATGGTGACCGTGGGGCTCATCTCGATCATGTCCGGGTCCGCGCAGCTCATCTGGACGGCTGATGCCGCCAACGTGCCCTATATCGCGCCCAACACGCCGATCCGATTTGAACTCTTCGGGTCGATGATCTTCCTCTTCGGCACCGATCTGGTGAACATGATCATCGCGCTGGTGCTGTTCGCGGCCATCGTGGCCTTCGTGCGCTTCACCAAGGGCGGTATCGCCATCCGCGCGACCGCCGAAGACCAGTCCACCGCCTATTCGATGGGCATCTCGGTCCCCAAGGTCTTCAGCCGCGCATGGGTATTGGCGAGCACGACCGGCGCCATCGCAGGCGCGATCCTTGCCACTCGGAACGGCATTTCCCCCAGTCTCGGTCTTTTCGGATTCAGCGTGCTGGCGATCGTGTTGATGGGCGGGCTCGACAGCTACGTGGGCGTTTTCATCGCCGCGATGACGGTGGGCGTGCTCGAAGCGATGACGCAATGGAAGATGGGCGGCAACTGGGCCGAGATCGTTCCTTACGTCGCCGTGCTGGTCGTGTTGATCTGGCGTCCGCACGGGCTGCTGGGCCAGAAGGAAGTTGAACGGATATGATCAACGCCAACCTCAAGTCGTCCTATGCCGCCGACGAACGCGTGCTGGACAACCGCTACAAGCAGGGCTTCGTCTACGGATCGATCCTGCTGCTTGCGCTCTTTACGCTTTTCGGGAGCGACTATGCCATTCTGATCGGCAGCCAGATGGGCATCCTGCTCATCGCGGTGGTGGGGATCAACGTACTGACAGGCTATACCGGGCTGGTGTCGCTGGGGCACGGGGCCTTCGTGGCGATCGGTGCCTATGCGGTGACGATCTTCAACAATGTCGCCACGGGGATTATCCCGGCAGGGATCATGCCGTTCCTGTCGCTGCCTTTTGCCGTCTTTCTTGCCGCCGCGGTCGGCGTGCTGGTGGGGCTGCCTTCACTGCGGGTGAAGGGGCTTTACCTTGCCGTGGCGACGCTGGCGGCGAACTTCATCGTCATCTTCCTGATCGAGGAGGAATTGTTCGCACCCTGGACGGGCGGGATGGTGGGGCTTACCACCAATGCGCCCAACTTCTTCGGATGGGTGCTGGACACCAAACGCGAGATGTTCGGCCTGATCGCGGTGCTTGGGGTGCTGGCGCTTCTGGCGGCACAAAACCTCATGCGGACGCGCGTGGGCCGCGCCTTCATCGCGATCCGCGACCGTGATTATTCCGCCGAGATCCTCGGTATCTCGCTTTTGCGCTACAAACTGACGAGCTTCGCGATCTCCGCTGCCTATTGCGGCCTTGCCGGGGCGTTGTTTGCATATTTCTACGCGCGCATCCTGCCCGAACAATTTGAACTCGCGCTGTCGCTTCAACTCGTCGCGGCGCTGATCGTCGGGGGGTTGGGGCGCACCATGGGCCCGGTTTTCGGTGTTATCGTGATCGTGCTGGTGCCCGAGTTGATCAAGATCACCTTCGGGGCCGTCACCGGCGATGCCGCCGGAATGGCGCAACTGCGCGCGCCCTTGCAGGAAATCGCTTTCGGCGCATTGCTCGTTCTGTTTCTGCTGAAGGAGCCGCTGGGCATCAATCAGATCGTGGATCGCATCCTGCGCGCGGCGAACCGCTGGCCCTTCGCGCGCGGGTGATACCGGAATACCAAGATAAACGACCAAACCAGACAGGGAGACCAACATGACACTCAGCAGACGTTCGTTTCTAGCCACATCCGCCGCGGCGACCGCCGTTATGGGAACGCCCATGATCCTGCGCGCCCAGCCCAAGGAATATGTCGTGGCTTCTTCGCTGCCGCTTACCGGCCCCTTCGCCACGGCAGGTCAGCTCGTTTCACCGGCCATGAAGATGTTCGAGGCGCTGGTGAATGAGGACGGCGGCATCGGCGGCGTGCCCATCCGTACAGTGATCGAGGATTCAGGCTATGTGCCCGCGACGGCGCTTGCGAATTACCAGCGCGCCTTGGCGACGGAGCCGAACATGGTGCTCTATTACGGTGACAGCACCGGCTTCATGAAACTGGTGGCGCCCGAACTGAAGGGCAAGAATGCGACGTTGATGGGCTCCACCTCATTCGCCTCCGACCTCGCGAACCCGGCGGAGAACCCGTACCAGTATCTGCCGGGCCCCTCTTATGAGGATCAGGTCGACATCCTGCTGCAAAACATCAAGAACGCGGGTGGCACCAACGTCGCCTTCATCTTCTCCAACACCGAGTTTGGGCGCGACCCTATCGAACACGGTCGCAAGAAAGCAGAGAAGCTTGGCCTCGAAGTCGTGCTGGAAGAGACGACCAAGGCGCAGGGGGCGGATATCCCGACCCATGTGACCAAGCTCGCCCAGTCGGGTGCGGAACATTGCATCCTGCAGGGCTATGTCACCGGGGTCTGGCCGCAGCTTATCGGCGGCGCGCGCCAGTTCGGTCTGCCCACGCAGTTCTACGGCACGTTCTGGGGCATGGAGAAACTGATAGCGGATCGGGTAACGGCAGAGGCGGGCCCCTTCCTCGACGGCTATTCCGGGGTGATGCCCTACCGCTATTCCTACGATGCCGAAGAGGCGCCGATCTATCAGCGCTATGCGGCTTTCCAGAAGTCCGCTTTCGCGGGCACGCCGTTGGAAAACTACATGCCGACCTGGGGTCTGCAATCGCTGATTTCGATGAACCTCGGGGTCGAGGCGCTGCGCCGGGTGGCCGGGAAGGGCGAGGAACTGACCGCGGAGCGGGCGGCAGAGGAACTGGCTGGCATCACCGACTACGATACCGGCGGCTTCTTCGGCGGACCTGTAAGCATGAAGAACAACAAGATCGGCACCGGGCGGGTCTATACCTACGAAGCGGCGAGCGGCCTGTTCCAGCCCACGTCGGACTGGTTCACCGTCGAGTGACACGAAGCGGGCCGGGGGGTACCTCCGGCCCGTCGACCATTCCCATGCCTTGCCGAAACGAGGATCGCCCGCGTGCTGACCATCGAGAACATCGAAGTCACCTATCACCATACGGTACAGGCCCTGCGCGGCCTGTCGCTGGAGGTGCCGGACGGCAAGATCGTGACCCTGTTGGGCACGAACGGCGCGGGCAAGACGACGACGCTGAAAGCCGCGAGCAACCTGCTGGCGCTGGAAAACGGCGAAGTGGGCGAGGGGCGCATCTCGTTCAAGGGCAAATCCATCCTGTCGATCCAGCCGGACCGGCTCGTGCAGCAGGGGCTTTTTCATGTCCGCGAGGGGCGACGTATCTTTTCGGAGATGACGGTGGAAGACAACCTGATCGCCGCTTCCTATGCGCTGGACCAACGCAAGGCGAAGCCCGATTACGACAAGGTCTATGCTTTCTTCCCGCGCCTGCAGGAACGCCGCCGCCAGATCGCGGGCTACCTTTCGGGCGGGGAACAGCAGATGCTGGCCTTCGGGCGGGCAATGATCGCACGGCCCGAACTGATCCTGATGGACGAACCATCGCTGGGGCTCGCCCCCAAGATCGTCGAGGAGATCTTCGATACGATCCGCCGCCTGAACGAAGAGGACGGAACGAGCATATTGTTGGTCGAACAGAACGCGGGCGTCGCCTTTTCGGTGGCCGATTACGGTTACATCATGGAAAGCGGCCAGATCGTGCTGGAGGGTGACGTTTCGACCCTGCGCAACGACAAGGACATCCAGTCGTTCTACCTTGGGGTTTCCGACGATGGCAGTGAAGCGCGGCAATCCTTCCGCGACGTGAAACACTACAAGCGCCGCAAGCGCTGGCTGAGCTAGGAAAAGCACATGGCATTCGACGAAAGGCCCGGTGGATTTCGGCCCCTCGTGCAAATGGTCCACGATCACGCTGCCGAACATGGCGCGGCGGTGGCAATGCGCCAGAAGGAATTCGGCATCTGGCATGAGATCAACTGGGCCGATCTGCGCGACATCATGGAAGCGGTGGGCGCGGGCCTGATGGCGCTGGGCCTGGCGCCCGGTGGCCACGTTGGCATCCTGTCAGAAAACCGCAGCGAATGGGTGCAGGCGCAGTTCGGGATCAACGCCGCCGCGGGCGTGGTGGTGGGCATGTATCCCACCAGCCCCGCCGCGGAGCTGGATCACCTGATCAATGCCTCCGACACCACGATCCTGTTCATCGAGGATCAGGAGCAGCTCGACAAGATCAAGGATCTCGACGGGAAGGTGCCCGCGCTGACGCAACTCATCGTTTTCGATCCCAAGGGGTGCCTAGGGGATGAAACGCTTGGCCTCATCAGTTTCGAACGCCTGCTGGAACTGGGGCGGGCGCAGCTGTCGGAACTGGCCGGGGACCTCGCGGCGCGACAGGCAGGGATCACATCTGACGACACGGCGATGATGGTCTTTACCTCCGGTTCCACGGGGCTGCCGAAGGCGGCAGAGATCTCCTTTGGCAATATTCACGCGGGCGGGGCGATCGCCCGGGCGACTTTTGGGCATTTTCCAGCCGGTACAGACGTCCTCAGCTATCTTCCCCTGTGTCATATCGCGGAACAGGCGGTCACGGTGATCAACGGGCTCAGCCAGCAGTTCGTGATGAACTTCGGCGAGAGCTTGCGGACCATTACACTGGACCTTCGCGAAGTCGCGCCGCAGATCTTCTTTGGCGTACCCCGCATCTGGGAAAAGATGCAAGCCGGTGTGCTGGTACAGGCACAGACGGCAGGGCCTTTGCGCCGCCCACTGACGCTCGCGGCACTCAGGGGCGCCCAGCGCCGCGGCGCGATACGCCGCGACCGGTGGACCCTGCGCGACCGGTTGGCGCACAGCTTCTGGGATGCGCTTATTTACCGTCATATTCGCAGCTACCTGGGCCTCGGCCGCACCCGTTTCGCCATTACGGCGGCCGCTCCGATCAGTGCCGACCTTCTCGGCTTTCTGCGCGGGATCGGGATCAATATCCGTGAAGCCTGGGGGATGTCCGAGACATCGGGGGTGGGAACCATCCAGTCGGACTGGGGAGCCTGCGACGGTCGGATCGGCTTTCCCGTGGAAGGCGTCGAGACAAGATTGGCCGAAGATGGCGAGGTACTGTTCAAGGGCCCCACGATCTTCAAAGGTTACTACAAGAACCCGAAGGCGACCGCCGAAGCTATTCAGGATGGATGGCTGCACACCGGGGACGTGGGACGGATCGAGCCAGACGGGTCATTGTCGCTTGTGGACCGGAAGAAAGACATCATGATCAACGCCGCCGGCAAGAACCTGTCGCCCGCGCATATCGAGAACGTCATCAAGGCCAGCCCCTTTATCAAAGAGGTGATCGTCGTGGCCGACAAGCGCCCCTATGTCGCGGCACTTTTACAGCTCGATATGGACAACGTGCGCCTCTGGGCGGAGGGCCAGGGTATCGCCTATACGACCTTCCGTTCGCTGGCGGAGAATCCGCAGGTTCAGTCATTGATCGAAGGCGAGGTGCAAAAGCGCAATGACGATCTGGCACGGGTCGAGCAGGTCAAGAAAATCTGGCTGCTGCGCAAGGAGCTGGATCACGATGACGGCGAAGTTACCGCGACGATGAAGGTCAGGCGCGCGAAAATATTCGAAATCTATGCCGAGGAAATAGAAGCCCTTTACCGGTGAACGGAGCTTTCGGTAGGAACGGTGGATTTGAGTATTTGGAAAAGGGTGAAGGGAGCGGTCTGCCCTCCTTCACCCTTTCATAAATACTCAAGCACCCCGGATGCAGCGCTTCCCGCCGTCTGATCAGAGAACGCCGATTTCCGCCAAGGCTCGGTCGAGATCGCGGGGCAAGGCGGGTTCGTCCTCCCGCCCGTGGCGTAGGTCGGGGGGCGCATCGACGGGCGACAGGTAGCGCCAGCCTTGGAAGGGACGCCGCAGAACCGGAGAGACGCGGCGAATATCGGCATCCAGAACGATACCGCAGCGGCGGATCCCGTCATTGCCTATTTTCTCGTCGAAACCGAGGATGCGTTGGCGGCACAGGATCTCGCCCTTTATCACCCAATAGATCGAACCGCCGGCGAGGATCTCCGCTTCGCGTTTGGGCCACATCCGGGTGACATGGTAATATTTACCTTCGGATCGCTGGCCGGAGCGGTTGGTCTGCCAGTCGATGAGCGATTCCACGCTATCACTGCCAACGCTGAGCTTGATGAGGTTCATATATGGATTCATGGGGCCTTCCGGGGGCATGGGTGAAACCTACGATATAAGGTAGCCGGGCGCAGAGTTCGATCAAGGTGTGGTGGACTGGCGTCTTGGATTGGGTTATCTTGGTCGCCTTCCCCAAGCTGCAGGAATCGCCATGACCCGTTTCTCCACCCCCATTGCCGAACAGATCTGGGACATGAAATACCGGTTCAAGGACGCCGACGGAACCCCGCGCGATGTCACGGTGGAGGATACATGGCGCCGTATCGCCACCGATCTGGCGCAGGTCGAGGAGGACAAGGCGCTCTGGACGGAGCGTTTTTACGATGCTTTGCAGGACTTCAAATACCTGCCTGCGGGCCGCATCACGGCGGGGGCCGGCACGGCGCGGCGCGTCACATTGTTCAACTGCTTCGTCATGGGCACCGTTCCGGACAGCATGGCGGGCATTTTCGATATGCTGAAGGAGGCGGCCCTGACCATGCAGCAGGGCGGCGGCATCGGCTACGATTTCTCGACGATCCGGCCCCGGGGGGCGGATGTGCTGGGTGTCTCGGCGGATGCATCGGGGCCGCTCAGTTTCATGGACGTCTGGGATGCCATGTGCCGTACCATCATGTCCGCCGGATCGCGGCGGGGTGCGATGATGGCGACCATGCGCTGCGATCATCCCGATGTGGAAGATTTCATTTCTGCCAAGTCGGACCCGGCCCGGCTGCGCATGTTCAACATGTCGGTTCTGATCACCGATGCCTTCATGGAGGCGGTGAAAGCCGATGCGTCATGGGACCTTGTTTTCGGCGACAAGGTCTATCGCACCGTGGAGGCGCGCGACCTGTGGAACCGGATCATGCAGGCGACCTATGATTTCGCCGAGCCGGGTGTCATCTTCATCGACCGGATCAATGCGGCCAACAACCTGTCCTACTGCGAGACGATTGCCGCGACGAACCCCTGCGGCGAACAGCCGCTGCCGCCCTACGGGGCCTGCCTTCTCGGGTCGATCAACCTCGCGCGGTTGGTGACGGACCCGTTCGACGCAGGCGCGGCGCTCGATCAGGATGCGTTGAACGAGCTGGTGGCGACAGCGGTGCGCATGATGGACAACGTGGTGGACGTGTCCCAGTTTCCGTTGGAGGCGCAGGCGCGCGAAGCGCAGGCCAAGCGGCGGATCGGGCTTGGGGTCACCGGGCTTGCGGACGCGCTTTTGATGATGGGGCTGCGCTATGGGTCCGATGAGGCGGCGGCGCAGACCGAAGAATGGCTGCACGCCATTGCCCGCGCCGCCTACCTTGCATCAGTGGAACTTGCGAAGGAAAAGGGCGCCTTTCCCCTTTTCGATGCCGAGGCCTATCTGGCGTCGGGCACGATGCAGGGGATGGACGAGGACGTGCGCGAAGCCGTGCGGACCCATGGCATTCGTAATGCGCTCCTTACTTCCATCGCGCCCACGGGGACGATCAGCCTTTATGCGGGCAATGTCTCTTCGGGGATCGAGCCGGTCTTTGCCTATGCCTACACCCGCAAGGTGCTTCAGAAGGATGGCAGCCGCACCGAGGAGGAGGTGGTGGATTACGCCGTGCAGATGTGGCGCGACCTGAAGGGGGATGCGGACCTGCCCGATTACTTCGTCAATGCGCAGACGCTGGCGCCGCTCGATCACGTCAAGATGCAGGCGGCGGCGCAGAAATGGGTGGATTCGAGCATTTCAAAGACGATCAACTGCCCCGAGGATATCAGCTTCGAGGCGTTCAAGGACGTCTATATGGAAGCGTGGGATTCCGGCTGCAAGGGCTGCACGACCTACCGCCCGAACGACGTGACCGGCAGCGTGTTGAGCGTGGCGGAGGAGAAGCCGAAGTTTGACCTTCGTCATAACTTGAAAGTGCTAATGGAAGAAAAAAAGGTGAACGCGAAGAGTTTGGCGGGGAAGGCGGGCCTTAACTACACTGGGGTATATGATATTCTGAGTGGAAAAATTGGGTCACCGAAAGTCTCTACCCTTCAAAGTATCGCGCGAGCTCTCGGCGTTCCAGTTGGTCAGCTAATTGGCGGCGATACGCCCGGCGCAGCCGGGCAGGCCCCGACCGCCCCCATGGGCGGGGCCTTCGACCCCGCCCGCAGTCAGGGCCAGCCCTTGGGCAGTGGCACGCCAGAGGTTGTGGAAGACGCCAACGCAGGCGATGTCATCTACATGTCCGAACCGCTGGACCGGCCGAACGAGTTGGAGGGTAACACCTACAAGGTCAAATGGCCTGACAGCGAACATGCGCTCTATATCACCATCAACGACATTGTCCTGAACGGCCACCGTCGCCCCTTCGAGGTCTTTATCAACTCGAAAAACATGGAACATTTCGCATGGACCGTGGCGCTCACCCGGATGATCTCCGCCGTGTTCCGGCGTGGCGGTGACGTGTCCTTCGTGGTGGAAGAGCTGAAGGCCGTCTTCGACCCGCGTGGCGGTGCCTGGATGGGGGGCAAATACATCCCCTCGATCCTCGCGGCCATCGGCGGGGTGATCGAACGGCATATGATCGCCACGGGCTTTATCGCGGGCGAGGGCATGGGGCTCAAGACCGACCCGCAAGCCAAGGTCGTCGGTCTGGATGCGCCCCGTGGAAAGACCTGCCCCTCTTGCGGTCAGTTCGATCTGCGCATGGTCGAGGGATGTATGACCTGCGGAAGTTGCGGCCACAGCAAATGCGGGTAATGTGGACAATAAAACCATTAAATCACAACTGTTTACCACCCCAATACAATGCGCTGATATGTACGCGAAAGGCCCGGGCGGCGACATGAAGATGCCTTAGTTCGAGGCTTCTTCTACGGTTCATTCCGAGTAACCAAATTGAAATAGGTGAACCAATGAATCCGATTTCTCCACTCTTTGGAGGAGGCGCCCCCCGGGCGTATTCTCCGCCCCCGGGCAAGTCCGAAGCCCAGGGTCAGAACAAGGACAAAGCATCAGCCGAGACCAAGTCAGGCACCAACACTGCAGAGCCGTCCCGCAGCGAAGGCGCCGCGGCCGCCAGTGCCGCTCCGGAAAGCAAGCAGGTATCGCAGTCGCGTGCTGTTCAGGCCACCGGCGCCGCTCAGGCGAGTACATCTGTCGAGCGCACGCTGGTAAAGCCCGAGCAGGCGGTCACAGATGAATCCTTTGCCCGGGTTGCCGCGGAGCGGCAGCAGCAGGCGGCGAAGGCTCGACTGCTGATCGATCAGATCTCCGGTGTGAGCAAGGCGTCGCAGGGGGCCAATTCCTACAAGGCGACCCTGATGGCCGACCAAAACGCGGATGCCGCCGTCAGCCCGAAGGCTGAGACCAAGGCCGCTTGATCCGGGCCACATCATTGAAAAAGGCGGCGAGCGGTTTCAGATCGCTCGTCGCCTTTTTTCGTGAGGAAGGCCGGGTGGTGGCGGTGGCCTCCCGCCACGTGTCAGGAAGCTGCTTTCTTTCCTAGCCCCACTTCGCCCAAAGCCACGCTGATCTCGTCCAGAATGGCGGGATCGTCGATTGTGGCGGGCAGTTTGAAGTCTTCGCCGTCGGCGAGCTTTACCATGGTCGCCCGCAGGATCTTGCCCGAGCGGGTCTTGGGCAGACGGTCCACCACGACTGCCTTTTTGAAGGCGGCAACGGGGCCGATCTGATCCCGGACCCTCTGGACGCATTCGGCCACGATCTCTTCGTGGGGGCGGTCCACGCCCTTGCTGAGACACAGAAAACCGACCGGCGTCTGCCCCTTTAGCGGATCGGACGCGCCGATAACGGCACATTCGGCCACGTCGGGGTGGCCCGCCAGCACCTCTTCCATCGCGCCTGTGGACAGGCGGTGGCCGGCCACGTTGATGACGTCATCGGTGCGGGCCATGATGTAGATATAGCCGTCTTCGTCGATCATCCCGGCATCGCCTGTCTCGTAATATCCGGGAAAGGTGGCGAGGTAGGATTTGTGGAACCGTTCCGGCGCGTTCCACAGCGTCGGCAGGGTGCCCGGGGGAAGCGGCAGGCGCACCGCGATTGCGCCAAGCTGTCCCCGGGGCTTTTCCTGGCCCGCCTCGTCCAACACACGGATGTCGTACCCCGGCATTGCCACGGTGGGTGAGCCGATCTTAACCGGCAGTCTTTCAAGGCCAGCGGGATTGGCCACCATTGGCCAGCCGCTTTCGGTCTGCCACCAGTGATCGTAGACCGGCACGCCCAGAACGTCCTGCGCCCAGAGGATCGTATCTGGATCGGCCCGTTCCCCCGCAAGGTAGAGCGCGCGCAGGCGCGACAGGTCGTATTTCTTGCGTTCCTCGCCCGTGGGATCGTCCCGTTTCACGGCCCGGATCGCCGTGGGCGCGGTGAAGAAGCTGCGCACGTCATGTTCTTCGATGATGCGCCAGAAGGTGCCGGCATCCGGTGTGCCGATGGGTTTGCCTTCGAAGACGACGGTCGTGTTCCCGTGTACCAGCGGCGCATAACAGATGTAGGAATGCCCCACGACCCAGCCTACGTCCGACGCCGCCCAGAAGACCTCTCCCGGTTCGACGTCATAGACGTTCTTCATGCTCCAGTAGAGCGCGACCAGATGGCCCGCCGTATGGCGCACCACGCCCTTGGGCGCGCCGGTAGTGCCGGAGGTGTAGAGGATATAGGCGGGGTGGTTGCCCTCCACCGGGACGCAGTCCGCCGGGGCCACGCCTTCGCGCGCTTCGTACCAGTCCAGATCCCGGCCCTCGGTCAGGGTGCAGGGCTGCTGTTCGCGCTGAAGGATGACGCAGAAGTCGGGCTTGTGGGTGGCCAGTTCGATGGCCCCGTCGATCAGCGGTTTGTAGGCGACGACGCGCCCGGGCTCCAACCCGCAGGAGGCGGCGAGGATCGCCTTGGGCTTGCAGTCGTTGATACGCACCGACAGTTCATTTGCCGCGAAACCGCCGAAGACGACGGAATGGACGGCGCCGATGCGGGCGCAGGCCAGCATCGCTTCGATCGCCTCGGGGATCATGGGCATATAGATCACCACGCGGTCGCCCTTTGCCAGGCCCTGTGCTTTCAGCACCCCGGCCAGCGCCGCGATACGGTCGCGCATCTCGCGGAAGGTGACGTGCGATTTGGTTCCGGTGATGGGGCTGTCGTGGATGATGGCCACCTGATCCGCGCGCCCGTTTTCCACATGGCGGTCGATCGTGTTGTAACAGCCGTTCAGCTTGGCATCGGCGTACCATTCGTAGGTATCATTGCCGCGATCGAACAGGGCCTGCTTTGGCGGTTCGACCCAGTCGATGTCTTCCGCCAGTTCCAGCCAGAAGCTTTCCGGGTCGTCCTGCCAGCGTTCATAGGTTTCGCGATAGCCCATCACAGCCTCCTCCTCAATTCGGGTGACAAAGGGGTAGGCGAGCCTTGGGCGCGGGGCAAGTCCGCGCTGTCCTGCATAGGGGTAAGAGATGCGGTCTTTTCAAGAAAAACCGTGGACTTCATGTGTCACCCCGGAGAGGATAGCGGCCAAATCCGCGGTTTTTGCTGTCCGTCTTCTGAAGATGGGTTAGATGCCACAAAGACCGCGTCCGCTGCCATGGACGCGGAGCTGCCTGTTCCTGCTAGGAGTCGTTATCGATGCGCCTTTCCACAATTTTTTCTGCTTCCTGTGCCGTGGCCATCGCCGCGCTGACGGCTCTGCCGGCCGCCGCGCAGGAACGCTCTCTCAACTTCGCCATTCGCGGCGGGGTCGCTGCCGCGCCGGCATATCCGGGTTCGGACGACTACGAAGCCGCCCCCGATCTGGGTTTCACCTTCGGCGCGCTTCGGTTCGACCGGCTGAGCCTCGGGACCGGCATCGGTGTCATTCCTGACAATGGCTTCGGCGTGCGCGGCGCGTTTCGCTACATCGGTGAGCGGGACGATGCGGATTATCCGGTGCTGTCCGGTTTGAACGATGTCGATGCGACATTGGAACTGGGGCTGGGTCTTATCTATCGCCAGACCAACTATCAGGCCTTTGTCGACGTCCGGAAGGGCTTCGGTGGGCATGACGGCGTTACCGGCACCGTCGGAACCGACGCGATTTTCCGTCCCGATAACCGCTGGACGATCTTTGCTGGCCCCCGTCTGCATCTGGGCGACAGCGAATATTCTTCAACCTACTTCGGGGTGACGCCGGCGGAAGCGGCGGCTTCCAGCTTTTCGGCCTTCGATGCTGATGGCGGTGTTCTGGGTGCGGGCTTCGACGTGCAGGCCATCTACCGGATCAGCGACGACTGGGCGGCCGAAGGTCTAGTGAGCTATGAAAAGCTGGTGGAGGACGCCGGGGACAGCCCGATCACCGCTGTCGGGTCGGAAGACCAGTGGCGGGTGCGAATCGGTCTGAGCCGGGCATTCACCCTTCGCTTCTGATCCCGGGTCCGCGGGACCGCGACCCACAGAACACCCAAGAGGCGCAGGCGGTTCCGCCTGCGTTTTTCGTTTTCGGAAAGGGCCGTGTAGCGGGGCAAAAAACTGCCCGCCCCGGGAGCTCAATGCGCGGCGCTTGGCCGAAAATCCGCGTTTGCGACATCGCTGTCGAAAAGGGGAAGACGTCGGGGCGGCTGCGGTGACAACATGGTATCAGAGCCGGCATGGTGTCGGTTCGACCTGCAAACGAGAGTATGCGTCATGGCAACTTCGCCAAAACCCCAGACCAAGAAGAACCCCTCCAAGCCCGGCGACAAGCCGCAGCAGAAGTAAGGTTCTGTTCTCATCGGAATGCCGTCGCCCCTCTTTGGGGCGACGCGCCGGACGTATCCATAATCAACGTCCAGAGACTTGGCGGGAACCTGATCGAATTTCTTGATCACTCTTCGATAGGCCCCAATCCGTTTCATCAGATCGCGCCGTTGCCATCCCGGCACGGCGCGATTTTTTTTACCTCAGGCGTTCAACCGTATTCAGCCACCGGCGTGCCCGCGATGGCGCTCATGTTCAGAAGGCCGCGGGCGGTGATGGCGGGGGATACGATATGGGCGCGGTTACCCATGCCCATGAGAATCGGGCCGACCTCAAGCCCGCCGCCCTTCATCTTCAGAATATTCCGGACGCCCGACGCCGCATCCGCATGGGCAAAGATCAGCACGTTGGCAGGCCCCGACATGCGGTTACCCGGCAGAAGTCGCTCGCGCAGATCCGGATCCAGCGCGGTATCGATGTTCATCTCCCCCTCGTAGGAGAAGCCGGGCGACATTTCGTCGAGCAGCCTGATCGCCGCCCTAAGACGTTTGCCCGACCCTTCCCCCTGATTTCCGAACTGGCTTTGCGAGCAGAAGGCGACCTTTGGCTCGATCCCGAAGCGGCGCACATGTCGCGCAGCTCCGATGGCGATTTCCGCCAGTTGCTGCGGATCGGGATGCAGGTGCACCTGCGTGTCGGCGATGAAAAGCGGGCCGTCTTCGAGGATCATCATCGACAGGGCGCCATGGGCACGCCGCCCGTCCCGGCCAAGCACCTGCTCCACGTAGTTGAGATGCCACCGGGTTTCACCGAAAGTGCCGCAGATCAGGCAATCGGCCTCTTCCCGATGGACCATCACCGCGCCGATGGCGGTCGTATTCGTCCGCATCACCGCGCGGGCGATGTCGGGGGAAACGCCACGGCGGCACATGAGACCGTGGTAGGTTTCCCAGTAGTCGCGGTAGCGAGGGTCATTCTCCGGGTTCACGAGGTCGACATCCATGCCCAGCCGGATCGTCAACCCCGCGCGCTCAATCCGCCGCTCGATCACCTCGGGGCGGCCGATCACGATCGGGCGCTCCGTCGTTTCCTCCAGCATGGCCTGTGCGCAGCGCAGCACGCGTTCGTCCTCACCTTCGGCGAAGACGATGCGGCGGGGGGCGGATCGCGCGGATTGGAAGACCGGGCGCATCAGCAGAGCCGATTTGAACACCGAACTTTCGAGCCTGTCGCGGTAGGCCTCCATGTCCTCAATGGGCCGGGTCGCCACGCCCGTTGCCATCGCGGCTTCGGCCACAGCGGAAGAAACGATGCCGATCAGTCGCGGATCGAATGGTTTCGGAATGAGGTAATCGGGCCCGAATGTCAGCTGCTCGCCCTGATAGGCGGCAGCCGCTTCGGCAGAGGTTGTGGCCCGCGCCAGCGCCGCGATACCTTCGATACAGGCAATCTTCATCTCGTCGTTGATCATGGTGGCACCAACATCCAGCGCGCCGCGGAAGATGAAGGGAAAGCACAGGACGTTGTTGACCTGATTGGGAAAATCAGAACGACCCGTCGCAATAATGGCGTCAGGCGACACGGCCCGGGCCAGGTCCGGCATGATTTCAGGGTTCGGGTTGGCCAGCGCGAAGATGATCGGTTTTTCGGCCATCTGCTGGACCATCTCGGGCGTCAGGACGTTCGGGCCCGAAAGGCCCAGGAACAAGTCCGCTCCGGGGATGACATCCGCGAGAGTCCGCAGGTCGCTTTCCTGGGCGAATTCGGACTTGATGGGGTTCATGTCCTCCGTCCGGCCTTCGTAGACAAGCCCGTGAATATCGCAGAGCCAGACATTTTCGCGTTTCACACCCAGCTTCAGCAACATGTTGAGACAGGCGATCCCTGCAGCACCGCCCCCGGTGGAAACGATCTTGATGTCCTCGAACTTCTTGCCCGCCACGTGGAGCGCGTTGGTCGCGGCCGCGCCCACGACGATGGCGGTGCCATGCTGATCGTCGTGAAAGACGGGGATGTTCATCCGCTCGCGGCAAATACGTTCAACGGTAAAACAATCGGGTGCCTTGATGTCTTCGAGGTTCACGGCACCAAAGGACGGCTCCAGCGCGCAGACGATATCGGCCAGCTTTTCGGGGTCGGATTGATCGACTTCTATATCGAAACAATCGATGCCGGCGAATTTCTTGAACAGGACCGCCTTGCCCTCCATCACCGGCTTTGAAGCGAGCGCCCCGATGTTGCCCAGCCCAAGCACGGCGGTGCCATTCGTGACCACGGCTACAAGGTTACCCCGCGCGGTGAAGCGGGCGGCATTGGCCGGGTCCTTGCCGATTTCGATGCAGGCTTCGGCGACGCCGGGCGAATAGGCCCGGCTCAGATCCCGCCCGTTGGCCAGCGGTTTTGTCGCGCGCACCTCAAGCTTGCCGGGTTTTGGGAACTCATGATAATCAAGCGCGGCCTGGCGCGCATTGGGGGTGTCGGACATGCGGGTTCGCTCCTGCTGAGAATAGTTCAGTGTTAAACTATTCCTGAAGGAGGTCCAAGTTCACAGTTTCACGTCGCACCCGGCCCGGGGTTTTTCTATAACCGGAAAAAAGGAAGCCGAGATGTCAGAAGATTTACGATCCGCCGCATGCGAGGTGCGAGAGAATGCCCATGCACCCTATTCCGGCTTCAAGGTCGGCGCGGCGGTTCGCACGGTTTCGGGCCGTATTTTCGGGGGTTGCAACGTGGAAAACGTCGCCTATCCGGAGGGGACCTGCGCCGAAGCGGGTGCCATCGCCGCCATGGTGGCCGCGGGTGAAACCGAGCTGAGCGAGGTCTACGTGGTGTCGGGCGGCGAAAAACCGGTGTCGCCCTGCGGGGGCTGTCGGCAGAAATTGGCCGAATTCGGAAAGGGCGATGTGCCTGTCACCATGGCAACCATGGCAGGCGCCGAAGAACGAACGACCCTCGGCTCTCTTCTGCCCGGCGCCTTCGGGCGCGATCACATGGCGGAACAGGGATGAGTGCGCGCGCCATCCTGTCCCGCTTGCGGCACGGGCATCCCCTGTCCGAAGAGGATATTGCGTGGATTGCGCGCGGGTTAGCTGATGGCGGTCTGAGCGACGCACAGGCCGGGGCTTTTGCCATGGGGGTTTGCCGTAACGGGCTGGGCGACGCGGGGCGTGTGGCACTTACGCTGGCGATGCGCGACAGCGGGCGCGTTCTTGACTGGCATCTCGATGGCCCGGTGCTCGACAAACATTCCACCGGGGGTGTGGGCGATTGCGTGTCGCTGGTTCTGGCTCCCGCACTTGCGGCCTGCGGTGCCTATGTCCCGATGATCTCGGGCCGGGGGCTGGGGCATACGGGCGGCACATTAGACAAGCTTGAAGCCATCCCGGGGGTCGATGTTCAGTTGGATGAGGCGCGATTCCGGGCCATCGTGGCGGATACGGGGTGCGCGATCGTGAGTGCCACGTCCGATATTGCCCCAGCGGACCGGCGGCTTTACGCGGTGCGGGATGTCACGTCGACGGTCGATTCACTCGACCTCATTACCGCCTCGATCCTCAGCAAGAAGCTGGCGGCGGGGCTCGACGGGCTGGTACTGGACGTAAAGGTCGGCAGCGGCGCCTTCATGAAAACGCAGGACGATGCCCGGCACCTCGCCCGCGCGCTCAGCGATACGGCGAATGCTGCCGGATGCCCCACGACGGCGGTTATCAGCGACATGAGCCAGCCCTTGGCAAGCAGCCTCGGCAATGCGCTCGAAATCGCTGCCGTGATGGAGGTGTTGACCGGTGCGGCCGAAGGGCGGCTGCTGGAGCTTTCCGCCGAGCTGGGCGGCATCCTTCTTGCCCGCAGCGGCCTGTTCCAAAATGCGGAAGCCGGTGCGGGCGCGATTCGGCGTGCCGTGCAGTCGGGCGAGGCCGCTGAACGGTTCGGTCGCATGGTGGCGGCATTGGGCGGGCCGTCCGATTTCGTAGAAAATTGGCAAGCTCACTTGGCGACAGCGCCCATCCTGCGGCCCGTGCCGGCGCCCGATGCCGGCTTCGTCACCCGCATTGATGGTGAAGCGCTGGGCCTCGCGGTCGTCGGCCTAGGCGGGGGGCGCGCGGTCGAAAGTGACCGGATCGATCCCGCGGTAGGCCTGTCGGACGTCTGC
The DNA here is from genome assembly GCF_001634885.1 of Sulfitobacter sp. HI0040. Lineage (GTDB taxonomy): Bacteria > Pseudomonadota > Alphaproteobacteria > Rhodobacterales > Rhodobacteraceae > Sulfitobacter. Next base: position 40,486 of record NZ_LWEX01000406.1, on the reverse strand, counting down.
GCATTGGGGACCCGCGTCGAAAAGGGCGATCCGCTTGCTGTCGTTCACGCGAGGAACGAGACCGAGGCGGAAGAGGCAGCGCAGAGCCTCCTGGTCGCCATCGAACTGGGGTCGGAGCCGTTGCCGCCGACCCCGCTCATACTTGACAGGATCGGCTGATGGCCCGCGCTTTCTTGGTAGTAATGGATTCCGTCGGCATTGGCGGAGCGCCGGATGCAGGCGAATTCTTCAACGGCAGCGTCCCCGATACCGGAGCAAATACGCTCGGCCATATCGTGGAGGCTTGCGCGCAGGGCAGGGCAGAAGAGGGGCGCTCCGGCCCGCTCCATGTGCCCCACCTCAACAGCCTTGGTCTGGCACATGCAATGGAATTGGCGGCCGGTGAGGGCCCTGCCGGGTTGCCCCGCGTCACGCCACATGGCCGCTGGGGTGCCGCAACCGAAACGTCCCGCGGCAAGGACACGCCATCGGGTCACTGGGAACTCGCCGGGTTGCCGGTGCCCTGGGACTGGCACTATTTCGAAAAGACCGAAGAGTCCTTTCCGCCCGACCTCATCGATCATGTCGCCGAAGCGGCGGGCACCGCCGGTATCCTCGGGAACTGCCACGCCCCCGGTACCGCGATCATCGAGGCGCTGGGCGCGGAGCATATGCGCAGTGGCTGGCCCATCTGCTACACCTCGGCGGACTCGGTCTTCCAGATTGCCGCGCATGAGAAGACCTTCGGGTTGGACCGCCTGCTTGAGCTTTGCGAAGCGGTGGCACCCCGGCTCCATTCCATGAAGGTCGGTCGGGTCATCGCGCGCCCCTTCGTGGGGGATGCGGAAAACGGGTTCGAGCGGACGCCCAACCGGCGTGATTTCGCGATCCTGCCCCCCCGCCCGGTGCTGACGAACTGGGTTCAGAACGCGGGCCACGCCGTGCATGCGATCGGCAAGATTGGCGATATTTTTTCCATGCAGGGTATCGACCGGGTCAGCAAGGGGACGGATGCGACGCTGATGGACCATCTCGCCGCCGCTGTCGAAGAAGCCCCCGAAGGGTGTCTGACCTTCGCCAATTTCGTGGAGTTCGACAGCATCTATGGCCACCGCCGGGACGTATCGGGCTATGCGCGGGCGCTCGAATGGTTCGACGCGCGATTGGGCAAGGTACTTGAACGTTTGCGCCCTGAAGACATGCTTTTGCTGACGGCCGATCATGGCAACGACCCCACGTGGATCGGTACGGACCACACCCGCGAACGCGTGCCTGTTCTCGTGGCCGGAACAAGGGCAGGATCTCTGGGACAGATAGGATTTGCCGATGTGGCGCCACTGGTGGCGGCGCATCTGGGAGTGACCATTCCGGAGGGCTGAGTCGCTTGAAGAAAGGCCGGCAGCTCAACGATCGGATGTTACCCGAGCCAACCGAGGGTCAACTCAATCGCCAATGTTTGGGCTGATAGAGAGCCGCTGGCGCTAAGCGCTAGTCTTGTCGCCTTGACCTTTGCCCCTGATGGTCGCCAATACAAGTTTAAGGTCCAGTATCAGCGACTGCAGCCGAATATAGCGCGCGTCCCATTTCGCCAGTTTTTCCGGATCGCTCATATCAATATCGTTGACCTGGGCCAAACCGCTGATACCCGGCTTTACCTCGAACACACCGCGGGCTTGCCGGGCCTGAAATAGATCCGTCTGAACAGGTAGCCCGGGACGAGGGCCAATCAGGCTGATTTCATTTTTGAAGATGTTCCAGACCTGAGGCAGTTCATCGATCTTGGTGCGCCTCAAAAAGCGACCGATCGGCGTAACAGCCGATTGCGATACCTCGTGGGTTCCCAACTGAACCGTTCCATCCTGCATCGTACGGAATTTATAGCAGGTGAACGTCTTCCCATGCTGGCCTACACGGTCTTGCGCGAAAATTCCGGGCCCGGGCGACCCGAAGCGTATCAGAGCCCAGACAATCAAAAGCGCCCAACCCATCACGACAATAACCGCGATGGCAAAGAGGAGGTCGATCCCTCGCTTGATTATCGCGTAGGCAGGGTTGTTTGACTGCCCATTGGATAAGATCACCGTGTCTTGTTTGCTGTCAGAGTGCAAAATAAAGTCGGCCAATTCGCGGGCTTCCACCGAGGGTTTGAGCGCGAGGAGGAAAGTCTTCAGCGAACTTTCCACAACCGGCGGCACTGAATTGAGAAAGGCCAGCTTTCCGTTCCATTGAGTTCCGCGCACGAAAGGAAGATAGACGTTGATAACCTGAAGGCGGGTGAATTCAGATAAACCCGCGACGGCGGCACGCTTGCTTTTGGCATAGAGGGATAGATTCTGCTCATCCAAGGCATGTACCGAAGATATGTTGTAGAACCTCTGGATGCCGCAGGCCTCTGCCGACTTTGCCGTTTGGATCGTAAGTTCTGTATTCACCTTGTGGAAATCGGCTTCAGTTCCCTCCTGGTCGTTATTCAACACAGATAGATGGACAAGCGTATCGAAGCCTGCCGCCTTCGCTTCCAACTCTTGAAAAGTGCAATATTCCAGTCCGGGGAAGGTTTCCCGCAATTTACTTACATCTCGGCCAACGAGCAAAATGGCATCGCATTGCGCTTTGAGAATGGGAACAATATTTTGACCAACATATCCCGAGGCGCCGGTAATTACGACTTTCAAAGGAAGCTCCATGGATAAGTTAGCTGGTAAAGACGAGCTAATTGGGACGAATAATTTCAGATGCTTGCAGGGCGCATTGCGCGAAGTTTCTATATGTCACGCACAGCAGGAAGGCCAGTGGCATGTCCGGGGGCGGCATCGGCGAACTTTCAGATTGCATGATCAAGTTCACGCCGATCGAAGATACTGATCAGAACCCCAAGACGCGGCAGCCTTCCGGTCGCTACATCAGCGAAGGAAAGTTCCGCCGCCTTGCGATATCGCGCGTTTCGCGGCAGAAGCGGAAGAACCGAAGGAGCCCGCCCATGACCGATACACCCGAACACCTCAAGATCGTCGATCATCCATTGGTGCAGCACAAGCTGACGATCATGCGCGACCGCGATACCCCCACGGCGGTTTTCCGGCAGTTGCTGCGAGAGATCTCCCAGTTGTTGGCCTATGAAGTCACCCGGGGCCTGCCGATGACGACCAAGCGCATCACCACCCCGATGCAGGAAATGGATGCCCCGACGCTGGACGGCAAGAAGCTGGCGCTCATCTCGATCCTGCGGGCGGGGAATGGTCTGCTGGACGGCGTGCTGGAACTGGTTCCTTCCGCGAGGGTCGGTTTCGTGGGTCTGTACCGCGATGAAAAGACGCTGCAGCCGGTGCAGTATTATTTCAAAGTCCCCGAAGGCCTTGATGACCGACTGGTCATTGCGGTAGACCCGATGCTGGCCACGGGCAACTCCTCTGCGGCGGCGATCGATTTGTTGAAACAGGCGGGTGCCACGAACATTCGCTTTCTTTGCCTGCTCGCCGCACCCGAAGGCGTGGCCCGTATGAAAGAGGCGCATCCGGACGTGCCCATCGTCACTGCCGCGGTGGACGAGGCACTGAACGAGGTGGGTTACATCGTGCCCGGACTCGGCGACGCGGGCGACAGGATGTTCGGCACGAAATAATCCCCCGAGGCGGTCGAATTGTGCCCCGGACCGCTTTACTCGATTCGCGCGATGAGGCATCGTGGACACAACATTGTGTGGGGGCACGACATGAAGATCACAAGGATTATCACTATCGCCCTGCTTTCGGCCACGGTCGGAACCGGTGCAGTTCAGGCGCAGATCAGGAACCAGCTGCCAGCCGAGTTCCCGCCTGCAAGCTACAAGGGCAAGCAATACGTGGACAGCAAGGGCTGCGTATTTATCCGTGCAGGGATCGACGGCAACGTGACCTGGGTGCCTCGGGTTTCACGCAAGCGGCAAACTGTCTGTGGCTTTGCCCCCACCAATCTGGGGCAGGTGGCCGCCGCGCCGCAGCCCGCACCGGCGGTGGAGCAGATTACGCTCGATAATGCACCACGGCAGCCCGCTGCTTCCACCACGGCGCCTGTGCGCCGCACGACGCCGAGGGCCACTGCGGCCGTAACAGCCCCCGTGGCCCAGCCGAAGCCCGCGCCGCGGCGGGTAACCACGGTGCGCCGTGTACCAAAGCCTGCGCCTGCGCCGGTCGTGGTGCGGCAGACCGCCCCGCGGCCCGCGCCGGTGATTGTCTCGCGTCCTGCGGCTGTCGCCCCCACACCCAAGCCTGCCTCCCCGGCGACGGTGACCACGCGGCGTACCGCTTCGGTCTGCCCGGGGGTTTCCGCGATGGGCCAGCGCTATCTGCCTACGAACGGCAAGCTCGCTGTTCGCTGCGGCCCGCAGGCCGCGCCCATCGTTCCCTATCATGGCACCGGGGTGCGGACCGCGCAGCCGAGCAATCGGACCAGCGCCGTTGCACCGGCGCTGCAGCCTGCGCCCGTCCCCGCGGCCCGGCCTGCGCCCGTAACGGCCGCCCCGGCCGCGCAGACCGCGGTCGTTACTGCGCCGGTAGCCTCCCGCGTCGCGCGGCCTGTTGTCCCCGAGATTACTGGGCAGACCCGTGTGGTGCCGAAGCATGTGGCCATCAATCGGTTGAATACCCGGAACGTTGCCGTGCCGCAGGGCTATCGCCGGGTCTGGGAAGACGGTCGGTTGAACCCGAACCGGGCGGAGCAAACCCTGAGTGGCCGCGCCGATATGATGCTGATCTGGACGAATGAGCTGCCCCGCCGGCTGATCAACCAGCGCACGGGCAAGGATGTCACGGCTACGGTGCCGCTCGTCTATCCCTATCTCAGCATTGCGGTGCAGCGCCGTGAACTGGGTGTGGTGAAAATCGTCCGCCGCGATGGCGTGGTTGTGAAACAGGTCATCCGCAACGGCACGTCCGCCCGCGCTGGCCGCCAACCTGTCTATTCCAGCCGGTCCACCCCGAAGGCCAGGCGCCACGCCAAGGTCGCGCAATCACCGGCAAGAGCCAGCGTGCAAAGCGCCGCCGCGGTGCGACAGGCTACAACCGGCGCAGGTGCCAGTTTCGTGCAGGTCGGCAGCTATGGCGATCCGGCCAATGCCCAACGCGCCGCCCAGCGCATTGCCGCGATGGGAATGCGCGCCCATATCGGGCAGGCAAGGTCCGGCGGTCGTACATTGATGATCGTGCAGGCGGGTCCCTTCACCGGGGATCAGGCTACCAGAACGGCGATTTCGCGCCTGCGGGGTGCCGGATACCGGGACGCATTCGCGCGCCGCTGACGCGCCACTTCGTCAGACATGATCAAAGCCAGTCGGAGACGATCCGGCTGGCTTTTCTTTCACCCCATTCCGCGTAGAGGCTTGCACTGGGATGAAACCCGTCCTGTGCTATCAGCGAGGGGTCCATCGGCAGGTCGAACGGGACATGCACCGCATCGGATGTGCCGTGCAGCAAGGCGGCCAACCCTTGGTCAAATCGGGTGGCCTGACGCCCCAGCGTCCAACGCAGGGGATCGGGCAGTAGCGGGAAGCTTCCGACGGGCGGTACGCCGGAAACGTAGATGCGCCGGGGTCCGTGAAGCAGGCGCAGGCGTTCGAGCAAGGCGCCCTGCCGACGAAGCCAGAGGGGATAGGGCACCAGACGCGTCACGTCATTCACGCCAAGCGCGGTGATGATCACGTCGAACGGTTCCGGTTTGGCCGTCGCCAGATCGGCCAGTGTGCTGCCGGTGGTGGCCCCGGTGCGGGCCTGCAACCGCCAGCGCAGATCGAACCGCTGGGCAAGCCGATGGGTAAGCTGCCCTGAAAGCGCGTCCTGCTGCCGGGTTACGCCAACCCCCGCGGCTGAACTGTCACCGATGATCAGCAGCGACAGGGGCGGTCCCGCCCCCGTTTGGCCCGCGCGGGGGCCTTCGGGTTCCGGCAGACGGAGCGCCCGGCGCCGGACCCCCACGGCTTGCGCTGCCAATAGGGGGGACAGCAGCAAGCGGGCCGGCAGGTCGAGCATGGCTACCCCCCGCAGATGCTTTGCAGCCGCAACCAGTCCGCGTCGGACATCAATGGTTCTGTTGCGCGGCCGGCCATCGGATCGGCTTCGATCAAATCGAGCGTTTTTTCCCCCGAGGGATCCCGCGCATAGGCATAGGGGGTACTGCGCAGCGCCGCCCGCTCGAACCGCTTGAGCAACGGCCCTACCGGCGCTGCGGGGCGGGGCCGGGTCATCAGCGCCTCTGCATAGGTATCGAGCGCGGGGGCCGCGATTTCGCCCGTGGTAAGCAGGCGAAAGGTCTCTCTCAGGCCGACGTAGTTCAGCAGATCCCGCAGGGGGTCGTTGCCGAGCCGCAGGGTGTCTTCTGTCAGGATATAGCCTGCGGCCACGTCCGGTTCGTCAAATTGCTCGACCAGACTGCGGTCCAGCACGATGAGCCGTCCGGGAAGGTGCAGGCTGGGTTGCACCATGTCAGGCAAAACGGCGAGGTCCCCCGCCTTCAGCCGCGCGCCGAGCCGCGCCAGCGCCAGCTTGCCTTCGGGGGCCGCGCAACCGGGGCCGGAAAGACGTTCGATCCGTCGGAGCAGCGCCGCCCCGATGGCAGCACGCTTCACCTGCGGCACGACGTTCAGGGTGTGATCGCGCAGCGCCCCCGGCAGCCAAACCAGCGCCACCCCAGCCACCAATGCCACGGAGAGCAGAACGCCGAGCCACCGCAGACGTCCCGTGCGCGGGCGCGCGCGGTTGATGGCGCGGCGCAGCTGTTCGATGGCGGCGATCATCTCGCCCTCATCCGCCGAAAGCTCCAGCGTTTCGCCCGGATCGCCGTCGGGGTGATAGACGGCCTCGGCCCCTTGGGTATCCGCGCGCATGACGGCGGCAAGCGACCAATGGGTCAGCGCACGATCCGCCGTATCGGTAATGACAAGCGTCGCATCCCCGATGGAAACGACAACCTCGCGCCGCTGGCTTTTGGGATCGGGACGCCACAGGCCGGTCGCCTCGATCCGCGCATATTTCGTGAGCGCCGTCATCTGTCGCTTGTACTGCCCCAGTTCTTTTGTCAGCAGTCTACCATAGGCAGTAGAGGTCGCAATGGCACCGGACGAATGGAACGATCTGCAGTTGAAACCCGGGCAGGCAGAAGACATCCCCGGTTTGGCACGCATCTGGCACGACGGCTGGCATGATAGCCACGCGGCGATTGTCGCCCCGGAACTGACCGCATCGCGCACCTTGGATGAGTTCGAGGATCGAACCCGGGCCCATCTCCCGGGCACGCTGGCCGCATGGCACGGAGGACGGATCGTGGGTTTTTGCATGATCGAAGGGGATGAGCTTTACCAGTTTTACGTGGCGCCCTCACTCCGGGGTAGCGGGCTTGCCACCGTGCTGATGAAACGGGCGGAGGCCGCGATGGGGCCGGGGGAAAAGTTACTGGTCTGCACGGTAGGCAACAGGCGGGCCGCCCGCTTCTACGAGCGGGCGGGCTGGCGGCGTACGGCAACCGAAAGCTACACGGTCGAGGCGGCACTGGGCGCGTGGGTGCTCGACGTATGGCGCTATGAGAAGACCTTGCCCGGCCAGGGCAACAGTTGATCAGAGCGCTGCGGCCTGACGGCGCAGTTCGAACTTCTGAATCTTGCCGGTGGAGGTTTTGGGCAATTCGCAGAAAATGACCTTCTTCGGCGTCTTGAACCCGGCCAGCCTTTCGCGGGTAAAGGCGATCAGGGCCGCCTCGTCTGCCGGTGTGCCGGGCTTCAGTTCCACGAAAGCGCAGGGAACCTCGCCCCATTTCTCATCAGGGCGGGCGACCACGGCGGCAAGGTTCACATCAGGATGTTCCATCAGCGCGCCTTCGACCTCAACGGAAGAAATGTTCTCGCCACCCGAGATGATGATGTCCTTCGCGCGGTCCGCGATCTGGATGTAACCGTCTGCGTGCCGCACGGCGAGGTCGCCGGAATGAAAGTATCCCCCGGCAAAGGCCTCCCGCGTTGCTTCGGGGTTCTTGAGGTAGCCTTTCATCACCGCGTTGCCCCGGATCATGATCTCACCCTGGGCGGTGCCGTCACGCGGCACGGGGGCCATTGCATCGTCGGTCACGTCGATATGTTCCATCATCGGAAAGGCGACGCCCTGCCGCGCCTTTACCGCCGCCCGTGCGGATTGATCGAGTGCGTCCCAATCCTCCGGTCGCCAGAGACATTCCGTCACGTGGCCGTAGGTTTCCGTCAGCCCGTAGACCTGCGTGACGTTGAAGCCCAGCTTTTCGATCTTGGACAGGGTGGCCGGGGCGGGGGGTGCACCGGCGGTAAACACCTCCACCTGATGGTCAAAGGCACGGCGTTCGCTTTCGGGGGCGTTCACCAGCATGTTGAGCACGATGGGCGCGCCGCCGAAGTGGGTCACGCCGTGATCGGCGATGGCGTCATAGATGGCAGGTGCTGTGATGTCGCGGCAGCAGACGAGCGTTCCGCCCAGCAGCGGCATCATCCATGTGTGGTTCCAGCCGTTGCAGTGAAACAGGGGAACGATCTGCATGAAGACCGGATGTAGAACCATCCGCCACGAAATCACCGTGCCCATGGTCATCAGATAGGCCCCGCGGTGATGATAAACGACACCCTTGGGTCGCCCCGTGGTGCCGGACGTATAATTGAGCGCGAGACTTTCCCATTCGTCTTCCGGCATGATCCAGTCGAAGCCGGGGTCGCCTTCGGCGAGCAGGTCTTCATAGGTCTTGTGCCGTCCGCTGGGGGCGAAACCTGCCTCTGCGTCGGGCACTTCGATGATCAGGGGGGCGTCGCCTTCCATCTGCGCGCAGGTGGCCTCGGCCAGTTCCAGAAACTGGGTATCCGCCAAAAGCACGCGTGCGCCGCCGTGTTCAAGGATATATGCGACGGTGTTCACGTCGAGGCGGGTGTTGATCGTGTTCAACACGGCCCCGCAGGCGGGAACGCCGAAATGCGCTTCGGCCTGCGCGGGCAGGTTGGGCAACAGGGTCGCCACGACGTCGCCCGGTTCCATCCCAGCGCCCCCGAGCGCCGAAGCCAGTCGCGTGCAACGTTCGTAGTATTCAGCATAGCTGTGACGAAGGCTGCCGTAGATCACCGCGGTTCGGTCGGCAAAGACGTCGGCGGCCCGTCTCAGGTGGGACAACGGTGTCAGCGCCACATGGTTCGCGGCACATTTGTCCAGCCCCGTTTCGTCCCGCATCCAGCCCATAACTGTCCCCCCGTCTTCGCAGATGTCGCTTTTGGGGTTGAGTATTGCGATGGCGAGGCGAGTTTGGAAAGTACAAAAGAAGGACAGGGCAGGGGGCATATGCAGCAGGAATCAATACAATCGGCGCGTCCGACAGCGGCAGCCATTACCGTGCTGGGTGGCATGATGACGCTCGGCCTGACGGACAATTTCGTGCCCTATCTGACGCAGAGCGGTTCGCTCTGGCAGTTTCACATGCTGCGCGGGTTTATGGCGCTGCTGCTGTTGCTGGGTCTCGCGGCGGTGGGGTTCGGTCTGATCCGGCCAAAGCGATGGGGCGCGGTACTGGGGCGTAGCCTGTTCACCGCGGGGGCCATGCTGATCTACTTCGGCTGCCTGTCCATCATGCCCATCGGGGTGGTGGTGGCGGGGCTCTTTACCGCGCCGCTTTTCGTGCTGGTGATCTCCGTCCTTTTTCAGGGCAAGCGGGTGGGCGCGATACGCTGGGGGGCCGTGTTGCTGGGTTTTGCAGGGGCGCTTCTGGTGATCCGCCCCGATCCCGGTGCGCTCGACCCGGTGAGCTTTCTGCCGATCTTTGCCGGATTGCTCTATGCGGTGGGGGCCGTGGCGACGCGGTCCTGGTGCGAAGGGGAAGGGACATTGGCACTGACGGCCGGCTTCTTCGGGATGCTGACGGTGTTCGGTGCCGTGGGCCTGCTGGTGCTGGACCCGGGCGGGCCACCCGGCCATGCAGGCTTTGCCTTGCGGGGGTGGGTGCCGCTCGACGCCGGTCTGCTGTTCTGGACGGCGGTGCAGGCGGTGGGCTCCATCATCGGAATCGGGCTCATCTTTCGAGGCTACCAGCTGGGCGAGGCGGGGCATGTCGCCGTATTCGAATTTTCGCTACTGGTATTCGCGTCCTTCTGGGCGTGGGTCCTGTGGGGGCAGACCGTACCCGCAGTTGGTCTTGTTGGAATGGCGGCCATCGCGCTGGCGGGCGCGGTGATTGCCCTGCGCAGCGAGGAGCCCGCGCCCCTTCGGGCAACGCGGGTGCCGGAATGATCATCAGCCGTGGAAGGGCGTATATCTTTGTTCATATCCCCAAGACCGGGGGCACCTCGCTCGCGCTGGCGCTGGAGGCACGCGCGATGAAGGACGACATCATGCTGGGCGATACGCCAAAGGCCTGCAAACGCCGTCGGCGGCTTGTGGATGTGGAAACGCGCGGGCGGCTTTGGAAACATTCAACGCTGGCGGATGCCGAAGGGCTGATTACCTCTCAGGACATGGATCAATGTTTCGTCTTCACGATGGTGCGAAACCCGTGGGACAGGATGGTAAGCTATTATCACTGGCTGCGCATGCAGAGCTTTGACCACCCTGCAGTGCGCCTTGCGAAAGAGATGAGCTTTGCCGGTTTCCTGTCCGATCCGCTGACACAGGCCGGCCAGCGCGCGGCTCCTGCTGCCCATTACGTGCGCGATGGAGAAGGCCGGGACAGAAGTGACCTGATGATCCGGCTGGAGCATTTCGAGCAGGACGCGCGCCCGTTGATGGATCACCTCGGCTTCGAGCTTCAATTGCCGCACGCCAATTCCTCAGACGGGCGGGGGCACTATCGGTCGCACTACGACGCATCGACCCGCGATATCGTGGCTGAGATCTGCGCAGAGGACATCGGCCGCTTCGGCTATGCGTTCTAACAGGTTCGTTACCTTTTGCAGTGGAAATGGACCTGATTGACCTCGCCTTGGCATCGATGGCCGCGGCTGGCGCCAATCGTTCGCGCTCTGACGACAATGCCGTGAACTTACCGTTTTCGTGACGCACCCCGGTCTCTCGAATCGCGCCTCCTGCATACCAGTTAATTATTGAGACCCACGGTTGGGTTATTTTTACGATGGGAAGGCAGATGTTCGGCAAGATAGTCAGACGTAAACGATCAAACTTCGGTACCGGCGCTTCGGTTGCTACCAGCCTGTCCGACATCTTTGCGCCTGTCATGACCGCTTTTGCCACCAGTCCCGAAGAAGCCGAACTGCCGCGGTCCGATACCGCGACGACCCATGGTCTGATGGCGCAAACGAAGGTCGCATCGAACCTCGGCTTGCGCGCCGTGGGGGCGCTCTCCGTGGGGGACAAGGTGCTGACTTTCGATGGGGGGATGCAGCCCATTACGGCCATACATCGCACCATCGTCTGGCAGGGCGGGCCGGAAAGCGACCGGCACGAATGGCCCGTATCAATCCCGCAGGAGGCGCTGGGCAACCGGTCTGCCCTCACGTTGCTGCCTGAACAGGGGGTGCTGGTAGAAAGCACGGCTGCCCGGGACCCCTTTGGCGATCCCTTTGCAGTTGTCCCGGCGACAGCGCTGGTGGGGAAGCGGGGGATCAGACGTGTCGCCCCGATCCGTCCGGTCGAGTTGACCAGCATCAGCTTTGCGCGCGAACAGGTCATCTATGTGGAGGGGGGCACGCTTCTCTATTGTCCGGCCCGGACCGTCGCGCTGGACGATTTTCTCGAAGCGCCGGAGCCGCGCTACGATGTGCTCGAGGACGACGCCGCGCGGATCCTCGCCGAATGCATCGTGATCGAGGATGAGATCGCCCCCCGCACGCCAGAAGTATCCCCCGGCGTTCCCGCGAGCTGAAAACAGGAACCTCCGCTGCCCAAATCCCGCAGCGGACTTCACAACGCTCTGGTTATATTAGGAAACCGGTTTTCTCCCCTAGGGACCAAAAAGCAGGCCACGCGGCGTTTACCGCGATTTCCTGAGAAATTTCGGAACAGAAGCGGAAAACCGCCGTTGGGTCGTGTGAACACATTCAGGTGAATGAGCGAACACAGCGGTCTTCGACCGTATCGTTTTCGCTTTTTAACGAATTGAAAGGATTGTTACCTATGACCAACCTCAAATCCAAACTGTTGATCGGTGTTTCCGCCGCCTCGCTTTTCGCGATGGCGCCGCATGCGATGGCTCAGACCGCGACCGGCACGACAGAGACTGAAGCGGAACAGACGCAGGATACCGATGTTCAGGCGACCAACGTCCAGGGCGGCCAGGTCGTTGTTGAACAGGAAGACGCGACCGTCGATGTGACCGTCCCGGAACCCGACGTTGATGTCAGCCAAGGCGCGCCGGTCGTGACCGTCGAACAGCCCCAGCCGCAGATCGACGTGGTCGTTCCGGAACCCACCGTGCGCGTGCAGCAGCAGGCTCCGATCATCACGGTCGAGCAGGCTCAGCCGCAGATCACGGTGCGTATTCCGGAGCCGGTCGTCACCGTGATGGTACCGAAGCCCGAAGTCGACGTGAACACAGGCGAGCCGATCATCGATCTGGAACAGCCCGAACCCGTCGTGCGCTTCATCCGGCCCGAGCCGAAGATCACCATTCAGGAATCCGAACCGAAGATTAGCGTTGAGCAATCCGGTGAAGCCCAGGTGGATGTCGCCGAGTCCGACGCTGCCCGTGTGAATGTCGAACAGTCCGAAGCACAGGTCAACGTTCAGCAGGGTGAAGACGCTGACGTCGTTGTCGAGGAAGCGGAAGAGCCCCAGGTTAACGTGGTCGACGGTGGCGAAGCCAATGTGAATGTGCAGCAGGAAGAAGCTGTCATTCGTATCGAGGACTTCGAAGCTGAAGACTTCAACGCGGACGAAACCGGCCGTATCGCTGCCGAAGAAGACCGTGCGCGCTATCGCGAGATGGCGACCATCCGTCCGATCTTCAAGCTGCGCGGCGTTGACCTGATGGGTCGCAATGTCGTGACGGAAACCGGCGAAGAAGTCGGTGAAATCGACGGTGTCGGTGTCCGTGGCGATACGATCGTCATGATCGTGGGCGTTGGCGGCTTCCTTGGTCTTGGTGAGAACAGCGTTGCTCTGCCGATCGATCAGGTTGCCCTGTTCGAAAACCAGATCGTCGTTCCCCGCGTCACGCAGGACCAGCTGGAAAACATGCCTGAGTTCAACGAGAACGAAGTCCGCATGATCGACGATGACAGCATCCCGCTCGTGGATCTGACCAACCCTGAGTAATCAGTAATACGTTTTAGTAAGATTGGGCCCGCTTCGGCGGGCCCTTTTTTGTGCAGGCAGGGCAGGGGAGGTTTGCCGAGGGGGCCTTGCCCGGTCGAACATTCAGTTACGACCCGTTCGCGTTAGCGCTGGATTGATTGGTGGATGGGGATAGTTGGCCCACACATCCGCGAGTGGTTCTGCATCGACTGCGGTCATCTCTGCCCCGTGACGACTGTGCGGGCCTCCCCAGGAAAGTTTGAAAACCCTCATACCTTTTGGCGCGATATCAGTCTGGTTGGCGCGATGTCAGTCTGGCACCCTGTTTTATGGTCGAGAACCGACCAGATCTCGTCGGCTGTTTCCGTAAGGTTCCGGCGAGCGACATTTGCGATGGTAGGTGGTTGGTTGAGGACTATCAGGGCAGGTTGAGAGCATTAGTCCCTCGGGTCACAGTTCGCATTCATGACTACCGGATAGTACTTCCAATGCTTCTCAGGATGGTCTCGATTGCGGTCTCTCGACGGCACTCACTAAATGTCCGTGCAGAGCTACCAAGAATGTGCAGGCGTAAGGATTCCGAAGCAAAGGTCGGCCTTAAACTCCGTTAAGTCCGTGGTTCATTAAGCCTTAAGACCTTGGACCCGAACCCACCCTTGCCACGTGAAATCGCGCAAAGAAAAAGGGGAGCCAAATGGCTCCCCTTTCGCAGTTAACTCAAGCTGGGATTAGTCCCACCAGCCTTCATCAACGCTCTGCAGCTCTTCGAGCTGCTCTTCTGTGTACCGTGTCACGATCGCGTAGTGACGATCATCGATAGGCGTCAGACGAAGGTTTTCGACCGGAATCATGACATGCTTGTCACCGATGTCGAGGAAACCGCCAACTTCGGCGACAACACCGATCATCTGACCGCTACGGTCGAGGATCACGTCTTCGATTTCGCCGATTTCATTCCAATCGTTGCCGATCGCGTCGGCCTCGTAGGCGCCCCAAGTGTCATCGTCCAGCGGGGTTGCGAAGGTGTAAACTTCACCGCCGGTGATGTCGCGTGTCCGGATCAGCTGGGCGTAATCGACTTCGCCCATGTGGGTTTCTGCCAGAACGGGTGTTGCGCCCATGGCCGCTGCCATTGCGAAAGATGCAAAGCGTTTCATCTCTATCTCCTTTATCAGTTGCTTCGTAAATTAAATGCTTTGGGCGGCAGGGAAGTTCCTTAGAAACACAAGGAAAATCGGAAAAAGTAACAAAAAAGGGAGCCTGACGGCTCCCTTCCTGTTCAGGTGTCCGTAATCGTTGGCGCCCGGTCAGGCGGCTTCCGCCTGGGGACCGAAACGACCGTAGAACGTCTGGTTCTTTTCGGCCATTTCGCGCAGCAGGGCGGGGCATTCGAACCGCTCGCCATATTTCTCTGCCAGCTGATCGCAGCGCTCGGCGGCATAGGGCGCGCCGATGATGTCCAGCCAGCTGAACGGGCCACCGGACCACGGTGCGAAGCCCCAGCCGAGGATGGCACCGACGTCGCCTTCGCGGATGTCTTCCAGCACGCCTTCTTCCAGCGCGCGGACGGCCTCCAGAACCTGCGCGAACATCAGCCTGTCCTGTACCTCCCGCAGGTCGGGCTGTTCATCGGCCAGCGGATATTTGTCATGGATGCCTTTCCAGTATCCAAGCCGCTTGCCCTTGTCGTCATACTCGAAATAGCCGGCCTTGGCCTTGCGTCCCAGACGGCCCAGATCTTCCATCCACACGATCAGGTCATCCGCTTCGGAGGCTGGATAGGCATTGCCCATCGCCGCCTTCGTGGCGCGCATGATCTTGGTCGCAAGGTCGATCGATGTCTCGTCGCCGAGCTGCACCGGCCCCACGGGGAAACCGAGCTGCTGCGCGGCATGATCAATCAGCGCCGGTGCGACGCCTTCCGTGATCATCCGCGTCGCTTCGTTGCCGTAGGGAATGATGCAGCGGTTGGCATAGAAGAAGCGCGCATCGTTGACGACAATCGGGGTCTTGCGAATTTGCCGGACATAGTCGAGCGATTTGGCCACCGCGCGGTCGCCTGTTTCCTTGCCCTTGATGATTTCCACCAGCAGCATTTTCTCGACCGGAGAGAAGAAGTGAATGCCGATGAACTGCTCGGGCCGGCTCGATGCCTTGGCAAGCTCGGTTATGGGCAGGGTGGAGGTGTTTGACGCGAAGATGCAGTCTTCGGGGATCACGGCCTCGACCTTCTTTGTCATCTCGGCCTTCACGCCCGGATCCTCGAAAACGGCTTCGATGATCAGGTCGCAGCCTTTCAGCGCCTCCAGATCGGTCGTCGCCGTGATGAGGTTCAGGAGGGCTTCCTTCTTCTCGGGCGTTGCCTTTTTCTTGGCGATACCCTTGTCCATGAAGCTTTCGGAATAGGCTTTGCCCTTGTCGGCGGCTTCCTGATCACGGTCGATCAATACCACTTCGATGCCTGCCTGTGCCGATACCAGTGCGATACCCGCACCCATCATGCCGGCACCGAGTACACCGAGTTTCTTCACCCGCTGGTCCGGTACGCCTTCGGGCCGCACCGCGCCTTTTTCGAGCGCCTCCTTGTTGAGGAAGAGCGAACGGATCATCGCCTCGGAGGAGGGATTCATCAGGACGGAGGTGAACCAGCGTGCCTCGATCTTCAGGGCGGTGTCGAAGGGGACCAATGCGCCTTCGTAGACCGCCGACAGCAGTGCCTTCGCGGCGGGGAACGCGCCTTGGGTCTTGCCGTTGACCATTGCGTTGGCGCCGACGAAGGTCATGAAGCCCGCCGGATGGTAGGGGGCGCCGCCGGGCATCTTGTAGCCCTTGGCATCCCATGGCTTCACCAGATCGGCGTCCCTGGCATTCAGCACCCATTCGCGAGCGTCCGCCATCGGATCGTCGCTGACTTCGTCGATGATGCCGGCACGCTTGGCCGCGTCGGGGGACACCATCTTGCCTTCCAGAAGGAAGGGCGAGGCACCCATGGCGCCCAGTTTGCGCGTCAGGCGCGTGGTACCACCAGCACCGGGGAAAATGCCGACAAGGATCTCGGGCAAGCCGATGCGGGCCTTGGGATTGTTGGCGGCAAAAATGCGGTGCGTCGCGAGCGGCAGTTCGAGCCCGATGCCTGCGGCGGTGCCGGGCAAGACAGAGGCAATCGGCTTGCCGCCCTTCTGTGTCTTGCGGTCCATGCCGGCCAGCTCGATCTTGCGCAGCATCTCGTGCATTTTCATCGTGCCTTCGAAAAGGCCCTTGGCAGGATCGTCGCCCGCGTCCGCCTTCAGCTTCGCGAGCAGGTTCAGGTCCATGCCACCGGCGAATGACCCTTCCTTGCCTGAAGTGATGATGATGCCCTTCACGGCTTCGTCCGCGAGCGCGTCATCGACAAGCTGGCCCACTTCGACCAGCCCGTCGAAGGACATCACGTTCATGGATTTTCCCGGAACGTCCCAGGTGATGATGGCGATCCCGTCATCGCCTGTCTGCATTGTGAAATCGGTCATGTGCAAAGGTTTCCTTTACCTAGATATTTGTGGAGCCTGAAACCGCGTCCATCCGCCCGGTCCAGTCCGCGTGATTGATGGTGTGCGCCGATGCCACGGCGCGCCATTTCAGGTCTTCGCCCCGCCTGACGGTCACGACGGACCGGAAAGGCGCGACATAGAGGTGATCGTCGCGGTAGAGGTCCGTCTGGTAGATACCTACGGCAAGGTCCGGCCCCAGAAGCGTGGTCGAGATCATCTTGTGCGACAGGTCCTCGAAGCCAAGTTGCCTGAGACCCTTGCAATAGGTCGCGAAGTGATCGGCCAGCCCTTCCATCTTTTCGATCGTGCGCGACTCCGTGGCCGTCACGATCTGGTAGGGCACCGCCATCAGGCTGAGGTAGGCGTCGACGTCTTCCCTCCTGATCGCATCGACCACCTCATCCGCGAATTCCTGAAGATCCAAGGTCATACGCGTTCGATGATCGTCGCCGCACCCATCCCCGACGCGATGCAGAGGGTCGCCAGACCGACTTCCTTGTCGGTCCGCTCCATCTCGTCGAGCAGGATGCCGATGATCATCGCCCCCGTCGCACCCAGAGGATGGCCCATCGCGATGCCGCCGCCGTTCACGTTGACCTTGCTGTCATCCACATCGAACGCCTGCATGAAGCGCATGACAACCGCGGCAAAGGCCTCGTTCACCTCGAAGAGGTCGATGTCGTTGATGTTCATCCCGTTGTCCTTGAGGATCTTCTGGGTCACGGGGACAGGACCGGTGAGCATGATGGTCGGGTCCGTCCCGATCTTTGCGGTGGCCTTGATGCGGGCCCGGGGCTTCAGCCCGTATTGCTCGCCGAATTCCTTGTTGCCGATCAGAACCGCGGCCGCCCCGTCCACGATGCCGGAGGAGTTGCCCGCATGGTGGATGTGGTTGATCTTCTCAAGGTGGGGGTACTTCATCAGTGCCACCTTGTCGAAACCGGGCATGACCTCCCCCATCTGCTGGAAGGCGGGGTTGAGGCTGCCAAGCGACTGCATGTCGGTCTGCGGGCGCATGTATTCGTCATGGTCTAGGATCGGCAGGCCGTTCTGGTCGCGCACCGTGATGACCGACCTGTCGAAGCGGCCTTCGTCCCAAGCCCGCTTCGCACGCTGCTGGGACTGCATGGCAAGCTGGTCCGCCTCATCGCGGGAAAAGCCGTATTCGGTGGCGATGATGTCAGCAGAGATGCCCTGCGGAACGAAATACTTTTCCATGGCAAGGGTAGGGTCCACCGCCATCGCGGCACCGTCCGACCCCATGGCCACGCGGCCCATCATCTCCACGCCGCCGGCGATATAGGCGTTGCCCGCGCCACCCTTTACCTGGTTTGCGGCAAGGTTCACGGCTTCCATGCCGGATGCGCAGAACCGGTTGATCGCAAGGCCGGGAATACGCTCGTCAAGGTCGGACGCCAGAACCGCGGACCGTGCAAGGCAGCCGCCCTGTTCCATCACCTGGGTGACGTTGCCCCAGATCACGTCCTCGACGGCATGACCTTCGAGGTTGTTACGCTCCTTGACGGCATTGAGGGTTTCGGCGCTGAGGCGCAGGGCGGTCACTTCGTGCAGCGCGCCGTCCTTGCGGCCCTTGCCACGCGGGGTTCGCAATGCATCATAGATATAGGCTTCGGTCATCGTTCTCTCCTTTTTCAGGCGCGGTCAGCAGGGCTGCCGGGCATCAGGTCGTAGGGGGCTTTCCAGCCCGGAGTTTCGGACAGACGCGTGAGCCACGCGTCGATGTTGCCCCATTCCTTGCGGTCGAAACCGAAAGGCTCGGGATAATAGAGGTATCCGCAGCAGCTCAGGTCGGCGTTCGTGAGCTTATCGCCCACGATCCAGTCCCGGTCCTTCAGATGGTCGTCCAGAACCGCATAGGCGCCGGCCAAGCGCCCCTGCAGAAAGCCGATCACTTCCTGCGGGCGCTTGTCCTCGGGCAGGAAGTTCATCAGGAAGCGGGTGACCCCGGCATTCGAGCTGAGCTTGTGATTGTCCCACAGCACCCAGCGCAGGATTTCGCGCCGCTCTTCCGCGTTCGCTCCGCCGAACTTGCCGCTCTTCTCCGATACATAATCCTGGATGACCCCGGATTGGGTCAACCGGACATCACCGTCGATCATCACGGGCGCTTCGCCCATGTTGTTGATCTGCGCCCGGTAGTCGGCGGAGCGCGTCTGCCCGCCGAAAAAGTCCACCTTGACAGGTTCCCAGTCCAATCCGGACAGTTCAAGGGCAAGGGCCGCCTTGTAGGCGTTGCCGGATTCCCCGAAGCAGTGCAGCTTTATCGTCATGTCGGTCCGTCCTTTCTGGCTCGGGCGCCGGGGGTTTCACACCCCCGGACCCCGTGGAGTATTGAAAAAAGGGTGAAGGGCAGAAAATTTACGGTTTGTGAACCGGTTTGGCTGAAAACTTGGCATGCGGTACAGGTTGGAGAGCCGATGACCGCAAAGGGTGAAGGCGTTCCTTCAAGGCCAAAGGGTCGGTAGCGGGGGGACGTCTTCCATCCTTCACCCTTCCGCAAATACTCCCCCCGGAGGGTCCGGCGGCAAGCGTCATTCTCCTTGGCCGACCGGGTCACAGCGACCTCCCGATCAGTTCCTTCATGATCTCGTTCGTTCCGCCGTAGATGCGCTGAACGCGCGCATCGGCCCACATCTCGCCGACGGCGACGTCCTGCATGAACCCGGCGCCGCCGTGCAGTTGCAGGCAGTCGTCGAGCACCTGTCCCTGTGTCTCGGTCAGCCAGTATTTCTGCATGGCGGCCTTTTCAACGGTCAATTCCCCGGCCAGATGTTCGGCGATGCAGGAATCGAGGAAGCTGCGGGCGACGGCAGTGCGGGTTTTGCATTCGGCGAGTTTGAACCGGGTATTCTGGAACTGCGTGAGGGGGCCGCCGAAAGCCTGGCGTTCCTTGCAATAGGCGATGGTGCGTTCGACAGCGCCTTCCATGGCGCCCACGGCACCGCACCCGATGATCAGCCGTTCCTGCGGAAGCTGTTCCATCATCTGATAAAAGCCGCGGCCTTCCTGTTGACCGAGCAGATTTTCAGGCGGCACTTCCACATTGTCGAAGAACAATTCGGAGGTGTCTGACGCATGCATCGCGATCTTGTCGAGGTTGCGCCCGCGGTGAAACCCTTCGGCCCCGTCCGTCTCCACCACCATGAGGGAGACGCCCTTTGCGCCCTCTGACGGATCGGTTTTGGCCGCCACGATAATGAGATCCGCGTGTTGGCCGTTGGTGATGTAAGTCTTTTGCCCGCTGAGCTTGTAGGCGTTCCCTTCGCGTGTCGCGCGGGTGGAGATACGCTGCAGGTCGGAACCCGTTGCGGGTTCGGTCATCGCGATGGCGCCGACCATCTCGCCGCTGGCCATCTTGGGAAGCCAGCGCTTCTTCTGCTCTTCTGTGCCGTAGGCCAGCAGGTAATGCGCCACGATTCCGGAGTGAACGCTATGCCCCCATGAGGCGAGGTTCGCGCGGGAGACCTCGATGAGGATCGCCGCCTCATGGCCAAAGTCTCCCCCCGCGCCGCCGTAGTTTTCCGGAATGGATGGGCAGAGCAGGCCCAGTTCGCCCGCTTCATTCCACGCGCTGCGATCCATCATGCCCTGCTCGCGCCACTCGGCGAAGCGCGGGGTCCATTCCTTGGTGATGAATTGCGCCGTAAGCTCGGCAATCATCCGATGTTCGTCGGTCATCCAGGAGGACGGACCGGTCTGCATCTGTGTCATGTACCCCCCTCCCAGGTTCGTCAGCGTTTTCGGTCGTCCAGTTCCGAATTGAAGAGCCGAAGCCGCGCCGTGAGGTTCTCCTCGTTCATCACGCTGTTGAAGTTCTCGAACAGGAAGGACAGCGCCTCCCCCTCGTCGAGCCCCGCATCGGCGGAGAATTTCTTCAGCCGCCGGTAGCCGTCTTCGGTCATGGCGACGGGAAAGCGGCGGGTCAGGCGAAAGCGTTTTGGCATCTGGTCTCCGTAGGTGGCAGACGGGGGATCCCCCGCCGCCGATTTTAGAAGTTCGCCGCCTCCAACGCCATGACAGTCTCGCCGCCCGATTGGATGCGGGTGAGGTGCAGCGCGGTCGCGGGCAACTGGCGTGCCATGTAGTAACGCCCGGTTGTCAGCTTCGTTTCGTAAAACGCGGCGTCGCCTTTTCCTTCGGCCAGCGCTTTCTTTGCGGCGAGCCCCATCTTTGCCCACATCAGGCCGAGGCAGACGTGACCGAACATATGCATGAAGTCGTTCGAACCGGCGAGCGCATCATTGGGATTCTTCATCCCGTTCTGCATGAAGTACATCCCGGCGGCCTGCAAATCCTTGCTGGCGGATTTCAGCGGTTCCATGAACGCCTTGTCGAATTCCGCATCCTGTCCGGAATTGTCGCGGATGAAGGTTTTCACCATGTCGAAGAAAGCCATCACGTGCTTGCCGCCGTCGGCGGCCAGTTTGCGGCCCACGAGGTCGAGCGCCTGAACGCCGTTGGCCCCTTCGTAGATCATCGCGATACGCGCGTCGCGTGTGAACTGCGACATGCCCCATTCTTCGATGTAGCCGTGGCCGCCGTAGATCTGCTGTGCCTTGACGGTCATGTCGTAGCCCTGATCGGTCAGGAAGCCCTTGATGACCGGCGTCATCAGCGACACGAGCCCGTCCGCATCGGCGTCACCGCTGCGATGCGCGGCGTCGATAAGCGTGGCCCCCCACAGGATGAACGCCCGCGCGCCTTCGGCAAAGCTTTTCTGGTCCATCAGCGAGCGGCGAATGTCCGGATGCACGATGAGCGGATCGGCCGGCCCGTCGGGATTCTCGGCGCCGGTGACAGCGCGGCCCTGCAGCCGGTCCTTGGCGTAGATCAGCGCGTTCTGATAGGCGACCTCTGCCTGGGCGAGACCCTGCATGCCGACGCCCAGGCGGGCTTCGTTCATCATGGTGAACATCGCGCGCATGCCCTTATGCTCACTGCCCAACAGGTAACCGGTCGCGCCGTCGTAGTTCATCACGCAGGTGGAATTGCCGTGAATGCCCATCTTTTCCTCGATGGAACCCACGGATACGCCGTTGCGCTCGCCCAGCGAGCCGTCTTCGTTCACCATGAATTTCGGCACGATGAAAAGCGACACGCCCTTGATCCCCTCCGGGCCGCCTTCGATCTTGGCCAGAACGAGGTGAATGATGTTGTCTGCCATGTCATGTTCGCCGGAAGAGATGAAAATCTTCTGCCCGGTGATCTTGTAGCTGCCGTCTTCCTGCGGGGCGGCCTTGGTGCGCATCATGCCCAGATCGGTGCCGCAGTGCGGTTCCGTCAGGTTCATCGTACCCGTCCATTCGCAGGAAACCATCTTGGGCAGATAGGTATCTTTCTGGCCATCGGTCCCGTGGGCGAGGATCGCGGAGGCCGCACCGTGGGTCAGACCCTGATACATGGTGAAGGCCTGGTTCGCGGCGGAAAACATCTCTCCCACGGCGGTGCCCACCACATAGGGCATGTTCTGGCCGCCGTATTGCTCGGGCATGTCCAGACCGGGCCAGCCGCCTTCCTTGACCTTTTCGAAGGCTTCCTTGAACCCCTTGGGCGTGTAGACCACCCCGTTCTCCAACCGGCAGCCCTCGGTATCGCCGACCGTGTTGAGCGGGGCCAAAACCTCTGAGGTGAGTTTGCCCGCTTCGCCGAGGATGGCCGCGGTGAAATCGGGTTCCAGTTCGTCGTAGCCGGGTGTGCTCTGCTCGGTGACGTTCAGTACGTCGTGCAACACGAACTGCAGATCGTCGATGGGGGCGGTATAGCTGGGCATGGTGTCTCCGTTGGGAATCTTTGGTTCGGACGGCGCGGGGCGGTTATTCCGCCGCCTTGCGCGAATTGTTCATGGAGGAGATCATCTTCTCGCCCCATTTGATCTGTGCTTGCAGGTCCTCGATCGCTTCGGTCAGCTCGTCGCGCTGGGCTTCCATATCGGCCAGGCGCTCTTTCGCGATCTCGTAGGTGCGGGCGATCTGCGTATGTTGCTGATCCCCCATGTGATAGAGATCGAGCAGCTGGCGGATCTGTTCGAGCGAAAAGCCGAAGCGTTTGCCGCGCAGGATCAGTTTGAGCCGGGCGCGGTCCCGTTTCGTGAAGAGGCGCTTTTGCCCGTCCCGGATCGGAAACAGCAGTTCCTTGGCTTCGTAAAAGCGCAATGTCCGGGGCGTGACGTCAAATGCGTCGCACATCTGTCGAATTGTTTTTGTATCTTCGGTCATGACGTCCCTCCGTTCTGGGGTCGGTTGGCTTTCGATGATCGATCTTGGTACTCGGGGTGGATATAAAGCGATGCCTTACGTTGACGTAAGCTGGACGTCGCGTCACTTGTGAAGTTGACGTAACGACCTAGTGCGTCAGCGGGATGATACAGCGGTGTTCTGCCCCCGGATCGGGGGAAAACAGCGATTCAAACTAAGGGAAAGGTTTTCGGATCAGTCGAGCGCGGCGGCGGTGTCGTCGCGCAGGCGCTGCAATTCGGACATCGCCTCTTCCAGCTGGGCCTTTTGATCGGCCAGTTCGGCCAACTGCCGGTCCGCCATTTCGATCCAGGTCCGCATCTGGGCGTCGGTGCCTTCTTTTTCGTAGATAAGCAGCCACTGCCGAATGTCTTCGAGCGCGAATCCGAATTTCCGCCCCCGCATGATGAGCTTCATCCGCGCCCGTTCCCGTGCCCCGTAGAAACGTGCACGGCCTTCGCGGTCAGGTTGCAGCAGCTCTATGTATTCATAGTAGCGCAGCGTGCGCGGCGTTACGTCGAACGTAGCGCACATTTCCTTGAAAGTCAGGCGGTCGTCGGCCATGGGCGGTCTCCTCCGCCACAGGCTATGTCCAAGCAGATGAATGAGCAACAGGTCCTCTTGCCCTTTGGAAGGCATCAACGGATAAAGTTCATCAGGCAGGAAAAAGGGGCGCGATACATGTCAGACAAAACGCGCATGGCGAGGCAATTCATACAGGCCCTGCCGCATGCCGTGGCATTGGGGATGGAGGTGGAGGATATCGAACGCGGTACCGCGGTTGTTTCCATGGCCTATGACGAGCGGTTCATCGGCGATCCGGTGACCAAGGTGATTCACGGCGGTGCGGTATCGGCCCTAATGGATACCACCTGCGGGGCAGCGGTGATGAGCCATCCGACCAATCCCGCCGGGACGGCAACCATGGATCTGCGCATCGAATACCTGCGCGCGGCGCGCCCCGGGCAACGGATCCGCACGACCGCGACCTGCTATCATGTCACCCGGTCGGTGGCCTTCGTCCGGGCCACGGCCACCGACGATGATGCCGATAACCCGGTCGCCACCGCGACCGGCACCTTCACGGTGGAGGGCAAAAGATGAGCTTTTCGAAACGCCCCGAACCCGTTCAGGTGGTCAAGCAGCGGCGGGATGGCGTGTTGCGCGCGCTTGTCGAAGGTGTGCCCTATATCCAGTTTCTGGGCATCCGGTTCGAACGGCGGGGGGATGAGCTGACCGGGCTTCTACCCTTCAACGATACGCTCATCGGCAATCCGCTGCTGCCCGCGCTCCACGGTGGGGTGACGGCGGCATTTCTGGAGATGACGGCGATTGTCACGCTCAGCTGGGGATTGATCTGGGAGGATATGGAAAGCGGTGCGCTCGATCTCGATAACCTCGATCATGCGCATCTTCCCCGGTTGCCCAAGACGATCGACTTCACTGTCGATTATCTGCGGTCGGGCCTGCCCCGGGATGCCTATGCCCGCGCCCGCATCAACCGTTCTGGCCGTCGCTATGCGTCGGTTCACGTAGAGGCCTGGCAGGACAACCGGGCGCGCCTTTTTGCCCAGGCTACCGGCCATTTCGTGATCCCCCGGCGTCAGGGCTGATCCGGTGGACGAACCTCTCAGCGACGCGGAGGTCCGTGCCGTCGACAAGGGCGCGCTGGAACCGCGCGACGTCGTGACCCATCGCCGGGTTCTCAACATCGCGGTCCCGATCGTCATCTCCAATGCCACTGTCCCGATCCTTGGTTCGGTCGATACCGGGGTCGTGGGCCAGATGGGCCTTGCCGCCCCCATCGGCGCGGTGGGGCTGGGGGCGATCATCCTCTCGGCGCTCTACTGGATCTTTGGCTTCTTGCGGATGGGCACTGTCGGTCTGACGGCGCAGGCCGCGGGCCACGGGGACGATGCCGAAGTCGCCGCCCTGCTTACCCGCGGGCTGTTGATCGGGGCAGGGGCAGGGGCCGCGATCATCCTTTTGCAACTGCCTCTCTTTTGGGCGTCCTTCCGGCTTTCGCCCGGTTCCGCAGAGGTGGAAGGCTTGGCCCAGCAATATATGGCCATCCGCGTCTGGTCGGCCCCGGCGGCGATTTCGATTTACGCCATCACCGGGTGGCTTATCGCGCAGGAGCGCACACGCGCCGTTCTGGCCATCCAGCTCTGGATGAACGGGCTGAACATCGTGCTCGATTTGTGGTTCGTTCTGGGGCTCGACTGGGGGGTGCAGGGGGTGGCCATCGCGACCTTCCTGTCGGAATGGTCTGGTGCCGCGCTGGGCCTGTGGTTTTGCCGGGCCGCGTTCCGCCTGCCCGAATGGCGCAACTGGGCCCAGGTCTTTGACGGGCCGCGCTGGCTGCACATGATGCGGGTGAATACCGATATCCTGATCCGTTCCATGCTGCTGGAGGCGATGTTCGTGTCCTTCCTCTTCATGGGGTCGGGGCTGGGCGATGTCACACTCGCCGCCAATCAGGTGCTGTTGCAGTTCCTCATGATCACGGCCTTCGCGCTCGACGGGTTCGCCTATGCCGCCGAGGCGCTTGTGGGGCGGGCCATGGGCGCGCGGCAGCGTGCGGTGTTGCGCCGAGGCGCCTTGCTGACGAGCGGCTGGGGCTTGGCCACCTGCGTCGGGATGGCAATCGCTTTCGCATTGGCAGGGGGTGCGATCATCGATTTGATGGCGACCGCGACCGGGGTGCGCGCCGTGGCGCGGGATTACCTGCCCTACATGGTGGCGGCCCCGGTCGCGGGCTGGGCGGCATGGATGCTGGACGGTATTTTCATCGGTGCCACACGGTCACGCGACATGCGCAACATGATGGCGATCAGCTTCGCCATCTACGTGGGTTTTGCGCTGGTACTGGTGCCCGCCTTGGGCAATCACGGGCTGTGGCTATCCCTTCTGGCGTCTTTCGTCGCCCGGGGCATTACGTTGGGCCTGCGGTATCCCTCGCTCGAAGCCGATGCGGATGCGCCGCCCCCGCCCCTCAGGCAAGGCAAGGCGACTGCGGGCTAAAGGTAGGCCTCCCGCCCGGTGCCGACCGCATCGGCGACAGAGGCAAAGCCGTCGCGTTTCAGAAGCCCGTCCAACCCTTCGACGATGCGGCTCACCAGCGACAGCCCGTCATAGACCAGCGCGGTATAGAGCTGTACGGCGGAGGCACCGGCCCGAAGCTTCGCATAGGCGTCCTCCGCGCTTGCGATGCCGCCCACGCCGATCAGCGGCACATCGGTGGAAAAGGAAAGCCGTGCCAATACGCGGGTCGATCTTTCCATGAGCGGTCTGCCCGAAAGGCCCCCGGTTTCCTGCGCGTAGGCGCTGGAAAGGCCGGTCCGGTCGAGCGTCGTGTTGGTGGCGATGATGGCGGCGACACCCGCTTCCTGCGCTACCTCTGCGATCTCGGCTATTTCGGCGTCGGACAGGTCCGGCGCGATCTTGAGAAAGACCGGGCAGGCACCGCGTTCTGACATGACCCCGGAGAGCAATCCCGCAAGGGCCGCTTTGCCCTGCAGGTCCCGCAGCCTTTCGGTGTTCGGGGAGGAGACATTGACGGTGGCGAAATCCACATGGTCGCGGGCCGCACGCATCACGGTGGCGAAATCGGCGGCCCGGTCGGTCGAGGTCTTGTTGGCACCGAGGTTCAGACCCACGGGTACCGCCGGGTCCCGGGGCCGGGCGAGGCGGGATACGATCTCCTCCGCGCCATCGTTGTTGAACCCGAAACGGTTGATCGCCGCGCGGTCTTCGGACAGGCGAAAAAGCCGCGGGCGCGGGTTGCCCGGCTGCGGCTTCGGCGTCGCGGCGCCCACCTCCAGAAAGCCGAAACCGGCCTGTTGCAGCGGCTTTACCGCCGTCGCGTTCTTGTCGAAACCCGCAGCGAGACCCACGGGGTTCGGCAAGGCCAGCCCCGCAAGCGTGGTCTTCAACTGGGGGGAGGTGATGGGCCCCGGTGCCGGCGTCAGACCGGAATTGAGCGCGCGAAGGGCAAGGCCATGGGCCGTCTCCGGGTCGAGCCGGTGCAGGGCGAGCAGGCCCAGCCGTTCGAAAAGCGCGTTCACGCGAAGCCGTCAGTCAGGGGCAGGTTCTGCGTGCGGATCAGGCGGGACGTTTCCACCGCCGCCTGCCGATGCACCACGGCGTCCTTGTAGATCGGGTCAGAGATCATTTCCAGAAAGGCATGGGCACTGGGATAGCGGGCAATGAACGCCACATCCCAGGTTTCATCCTGCGGGCCGATCAGCGTCAGATCGAATTGCCCGCGCCAAACGATCTTTCCGCCCACACGGGCGAAAACAGGGCCACTTTCCTTCCCGTAAAGCTCATAGGCGTCCGCCCCGGTCAGCCCATCCCGCGCAAGACCGTGATCCCCGGGATAATTGGCCTTGTCCTGCAGTTTGACGAGGTTGAACATGTCGAGCGGCGCATCCCGGTCAAGAGCTTTGAAAGCATCGAACTGCGCGCGGTCCGGATCGATATATCGGGTCATTGTTCCTCCGTTTCGAAACCTGCGGGAAAGCGGTGTTGGCCGTCTTCGAGCGGCAGCGGCTGGGCCCAGGCGACATCTTCCATCCGCAGGTCCCGGTAAAGGTGGGGAAAAAGGGCACCGCCGCGCGAAGGCTCCCATTGCAACTCGGGGCCGAGCGTATCGGCATCAAGCGCCAGCAGATACAATCCCTCCTCCCCCGCGAAATGTTTCGCTGCTGTTTCGGGAGCCTGTTCGGCGGTGGAAAAATGCACATAGCCGTCGGAAACGTCGATGGGGGCGCCTTTGGTATGGCCGTCCCGGCGCAGCGCGGCCCATTCGTCGGACCGGAATATCTTGTAGATCAACATGGGCCCGTAGTGCCCGCGCGGGAAGGTCCGGTCAAGGCCGCCTGCGCCGCCTTTGACCGGACGCTGCGCGACCTGCCGCTGGGGCAGTGCCATATCCGCTTTGACTCCCTCCGGGCCGCGCGCCACCATGCGGTATCAACACAACAGGGGAAGACCGATGAAACGATTCCTGACGAGCGCCGCCGCGCTGGCCATGACCAGCGGAATGGCAGCCGCCGAGTACAAATTGACCATCCTGCACACCAATGACTTCCACGCCCGGTTCGAGCCGATCAGCAAGTATGACGGCCCCTGTTCCGCCGAGGACAACAGCGCCGGCGAATGCTTTGGCGGCTCGGGCCGGCTGGTGACGGCCATCAACGAAGCGCGGGGCCGGACCGACAATGCGCTGTTGGTGGACGGGGGCGACCAGTTCCAGGGCACGCTCTTCTACACCCACTACAAGGGTGCGCTGGCCGCCGAAATGATGAACAAGATGGGCTATGACGCGATGACCGTGGGCAACCACGAATTCGACGACGGCCCCGAAGTGCTGAAGGGTTTCGTGGATGCGGTTGAATTCCCCATCCTGATGTCGAACGCCGATGTCTCTGGTGAGCCGCTGCTGGCGGATGCGATCCGCAAATCGACGGTGATCGAGAAGAACGGCGAAAAGATCGGGCTGATCGGTCTGACCCCGCAGGACACCCATGAACTCGCCAGCCCCGGTGACAACATCATCTTCACCGACCCGGTCGAAGCGGTGCAGGCCGAGGTCGACCGCCTGACAGAAGAGGGCGTCAACAAGATCGTCGTGCTCAGCCATTCGGGCTTCGGCGTGGACCAGCGCGTCGCGCGGGAAACAACCGGCGTCGACGTGATTGTCGGCGGTCATTCCAACACGCTGCTCAGCAACACGCATGAACGCGCCGAAGGGCCCTATCCCACCATGGAGGGCGAAACGGCGATCGTGCAGGCCTATGCCTACGGTAAATTCCTCGGGGAGTTGAATGTCACCTTCGATGACGAAGGTCGCGTGATCGAAGCCGTGGGTGACCCGCTTCTGCTCGACGCCGCAGTGACGGAGGATAGCTCGACCGTGGACCGCATTGGCGAGGCTGCAAAACCGCTGGAGGAAATCCGCAACCGCGTGGTGGCCCAGGCAGAGGAGGCGATCGAGGGGGGCCGCGACATTTGCCGTGCCGGTGAATGCGCCATGGGCAACCTTGTGGCCGATGCGATGCTCGCCCGGGTGGCCGATCAGGGGATCGACGTCGCCATCGCCAACAGCGGCGGTTTGCGCGCCTCAATCGACGCGGGGGATGTCACCATGGGCGAGGTGCTGACGGTACTGCCGTTCCAGAACACGCTGTCCACCTTTCAGGTCAGTGGAGAGCAGTTGATGGAAGCGCTGGAGAACGGGGTTTCCCAGATCGAGGAAGGCGCAGGCCGTTTCCCGCAGGTCGCGGGGATGACATTCACCTTCGATGCGAGCCAGCCGGCGGGCAGCCGTATCAGCGATGTGATGATCGCCGGTCAGCCGCTCGAGCCGGAAAAGACCTATGGTGTGGTTTCCAACAACTACGTGCGCAACGGCGGGGACGGCTACGCGATGTTCAAGGAAGCCGAAAATGCCTATGACTTCGGCCCCGACCTCGCGGATGTGACGGCGGAATTCCTGGCCCAGAACGCGCCCTACAAACCCTATACCGACGGGCGTATCGTCGCGAAGTAAATAGCTGTTTCAGAATGAAAGGGGCGTGGCCGGTGTGGCCACGCCCCTTTGTGCTTTCTCAGGCGGGTTGCTCTGCAGTGCCGGGCGCGGGGTCTCCGTTCCTCAGGGGCATGGTCTGCAGGGTGGAGGTTCTGCCTGCCGTGGCCGGCTGGAAGACCGTCTTTTCCGCCTCGGACGGGGCTTCGCGCCGGGTGATCCGGTACATGGTGAACAGGACGATCATGATATGTGACAGCGCGGTCATGCCGAAAAGCGCGCGCAGACCAAGGTCCTCCATGGCCCAGCCTGCCAGCAGCGGTCCCACGATGGACCCGATGCCGTAGGTCATCAGCAGCCCGCCGGAGATCTGCAGCGAGGTGCCCGGTTCGGCGTGGTCATTCGCATGGGCCACGATCACCGGATACATCGCATAGATCGACCCCCCAAGAACGGAAGCGAGCAGCAGGTTCAGATCACGGCTTTCGGGTGCGAGGACTAGAAAGCCCGCGTCCGCCAGCAGGGCCAACACCGCGATACCGATGAGAACCTTCCGCCGGTCCATCCGGTCCGACAGATAGCCCACCGGCACCTGCATGACAGCACCGGCAAGGATCGGCAGGGAGGTGAAAAAGGCGATCGCTGCCAGAACCAGCCCGATCCGCTCCGCATAGACGGCGGCAAGCGTACCGAAGGCTGCGTTAGACACGCCCACCCAAAAAACGCTGAACACCGAAACCGAGGAATTGCGCCAGAGCGCCCGCATGTTCAGCTTGACCGACGCGAGCGGGGGCGGGGTGGAACTGGATGTGACGGCGGTGGGTACAAGGGCGAGGCAATAAAAGATCGCGGCCAGAGCAAAGAAGGCAAAGCCATTGGGATCGCCCAGGGTAAGCATCATCTGCCCCGCGGTCGTGGCCCCCAGATTCACCATCGTGTAGATGCCGAAAATGCGGCCCCGCGCCTCCGGGTCGGTCCTGTCGCTCAGCCAGCTTTCGACGATCATCGCCGTGCCCGCAAAGCAAAAGCCGCAGATGCCCCGCAGCACGATCCACGCCCAGGGCGTGATCAGCAGGGCGCTGGCGAGGATGGTAATGGCCGCCACCGCGGCCATGGCCCCGAAGGCACGGATATGCCCCACCCGTGAAACAAGTCCCGCCGTCAGCACGCAGCCCGACACGTAACCCAGTGCCCAGCCCGTGCCCAGCATGCCGAGTGAGAGGGAGGAGAACCCTTCGCTCGTACCGCGCACCGGCAGGATGAGGCCATTGATCCCCCCGCCAAAGAGCAGAAAGGCGGAGCCGAGGAACAATGCGCTGACGGGAAGCAGTTGACGAAGCATGAAGGGGCCTTGGAAGTGAAACGTTGCCCGTCTCTTTCGCAGAAAGACGAGGGGGGTAAAAGTCACGCGTGCCGCGATCGGCGGTTCGCCTCCGTCAGTTGTGCCGCCTATCGCCTAGGCGGATTTGCGGGGCGTGGGGCGTGCGCCTATATTCCGGGGGAGGCAGCGAAACCTGAGGTATCCAACATGTGCGGA
The DNA here is from genome assembly GCF_001634885.1 of Sulfitobacter sp. HI0040. Classification (GTDB taxonomy): domain Bacteria; phylum Pseudomonadota; class Alphaproteobacteria; order Rhodobacterales; family Rhodobacteraceae; genus Sulfitobacter. The sequence continues at coordinate 9,443 of NZ_LWEX01000406.1, read as the reverse complement.
CGCATGGCGATCACATTGCCGCATGATGCCATGGCGTCGATCTTTGCCGCTGCACCGGCGAACGATCTGCCCGAGGTGCCGAATTACAACGTCTGCCCGACGACACAGGTCCATATCGTGACATCCGGGGCTGATGCGGGCCGCGCCCTGCGTTCAATGCGCTGGGGGCTGCTGCCGCCATGGTACAAGAAGATGTCGGACGGCCCGCTGCTAATCAACGCGCGGGGAGAGACCGTCGCAGAAAAGCCCGCCTTCCGAAATGCCGTGCGCGAGCGGCGGGGCCTCATTATCGCGAGCGGTTTTTACGAATGGACCAAGGATCCCGAAGGCGGGCGTGATCCGTGGTACATCACCCGAAGCGATGGCGCACCGCTGGCTTTTGCCGCCATCTGGCAGGATTGGAAGGACGGCGACGGGGCCCGCCATGCCACCTGCGCCGTCGTCACCATCGCCGCCAACGCCCCGATGCGGCGCATTCACAACCGGATGCCGGTCATCATCGAAGAACCCGATATGCCTCTCTGGCTGGGGGAGGAGGGCAAAGGCGCCGCGACCCTGTTGCAACCCGCCCCCGAAGAGACGCTCACCTGGCACCGTGTGGGGCGCGAAGTGAACTCCAACCGGGCGAAGGGCGCGGAACTGGTCGAACCGGTTTGAGGTCAGCTTGGGCGCCGCGGCTCAGCCCGCCGCCATATCGGAGATTTTTGCCAGGTCCCGCCAATCCCCCAAGGTGTCATCCAGAAAGCCCGAGATCTCATCCAAATCTGCCGCAGCCAGCGCCTGTTCAAACTGGGTGAGCACGCGCGGCATGAAAGGCAGATAACGGGATTTGCCGTCCCTCTGATGCAGCCGCACGAAAACGCCGAGGATGCGCGCATGTCGCTGGGCGCCCAGTATCGCGTAGCGCTGGCGGATCTGCTCTACATCGCCCAGCATATCCGGTGCACCGGCGCAGTAGCGTTGGAACAAGCGCTCCTCCAGTGCGGGATCGATGTCGCGCCGGGCGTCCTGCAGCAGGGAAACAAGGTCATATTCACAGGGGCCGAGGATCGCATCCTGAAAATCAAGCAGCCCGCAGGCGCGCACGCCTTCCCTGCCGGGTAACAGCATCAGGTTGTCGATGTGAAAATCCCTCAGCACCAGGGTTTCATATCGATCCGCCACCGGGCGCAGGGCAGCGGACCAGAGCGCCCGCCACGCCTTGTCGAAAGCGGCTATATCAAGATCGGGGCGCATTGCTGGCGCGTACCACCGGGAAAAGATCGACAACTCATCAAGGTGGACCTCCATGTCATAAAGGGGTCTTTCGATGGCCGGGCCTTTGGGGTGGTGATGCAGATAAAGCAGCGCATCCACGGCGAGCGCGTACAGGTGTTCTTCGTCACTGCCGCTTCCAAGGCAGCGCGCATAGGTGTCGTCGCCGAAATCCTCCAGCAGGGCGAGACCCGGGTCGGGTTCCGCATGGAGGACCCGGGGGGCGGAAAGGCCCATTTCGTTCAGATGGGCGGAGACCTGAAGATAGGCGGCGAAACCTGCGGGATCGTGCCTATCGTCCATCAGGATCACGTCCTGCCCGAAAAGGCGGGTATATTGTCGTCTCGATGCATCGGCGGCGAATACCTGCAGGTCGCGGTCTGCAAGACCGCAGCGCGCGAGAAACCCGCGCGCGTCTTCGGGCAAAAGGTGTGAGGGCGGTGGTATCGTCATTGGGCAGGGCGCATTTCGATAATGGATGCCCCTCCCTAGCGCCCTCCGGATGAAAAGGACAGAAGCAGCCCCGGACCCTTTGCGATGCCATATTGCTGCCGGCCCCGCGTCGTATTACCCGAAGCACATCGCCCCGGCTGCACCGCGAGATTTTCATGAGCCCTTTCGACAATCCGTTCGATTCCGGTAACGATCCTGTGCGCCACACGCTCTGGGAAAGGCACATGCGTGCCGATATCGATGCCTTCCTCGCCGGAGATTGGGCTGCGGTCGCAGATGACTTCGACGCGGCCCGCTTCATTGCGCTGGACGCGGGCGGGTCGCGGGATCCTCTCCAGTGGACGGTGGGTTTTCCAAACCTTTCGGCATACCGGGACCGCTGGCTGGAGATGTCGGCGCTCACGCGGGAGCGGGCCGATCCGGACAAGCTGCGGCGCGCCATGTTCGAAGGCGCGCGTATCGCCAGAATTGATTTCTACGCGGAGGGCACCGCGCTTCTTCACAAGGTTTTCGACGGGGCCCTTCCGCTGCGGGACGGCACGCGCGAACCCTACGGCTGGCAATCCGTCTTCACCCTGGTCCGAGAGGAGGGGGGAAACTGGAAAATCGTCTCTTTCGTGGGATACCTCGGCTAGTTTGCACCCGGCGGCGCGTTTATCCCGACTGAAAGATATGGAAGGCCACGCCCGTGCCGTCGATGTGCGGCTCCTCTTTCGCCGCCGGTCTGATCGATACGCGTGCCCCGGCACCAGATCCGGTCGTATTGCGGTGGCCCCCGCCGGGGGCTACCAATGGGGCAACAGCCGCTACGGGCGCAGAACGGTTCCTTGCCGCACAGAGCCCACCCCATATCCCGCCAAAGCGCCGCCGGGCGCCCCAGAGGAAAGGCAGACTCCAGATGAACATCGACAGGAAGATCGCGGATGACCTTGTCGCGAACGACGTGTTCTTCGTCACTACCGTGCCCTGCAAGCAGTTGGCCGGCGTGATTGAGGAGGTCGAGCGCCGCGACGACATCATGCACGTCCCCGCGAACAAGGAGGACGAAGGCATGGGGCTCTGCGCCGGGGCTTTCATGGGGGGCAAACGGCCCGCGATCATCATGCAGAACACCGCCATCGGGGTCACGATCAACACGCTCGTCACGCTGATCCAGTTCTACCGGATGCCGCTGCCGATGATCATTTCCTACCGGGGCGAGTTGCGCGAACCGGTCGCCTGTCAGGTGGAAATGGCGGTCCATACCAAGGCGCTGCTCGCGCAACTCAACATTCCGACCTATCACTTTCACCGCCAGAAGGACGTGGAGGAGCTCGACAATATCCTCAAGTACACCTTCATGTGCAACAAGCCCGTGGCGATCCTGACCGACGCCAACTTCTGGGGAGGCTACGGCGACCAATGATACGTTCCGAGATCCTGCGCGACATCGCGCCCATCATCCGTGACCACCTTGTCGTCTGCAATATCGGCCTGCCCAGTCAGGAACTGCACAGCATCGATGATCAGCCCACCAACTTTTACATGCTGGGCACCATGGGGCTGGCCTCTTCCATCGGGTTCGGGCTGGCACTGGTGCAGCCGAAGCCGGTCATTTCCATCGATGGGGACGGCTCTGTCCTGACCAACCTTGGCACCTTGCCCACCATCGGCAACAACGCCGCAGGCAATTACACGCTGCTGATCATCGACAACGGGTCCTATGGGTCAACGGGCGATCAGCCGACCTATGCGGGCAAAAAGACCTCGCTTGCGGAAGTGGCGCGCGCCTGCGGATGCGATAACGTGATCGAGGTGCAGGACAAGGACCTCGGCCCGGTCCTGAGGGACGCGATCGACAGTGACGAGATGACCGTGATCGTCTGCAAGTGCGACAGCGGCAATGTGAAGATGCCGGTGATCACGCTGGACCCGGTGGTGATCCGGCACCGCTTCATGGAGGCGGTGAAAGCCTGAACGGCTCAGCGCAGGCGCAATTCGCTTTCCGCGTCGAAGAACATCGCCTGTGCCGGGTCGAAATCCACCCGCACGCCGCTGCCTTCCGGGATGGCTTCGTCGCCCCGTGTTTCGACGACGATGCGTTCGCCGGTCGGCGTATCGAGATAGTCGTAGGCGACACCGCCAAGGCGTTCGCGAATGTCGATCCGCACAGGGGATTCCGCCGCCGTGACCGAAAGGTGCTGCGGCCTCACACCGACGATCACGGCGCGGCCATCAGCGGGCAGGGCGACGTTGGCGGGAATGGCCATGTTGCCGAGCGCGGGGATCACGACCTTACCGCCCGTCACCTCCCCGTTCATGAAATTCATGCTGGGTGATCCGATGAACCCGGCAACGAAGCGGTTGTCCGGATCCTCGTAAAGGGTCATCGGGCTGCCGACCTGTTCGATATGGCCCGCCCGCAGCACGACGATCTTGTCGGCCAGTGTCATGGCCTCCACCTGATCGTGGGTGACATAGATCATCGTGGCGCCGATCTCCTTGTGGAGTCGGGCGATTTCCACCCGCATGTCGACCCTGAGTTCCGCGTCGAGGTTGGACAGGGGTTCGTCGAAAAGGAAAACCTCCGGCCCCCGTACGATGGCCCGGCCGATGGCGACGCGCTGGCGCTGCCCGCCGGAAAGCGCCTTTGGTTTCCGGGCGAGGTAGTCGTCCAACTGCAGGATGCGGCTTGCGTCGCGCACCTTCGACTTGATGGTTGCCTTGTCCACGCCGTTCATGCGCAGACCGAAGCCCATGTTCTCCTCAACGCTCATATGGGGATAGAGCGCATAGGTCTGGAACACCATCGCCACGCCGCGTTCCGCAGGATCCGCCCGGGTCACGTCGCGCCCGCCGATCGCGATGCTGCCGTCGGTGGTTTCCTCAAGTCCCGCGATCATCCGCAGCAGGGTGGACTTGCCACAGCCCGACGGGCCGACGAATACGCAGAACTCGCCGTCATCGATCTGCAGATCGACCCCGTGGATCACCTGCACCTCACCGTATCGCTTGACGGCCCCGTTGAGTGCTACGCCTGACATTCGTTCCTCGCTCCCCTGAAATTTAGGTCATGTCACTGGGCGGCCGGAAATGGCCAGACAGCGGCCTCCGTCCCGATCTGGGCGGTGGTGCGCAGCAGGGCGGGCCGGAAATTTTCCAGCGCATCGGGGGCCATCCGCATGGTCGACGTCACGATGGAAAGCGCCCCGATCACCCGCCGATACCCGTCGAAGATGGGCGCCGCGATGGACACGATGCCCTGTTCATGCTCTTCGCGGTCATAGGCCACGCCGCTGGCGCGGATCGCGTCCAGTTCCGTCATCAGTGTGCCGGGGGTTGTATGGGTCGCCGGGGTAAAGGGTTCGTAGAGCTGGTTTTCGAGCGCCTGCGCCCTGCGCTTTTCGTCCATGAAGGCGAGCATGGCCTTGCCCACTCCGGTGCAATGGGCAGGCGCGCGCCGTCCGGCCACGGCCATCGTCTTGAAGCCGTTTTCAGGGGTGCGTTTGTCGATGAACACGACCCTGCCGTTTTCCATCTGCGCAAGGTGAACGGTTTCGCCCACATCGCTGGCAAGCGTATCGAGAAAGGGTGCGGCCAAAGGTGCGAGCGATGATTGGTTCCACGCATGGCGCGCCGTTCGGACGAGCCGCATGCCCGGCACGTAAACATGCCGTTCCTCGTCATAGGCCAGCATGCCCTGACTGGTGAGCGACTGCATGATGCGGTGAAGTGTGGCCTTGGGGTAGGGGCTGATCTCAAGCACTTCAGAAAAGCGGACGGCCCGACCGAAGCCCACGACCGAGTCGAGGATGTCGAGCGATTTGCCCAGCGTTCCGTCCGATACGACCTGCTTGTTCATTCCGACCTTCTGCCCCGGCATTAACGAAGTTGACATTGACTCGGTTAGCATCATGAGATTATTTTATCAATATGCAAAACATTTGTCCCATTATTTGAGACTTTGCATCGGGAGGAGAAAGGGAGAACCATGAACGCATTCAACAGCAGGCTGGCCGGTGCGCTGGCCGCGACCACATTGTTCACGTCCACCGCCGTCGCCGGTGAGCTTGTCATCAACACCGATACCTCGGACCCAGCGCCGAAGGCCGCCTTCGAGGCGCTGATTGCGGGATTCGAGGCAGAGAACCCGGACATCACGGTGAAGTGGAACCTTTTCGATCACGAAGGGTACAAGACATCGATCCGCAACTTCCTGACGGCCGATGCGCCGGACCTTGCCAACTGGTACGCGGGCAACCGGATGCTGCCTTATGTTGAGGCGGGCCTTTTCGAGCCGGTCGACGACGTGTGGGAGCAGAACGGGCTGGGAGAGACGCTCGCCTCCGCCAAGGGGTCGATGACCATCGACGGCAAGATCTGGGGCGTGCCCTATACCTATTACCAGTGGGGCATCTACTACCGCAGTGACATTTTCGAGCAGAACGGCATCACCGCGCCCGAAACCTTCGACGACCTGCTCGCTGCCTGCAACACGCTTTCCGAAGCGGGCATTACACCCATCACCATCGGAACGAAATATCTATGGACCGCCGCAGGGGTCTTCGACTACCTCAACCTACGGACCAACGGGTACGATTTTCACATGGCGCTCACCAAGGGGGAGGTTCCCTGGACGGACGACCGGGTGAAGGCCACGATGGAAAACTGGAAGCGCATGCTGGATGCGAACTGCTTCCTCGAAAACCATGCCGCCTATTCATGGCAGGAAGCCCTGGCCCCCATGGTGCAGGGTGACGCGGCCATGTACGTCATGGGCAACTTCGCCGTGGCACCGCTGCGTGAGGCGGGGCTGACGGACGAGCAGATCGGCTTCTTCCAGTTCCCGCGCATTTCCGACGATGTGCCCATGGCAGAGGAAGCGCCGACCGATACGATCCACATTCCGGCCAACGCGAAGAACAAGGAAGACGCCAAGAAGTTCCTTGCCTACCTCGCGCGCGCCGAAGTGCAGACCGAGGTCAACAAGACGCTGGGCCAGCTGCCCATCAACAAGGACAGCCAGGTCGGTGACGACAAGTTCCTGCAGGCAGGCTACGAAATGCTGAGCGGGACGGAAGGCGGCATCGCCCAGTTCTTCGACCGGGATGCCCCGGCCGAAATGGCCAAGGCCGGCATGGAAGGCTTTCAGGAATTCATGGTCAAACCAGAGCGCATGGACAAGATCCTCGAGCGGCTCGAAAAAGTGCGGCAGCGGGTCTACGAATAATCCCGCATCGCGCTTTACCGTCTCGCCCGGCCCCTCCCGGGCGGGACACCTGAACCTGCCGCCCCACTCCAGCCGGAGACAGCGCCATGACGGCTCCCATCGTTCCCGATACCCATCCGCCTCTGCGCCGGTCATGGTGGAAGGAGAACCAGCAGCGCCTCGCGCCCTGGCTCTTCCTCGCGCCGGGCATCTTCATGTTCGCGGTCTACGTGATCATTCCGATCTTTCAGTCGATCAATATCTCGTTCTACGACTGGGACGGTCTTGGCGAAAGGACATGGGTCGGCGCCGACAACTACGTCGAACTGATGGACGACGAGGCGTTCTATACCTCGCTCAAGAACAACGTGATCTGGCTGGTGCTCTATATGCTGGCCATTCCCATGGGCCTTTTCGTGGCCCTGTTCCTCAACCAGACGGTGCGGGGCATCCGCATCTACAAATCCCTTTTCTTCTTTCCCTTTGTCATCAGTCAGGTTGTCGTGGGCCTGGTTTTCGCATGGTTTTACGATCCCTCCTACGGGCTGATGAACATTGCGCTGGGGTGGTTCGGGATCGAACCCATCGCCGTGCTCGCCAACGAAGACTATGTGACCTACGGGATCATTGCCGCCGGTCTCTGGCCGCAGACGGCCTATTGCATGATCCTTTACCTCACCGGTCTGAATGCGGTTGATCCCGAACAGATCGAGGCCGCGCGGCTGGACAACGCCAAGGGGGCAAAGCTGCTGTGGTACGTGATCCTGCCGCAGCTACGGCCCGCGACCTTCATCGCCGTGGTGGTCACGGTGATCGGCGCGCTGCGCTCCTTTGACCTTATCTCGATCATGACGGACGGCGGGCCATGGGGCTCCTCCCGCGTGCTGGCGTTCTACATGTATGAACAGGCGTTCAGCGAATACGGCTTCCGCATGGGATACGGGGCGGCCATCGCCGTCGTGCTTTTCCTGATCATGATGGTCTACATCACCGGCTTCCTGTGGAAGATGTACCGCGACGAGAAGGGCTACTGAGATGTTTCCGACGCCGATCCAGAAACGCTCGGCCGTGGCGCAGACCGTCTACAAGGTCGCGCTGCCGGTGGCACTCATCGTCTGGCTGCTGCCGCTGATTGCCGTGGCGCTGACCTCCGTCCGTTCCGCGGGGGATATCACCGCGGGGAATTACTGGGGCTGGCCCAGCAGCTTCAACCTGTTGGAAAACTACACCGCCATCTTCCAGCAGACGCCCATCGGGCAGTACATCCTCAATTCCTTCAAGGTGACGATCCCGACTGTCATCGGTGCGGTCGCGATAAGCTGCATGAGCGGCTTCGCTTTGGCCGTCTACAAGTTCAAGGGCAACCTACTGCTGTTCTTCATGTTTATCGCGGGCAATTTCGTTCCCTTCCAGATTCTCATGGTGCCGGTGCGCGATCTCACGCTCGATCTGGGGATGTACAACACGTGGTACGGGCTCGCGTTGTTCCACATCGCCTTTCAGGCCGGTTTCTGCACGCTCTTCATGCGTAATTTCATCAAGGCGCTGCCGTTCGAACTGATCGAGGCGGCGCGGGTGGAGGGCATATCCGAGATCCGCATCTTTTGGTTCGTGGTCCTGCCGCTGATGAAACCCGCGCTGGCGGCCCTGTCGGTGCTGATATTCACTTTCATCTGGAACGACTATTTCTGGGCCACCGTGCTGACGCAGGGGGCGGATCAGCAACCGATCACCGCCGGGCTCTATTCGCTGAACGGGCAATGGGTCGCCGCGTGGCATCTGGTGTCGGCCGGTTCCATCGTCGCGGCGCTGCCGCCGGTGCTGATGTTCTTTCTGATGCAGCGGCACTTCATCGCGGGGCTGACACTGGGGGCCGTCAAATGATGCGAAGCTGGCGGCTCGATGATGCCCGTCAGTCGCTGGTTCTCGCCTCCCGCGAGGACCGCCTGCCGGAGATCGTCTACTGGGGGCCGCGGCTGCCGGATGGCGAAGAGCTTTCGACGCTTGCGCAGGCGCATGCCATCGACGTGACCGGCGGCATGCTGGACGAAACACCGGAACTGTCGATCTGTCCGGAGGAGACGCGCGGCTTTCCGGGCCAGCCAGGGATTGTCCTGCGGGACGCCAAAGGGGGCCGCTTCACCCCGCGTTTCCGGTTCGAAAGTGACGAGGGCGCGGAAGATATGCTCACCCTGCGGTTTCGCGATGCCGAGAGCGAAATTGGCTATGCCGCCTTTTTCGGGATCGACCCCGACACCCATATGGTCACGGCCCGGGCCGAGGTCGATGCGCCCGACCCCGTCACGCTGGACTGGCTGGCCGCACCGGTTTTCCCCGCGCCGCAGAACGGACGGAAAATGGTCGATTTCGCCGGCCGCTGGTGCGGCGAGTTCCAGCCCGTTTCCACGCCCTGGTCGGCAGGCATGCGCGCGCGCGAAAACCGCACCGGGCGCACGGGGCACGAACATTTCCCCGGTCTTCTGCTGCCGTCGCCGGGGACCACCCATACAGCGGGGCAGGCCCGCGCCTTTCACTACGGCTGGTCCGG
>NZ_LWEX01000405.1 GCF_001634885.1 Sulfitobacter sp. HI0040 | reverse complement strand
ATGCGCGGACTTGGGGTCAATATCTGGGCGACGACTGGCAATTCCGCGATGTCGATTTTGCTGATGCCGTGGCCTATTGCGCACAAGATGACGATACCCGCGTGATCATGGGATATCTCGAAGGGGCAACCGATCGCGACAGGCTGGTCGAGGCACTGGAGCTGGCGCGTGCCTGCGAAAAACCGGTGGTCATGATGAAGGTCGGGCGCAGTGCGGTCGGGGCAGAGGCCGCGCAATCGCATACCGCCTCAT
>NZ_LWEX01000404.1 GCF_001634885.1 Sulfitobacter sp. HI0040 | reverse complement strand
GGTCCAGCCATGTTGATGAAAGCATGATCACCGGGGAGCCATTGCCGGTTTCGAAGGCAGACGGCGACGCCGTGACCGGCGGCACCGTGAACGGATCGGGCAGCCTGACTTTCAGGGCCACCCGTGTCGGTTCGGAAACTGCGCTCGCCCAGATCATCCGCATGGTGGAAGAAGCGCAGGGCGCGAAGCTTCCCATTCAGGGGCTGGTGGATCGAATTACGCTCTGGTTCGTGCCGGCGGTTCTGCTCTTTGCGACGCTGACGGTCCTTGTCTGGCTCTTCTTCGGGCCTGATCCCGCGCTCA
>NZ_LWEX01000403.1 GCF_001634885.1 Sulfitobacter sp. HI0040 | reverse complement strand
CCGAGGAATTGGACCGGATGCCGGACGCCACGCGTGCGGCAGAACTGGAACTCGCCCTGAAAGACGTACAGGACTCCCGCGACACCGCCCGCGACGCACAGCGCGAGGCTGCCCGTCTGTACCGCGACGCTTTTGAGGCCGCCGACCGCAGCGATCTCGCAACCGAACAGGCGACACTGCTCGAGGAGCTCCGGAGCGGTGCCCGTCAGGC
>NZ_LWEX01000402.1 GCF_001634885.1 Sulfitobacter sp. HI0040 | reverse complement strand
ATGCCGTCATCCATGGTGGCGTGTCCGAGGTCGCGCGCTTCATCTGGCCAAGTTCTTCCGCCCGGCTGTTCGAGGAGGAATGGGACGCCACCGAAGCGGCCATCGGCCCCGTCGATCATATCATCGCCGGTCATTGCGGTCTGCCGTTCGAACGGGAATGCAGGCGCGGGCGGTGGATCAACGCCGGAGTGATCGGGATGCCCCCGAATGACGGCGGCGCGAATACGCGCTA
>NZ_LWEX01000401.1 GCF_001634885.1 Sulfitobacter sp. HI0040 | reverse complement strand
AGGCCGCCTGCAACGTGCCGCCGGTCCCGCAATCGGCATAGACCACGAAGATCTCGTCATAGCTGTCGCGGTGGCGTGCCACGGCGGCCCGCACGGCATCGGTAATCTTTTCGGGGTAGAGATGGTATTTCGCGGGCAGGCAGGTGAGGTCCAGATGCGTCCAGCCATTCGCGGCCTTCAGATCCAGTATTTCCCGTGCCAGCGCGCCGCAGGCGATCAGCAGGATGCGCCCAGTCTCGGCTTCGAGCGGCAGGCCGCGATCCGTGAGGGTGGCATCGGACAGTGTCATCCGGACCGCCGACGCATGAGGTAGACACCAAGGGCGAGCAGAAGCAGGAGCGGCACGGCCCAGACGCCGAGGAACGCGCCCCCGCCGGAGGCACCGGCGAACATCGCCACGCAGACGGTTAGCCCGGCCGCGAAGATGACACCGGCAATGAGCAGGACAAGATAGAGTATCGGCATGATGCGTCTCCTTCTCTTGCCAAGGTAAGCACGGGGGGCGCGTTTTGCAGCCCCCCGCCTATCCGGTTCAGGCGGAAGAGGACATCGCGTTGTGCTTGCGACCGACCCATTCCTTGGCCGTTTCCACCGCAACGGCGGCGTCGCGGCAATAGGCGTCCGCGCCGATGGCTTTGCCGAATTCCTCGTTCAGCGGGGCGCCGCCCACCAGAACGATATAGTCGTCGCGGATCCCCTGTTCGACCATCGTGTCGATGACGACCTTCATGTAAGGCATCGTCGTGGTGAGCAGGGCGGACATGCCGAGGATTTCCGGCTTCTCGTTTTCCAGCGCTTCGAGGTATTTCTCCACCGCGTTGTTGATACCGAGGTCCACGACCTCGAACCCGGCGCCTTCCATCATCATCGACACGAGGTTCTTGCCGATGTCGTGAATGTCGCCCTTCACGGTACCGATCACCATCTTGCCGACCCGCGGCGCACCGGTTTCGGCCAGCAGCGGCTTCAGGATCGCCATGCCGCCTTTCATCGCGTTGGCGGCCAGCAGAACTTCGGGAACGAAAAGGATGCCATCGCGGAAGTCGGCGCCGACGATGGTCATGCCGCCCACCAGCGCCTTTGTCAGAATGTCGTAGGGGGCCCAGCCACGCTCGAGCAGAATCCGCACGCCTTCCTCGATCTCTTCCTTGAGACCGTCGTAAAGGTCGTCGAACATCTGCTGAACAAGTTCCTCGTCGTCGAGTTCCGACAGGATGATTTCGTCTTCTTCGGACATGGCCGTTCCTTTTGCGCGGGATCGCTTTCGCGTCCTTTTGTCACGTTACATACGCGCAGGTCAGACAGTTTGCGACACTGGCCGAACTTTGCGCGACGTGGGCGCCGCCATGATAGGGCCATCGGCGCGGGGAAGTGAAGGGCGCGCACTGCATGCTCTTGTCGATGTTCGCGCAATGTTCTATTTTTTCTTCATGGATTTCGAAGACCGCAGATACAGGATCGCCGGTCGTGCGGCGGGCACCAACCACGCGGGCCGGTTCGAGCGGCACCGCCGGGAAGTCGTGGACGACGGCTGGCAGCGTGAAGAGGACGAGCCCCTGCCGATGCTGCGCACCGAAACGACAGAGGAACGCCCGCGGCGGATCATCACCTACAACCGTTCGCCCGACCTTCCCTTCGACCGTTCGATCAATCCCTACCGGGGGTGCGAGCATGGCTGCGTCTATTGTTTCGCCCGGCCCAGCCATGCCTATCTGGGCCTTTCTCCGGGGCTGGATTTCGAAACGCGGCTGGTCGCACGCCCCGATGCACCGGAGGTGCTGAAACGCGAACTGGCGGCGCGCAGCTACCGAGTGGCGCCCATTGCCATCGGGACGAACACGGACCCCTATCAGCCCATCGAAAAGCGGCATGGGATCATGCGCCGCTGTCTGGAGGTGTTGGCCGAGGCGGGCCATCCCGTCGCCATTGTGACCAAGGGCAGCCTGATCGAACGCGATATCGACATCCTGTCGGACATGGCCCGGCGGGGGCTAGTCCGCGTTGGCCTGTCGGTCACGACCCGTGACGCGGCGCTGTCGCGCCTGATGGAGCCGCGCGCCCCCGCGCCGGCCCGGCGTCTGGCGACCATGCGCAGGCTGGCAGAGGCCGGCGTGCCGGTTCGGGTCATGGTTTCACCCGTCATCCCCGCGCTGACGGACCCGGAGCTGGAATCGATCCTTGCCGATGCGCAGGCAGCGGGTGCGCGCCACGCAAGTTGGATCATGCTGCGCCTCCCGCGGGAGGTTTCGCCGCTGGTCCAGGACTGGCTGGCGCAGTATTATCCTAACCGGGCAGAACGGATCATGGCCCGGTTGCGGGAAATGCACGGGGGCAAGGAATACGATTCGGCCTGGCACCGCAGGATGCGGGGGGAAGGGCCCTATGCGGAATTGATCGCACGGCGCTTCGACGTGGCCGTGCGGCGGCTGGGATTGAACGCAAGGGCCACCCCCATGCGCACCGATCTGTTCCGCCCGCCGAAGCCCGAGTCCGCGCAGCTCAGCCTGTTCTAGCCGCGCCGCCGTCCGCGCCGGGGCGCGCGTACCGGGCCTTCGCCGTCCGTGCCGTCGCTGGCGGAGGAGAAATCGCCCAGTTTGGCGACGATTTCAGGCAATTCGGGTGCTGTTCCCCTGGGGCGTGTGTCCAGCGCTTCGCGCATGTGGCGCAGGTGTTCGGGCATGGTCCCGCAGCAGCCGCCGATGATGCTGGCGCCGCAATCGCGGGCCATCACGGCATAATCTGCCATCAATTCGGGGGTGCCGTTGTAGTGGATATGCCCGTCGTGATATTTCGGGATGCCCGCGTTGCCCTTGGCGATGAGCGGCAGCTTGTCTTCCTTCGCGGCAAAGCCCAGCAGGGTGCGCAAGAGGTCCGACGAACCGGTGCCGCAGTTCGCCCCGTAGGCCAGCGGCGTGTTATCGAGCGCATGCACCATGTCGACCATCGCTTCGCTGGTGACGCCCATCATGGTACGGCCCGCCGTGTCAAAGCTCATGGTGCCGCACCACGGCAAGCCCGCCAGCGCGAAACCTTCGGCAGCGGCGCGGTATTCTTCGGGCGCGCTGATGGTTTCCAGCCAGCCGATGTCTGCGCCCCCGGCCTTCAGCCCGTCCGCCGTTTCATGGAACATCTCGACCGCCAGCGCATGGGAAAGCGCGCCCACGGGTTCCATGATCTCGCCAGTCGGTCCGACGGAACCGGCGACGATCACCTTGCGCTCCGCCTTGTCGGCCACCTCGCGGCCCAGTTCTGCCGCCACGCGGCTCAGTTCATGCACGCGCTTCTCGGCCTCATGCAGTTTCAGGCGCGCGGCATTGGCGCCGAAGCTGTTGGTCAGGAACAGGTCGCTGCCCGCGTCCACCGCGCCGCGATAAAGCGCGATGATCTTCTGCGGCTCGTCGGTGTTCCACAATTCGGGCGCGTCACCGGACATCAGCCCCATGTTGAACAGGTTGGTGCCCGTGGCGCCATCGGCCAGCAGCACGCCCCGCTGGGCCAGCAATTCGTTGAGAATGTCGGACATGATGCGCTCCTGACGTGTTTTGCGCCTGATTTCACGAAGCGCCGCGGGAGCGCAAGCGCATTCGCCGCAACTCGTCATGAGGCGGGCAGGGGGGAGGGTGGCCCGCGGCCACCCGCGACGGGTTAATCGATTTCGGCCATCAGCTGGGCCTTCGCCTCGGCCATCAGGCTAAGCATCTTGCCGCGAATGGTAGCCTCATCGGCCTTGTCGCCCAGATCGCCGGAGACCTTGCGATAGACGTCCTCGTCCCCGGCTTCCTCGAAGTCGGCTTTGACGACGTCACGGGCATAAGCGGCTGCCTCGTCGCCGGTCTTGCCCAGAAGGTCCGCGGCCCAGAGACCCAAGAGCTTGTTGCGGCGGGCCTCGGCCTTGAACTGCATCTCGGCGTCATGGGCAAATTTGTTCTCGAAACTGCGTTCGCGATCGTCGAATGTGGTCATGGCGGGGTTCCTTCGTCCGGTGTCTTCCCTTTGGATATGCGGTGTCCGCGCGCTCTGTACAAGGGTGAGCCTGCAGGTCTCGGTAATACCGGAGGTTGATCCCTCATGCGTTCTGCCACCCTCGACCGGGCTGCTTGCAGGAAGGGGGGGCTTGCACTATGAGGTGCGCAAGTGCCGCGGGAGCTTCCCCGGCCCCAGCGGAAAGGACGCCCATGGCCCGGCGCAAGAAGATCTACGAAGGCAAGGCGAAGATCCTGTACGAAGGTCCCGAGCCGGGCACGATCGTCCAGTATTTCAAGGATGACGCGACCGCTTTCAATGCGCAGAAGAAAGACGTGATCGAAGGCAAGGGCGTGCTGAACAACCGGCTCAGCGAATTTTTCATGACCGGACTCAACCAGATCGGCGTGCCCACGCATTTCATCCGCCGCCTGAACATGCGCGAACAGCTTGTCCGGCAGGTGGAGATCATTCCGCTGGAAGTGATCGTGCGTAATTTCGCCGCAGGATCAATGTCCAAACGCCTGGGCATCGACGAGGGCACACAACTGCCGCGCCCGATCGTTGAATATTGCTACAAGGACGATTCGCTTGGTGATCCACTGGTCACGGAGGAGCATATCGCCGCCTTCGGATGGGCAAGCCAGCAGGACATGGACGACATCCTGAGCCTCGCGCTCAGGGTCAATGATTTCCTCTCCGGGGTGATGATGGCCGTGGGGATCCGCCTTGTGGACTTCAAGATCGAGATCGGGCGCGTCTATGACGGCGATTTCCAGCGGCTTATCGTGGCCGATGAGATCAGCCCGGACAGCTGCCGCCTGTGGGACATGGAAACCGGTCAGAAGCTCGACAAGGACGTGTTCCGCCGCGATCTCGGTTCCCTGACTGACGCCTATACCGAAGTGGCGACGCGGCTGGGTGTCATGCCCAAGAACGCGGCGCCGATTACCAAGCCCACGCTCATCAACTGAGACCCGGAACGAAGGGGACGATCCATGAAGGCTCGCGTGCATGTCATGCTCAAGAACGGAGTGCTCGATCCGCAGGGGGAGGCGGTGCGCCATGCGCTCGGATCGCTCGGCTTTGCGGGGGTCAACGGGGTCCGGCAGGGCAAGGTCATCGAACTGGACCTCGCAGACGGCACCACCGAGGCCGAGGTAAACGCCATGTGCGAGAAGCTGCTCGCCAATACTGTGATCGAATCCTACGCGGTGGAGATGGGCTGATGCGCGCCGCTGTCATCGTCTTTCCCGGATCGAACTGCGACCGCGACATGGCCGTGGCCTTCCGCGCCGCCGGGGCCGAGGTTTCGATGGTCTGGCACAAGGACAGCGCCCTGCCCGACAATATCGACGTGGTCGGTGTGCCGGGCGGCTTTTCCTACGGCGACTACCTGCGCTGCGGTGCGATTGCAGCCAATTCCCCCATCTGCCGGGCCGTGGCGGCCCATGCGGAGCGGGGCGGTTATGTGCTGGGGGTCTGCAACGGGTTTCAGGTGCTGACGGAAACCGGTTTGCTGCCCGGGGCGCTGCTGCGCAACGCGGGTCTGAAATACATCTGCCGGACCGTGGGCCTGCGCGTCGAAACCACCGACAGCGCGTTTACTGCCGACTATGCCCGGGGGCAGGAAATCGCCATTCCCGTGGCGCATCACGATGGCAACTACTTCGCTGATCCCGACACGCTCGCAGGCTTGCGCGATAGTGATCGCGTGGCCTTCCGCTATTCCCGTCCGCTGAACGGCGCGCAGGATGACATCGCGGGCATCCTGTCGGAAAACCGGCGGGTTCTCGGCATGATGCCGCATCCCGAACGGGCGGCGGATGCGGCCCATGGCGGCACCGACGGCAAGGCGCTCTTTGCGGCGCTGGCCGGGGCGCTTGTCGCCGCCTGACTTGAGTAGACCCGCCCCGGGGCGTAGATTGGTCTCATGAAAACATCACAACCCTCCGCTGGGCCCCGGACGACCGTCGGTTGGCGGGTGCGTCTGGCTGTGGGTTTCCTGCTTGTCGTCGCGGCGGTGACGATCTCCGTCACCAACAAGCTGCTGACCGACCGGTTCACCGACAGCACGCGCAACCGGGCGGAACTGCGGATAGCACTCTACAGCGGGAATCTGCTGGCCGAACTGCGCCAGAACGCCATCGTGCCGCAACTGCTGGCGCGTGATCCGACGCTGATCGCGGCCCTGCAATCGGCGGATTATTCGCTTTCCACCCAGCGGCTTATCTCTTTCGTGGAAGAAATCGGGGCCGCCTCCCTCATGCTCTACGACATCGACGGACGCATCGTGGCCGCGACCGACCGCAACCGCCTCGGCTCCCAGCATCGGTCGGAGCCCTATTTCGTGGATGCCATCCGCTCCAACGCCACGATCTTCAGCGTGATCAAGCGAGAAAGCGCAGGCTACCGGTTTCTCTATTCGCGCCGCATTCAGGAAGGCGGCACCACGCTGGGCGTGATCGCGGCAGAGGTCGACCTGCAGAAATTCGAACGCGCCTGGGCCGGTATTTCCGATGCCGTGATCGTAACGGAAAGCAATGGGGAGATCATTCTGGCCACCGCCCCGCGCTGGCGTGGGCTGACGGAAAAGGAAGCACTGGCCAATCATACGCCGCAAAACGCGATCGAACGCGCGATCAAGGCCACCGCCGACTGGACGGCCCTGCCGCCGGATGCCTATCTGCAGGGCGAGGCGGTGATGCGGCTGGAAAACCGCATCCCGTTCCGTGGCTGGCGAATGGTCAGCTTTACCACCTATGAATCCGTCCGCGAAAAGGTGAACGGCGTATTGGCGCTGGAGGTGATGGGGTTTGCCATTCTGCTGGCGCTGACTTTTTACGCCCTCAGCCGCCGCACCGCAGGCCGTCTTGCCATTTTCCAGCGGGAATCGGCGAAGCTGCGCGCGCTCAATCAGGCGCTGCAGCGTGAAATCGCGGAGCGCAAGCGCGTTCAGGAAACGCTCGCCGTGGCCGAACAGACGCTGGAACAGTCGAGCAAACTGGCCGCCTTGGGCGAAATGTCCGCCGCCGTCAGCCATGAGTTGAACCAGCCGCTCGCCGCGATGAAGACCTATCTTGCCGGCGCGCGCCTTTTGCTGCGCCGCAACCGCCCGGAGGAGGCACTGTCCTCCTTTGGCCGTATCGACGACCTGATCGAGCGGATGGGTGCCATCACCCGGCAGCTCAAATCCTATGCCCGCAAGGGGCAGGAGGCGTTCTCCCCCGTGGACATGGGTGCTGCGCTGGCCTCGTCCCTATCCATGATGGAGCCACAGTTGCGCCAGCGGCAGGTCCAGATCAGCCGGATCCTGCCCGAACAGCCCGTCATCGTGACGGGGGACCGCATGCGGATCGAACAAGTGATGGTCAACCTGTTGCGCAACGCATTGGATGCCACCAAATCGGAACGCAATCCGCAGGTGGACATTATACTTTCAGCAGGAGAGACGGCGACCTTGACGGTACGGGACAACGGTCCGGGGATCGAAAACCTCGATCAGCTGTTCGAACCCTTCTACACGACCAAGCAACCCGGCGATGGCGTCGGGCTCGGCTTGGCCATTTCCTCGGGGATCGTGAACGATCTCGGGGGTCGGTTGACCGCGCGGAATGGCCAGAACGGCGGCGCGGTCTTCGAAATGCAATTGCCCATAGAGGGCACAGGGACCGCCTCCCAGGCGGCGGAGTAAAGACAATGGCTCAGGCTATGAAAATCGCGATCGTCGACGACGAACAGGATATGCGTCAATCCATCAGCCAGTGGCTGGCGCTTTCGGGGTATGACACCGAAACATTCGCCAGCGCTGAAGATGCGCTCAAGATTCTCGGTCCCGATTATCCCGGCATCGTCATCTCGGACATCAAGATGCCGGGAATGGACGGCATGCAGTTTCTTAAAAAGCTCATGGGCAGCGACAGCGCGCTGCCGGTCATCATGATCACCGGCCACGGCGATGTGCCCATGGCCGTCGAAGCGATGCGGGTAGGGGCCTTCGATTTCCTCGAAAAGCCGTTCAACCCCGACCGGATGAGCGAACTGGCCAAGAAGGCGACCAATGCCCGCCGTCTGGTCATGGACAACCGCGCGCTGCGCCGCGAACTGTCGGATGGCGGCCAGCTGATGAAAAAGCTCATCGGTCAGAGCCCGGTGATGGAGCGGTTGCGCGAAGATATCCTTGATCTCGGTCAGGCGGACGGTCATGTGCTGATCGACGGGGAAACCGGCACCGGCAAGACGCTGGTGGCTCATGCGCTGCATGCGGTGGGCAGCCGGGCGGGCAAGAAGTTCGTACTGGTAAGCTGCGGCGCACTGGAAGAAAACACGCTGTCCAAGCGCCTCTTCGGCCCCATGCAGCCCGAGGACGCGCAGCTTCCCGCCATCGAAGAGGCCCGCGGCGGGACACTTGTGCTCGAAGACATCGAGGCGCTGTCCGAAACACTGCAGGCTCGGCTGCTGAGCGTCATCAACGAACAGGGCACCCCGGCAGAAACCCGGATCGTCGCCATCTCCAACCTTCAGGAGGCTGGCCGCACGTCGGAGGACGCGCTGCGATCCGACCTTTTCTACCGGCTTGCCGCCCTGCGTATCACCGTGCCGCCGCTGCGCCAGCGGGGGGAGGATATTCTGACGCTCTTTACCCGCCTCAGCGAGCAGTTTGCCGATGAATATGGCTGCGACTCGCCCCAGGTGAGCGCGCAGGAGGCCGCCCAGCTTCTGCAGGCGCCCTGGCCCGGCAACGTGCGCCAGTTGATCAACGTGGCGGAACGCGCGGTGCTGCAATCGCGCCGGGGTTCGGGCACCATCGCCTCCCTTCTGATGTCGGACCATGATGACATGCAGCCCGTCATGACGACCGAGGGCAAGCCGCTCAAGGAATATGTCGAGGCGTTCGAACGGATGCTGATCGACAACACGATGCGCCGCCACAAGGGGTCCATTGCCAGCGTGATGGACGAACTCTGCCTGCCACGCCGAACCCTGAACGAGAAGATGGCGAAATACGCTTTGCAGCGGTCAGATTACCTCTGACTGTGCCGGGCTGCCGGTGCCCAGATGGGCGCCGGCGTCAGCCTGCAGAGGTGCCCAGCCGGGTCAGGATCAATTCGCGCGCCTTGCCTTCGGCATCGGTGTAGCAGGTCCATTTCGGCGCACCGCCCGGCAGGTCGATGACATACTGGTTCGTCTCGACGATGGGGATGGTCCGGTTGATCGTGCCGCCGCTAACGCCGGTATGCTGCTCTACCGCCGCGATGCAGGATTTATGCGTGCGCAGTTCGGCCAGTGCCGCCGGATCGTCCGCCAACGCCATTTCATCGCACCCTGCAAGCCCTCCGAGCGAAAGGGCAAGGGCGGAAATCGAGCGGGTGAAAAGCGGCATGGGGCAGTCCTTCAATATGCGGGAGCCATCCGTTGCGGATGGAAATATCGAGCAAAAGGGTGCGTTCTGCGCCCTTCGGTGAACTTTTTCCAAGGCCCTTCCGCTTGTCAAGCGAGCCCCCGCATTTTCGCCATTCCGGCCCTCATAAGCGATTGACCATTGTCTTTCGCACCCCAAACCCCTTAACTGCAGTCCGAGGTCGTGCCGCGCGCCAAACGCGGGCCGACTAGTGAGAGTTTCGCCGATCGCAGCAGCCGCATGGGTTGCGGGTCGGACCGATTGGGCCGGTGACGGCCGAAGAACCGCTGACACTTTGCGAGGGATACCCCGACAAGGCGCAGCTAATGAATGGATGCGGACGAGGGTGTACCCCCCGTACCGCGTCGGAGAAGAACCGCGATGACGCGTGCAGATGCCATGAGCGAACAGACAAGAGCCGGTACGGCCTTGCCTGTTGCCGCGTCCCTCGTCGCCCTGACAAGACACATCCCGCAGCGCGAGGCACCCCCCGGGGGCCCGCCGGCCGGTCTGTGCACAATGGATTTATGCCTAAGAAAATGCTTATCGATGCCACCCACGCGGAAGAGACGCGCGTGGTCGTGGTGGACGGAAACAAGGTCGAGGAGTTCGACTTCGAATCCGAGAACCGGCGCCAGCTCGCCGGGAATATCTATCTCGCCAAGGTAACCCGCGTAGAGCCGTCGCTGCAGGCGGCCTTCGTTGACTACGGCGGCAATCGCCACGGTTTCCTCGCCTTTTCGGAAATTCATCCCGACTACTACCAGATCCCCGTCGCCGACCGGCAGGCCCTGCTGGAGGAAGAGCGCGCCTATGCCGAGGCACAGGCCGCCAAGGACGACGACGACGACAAGGAAAAGCCCAAGCGGCGTACCCGTTCCCGCGGCTCACGCAGCAAGGCCGAAGATACCAACGCCGACGATGCGGTGACCTCCACCGAGATCAAGGGCATGGAAACTGTCGATCTGGGAGAGGATGACGAGACCGAAGAAGGGTCTTCTCCGATGGAGCGGGTCGGAGAGACCCCGGTCGAGGAACCCGAAGACGATACGGATGCCGGATCGGACGACACGGACGCAAAGCCATCCGGGCGGGCAGACCGCGCGGCAAACGGCGATTCCGATGAGGATGATGACGACGAAGACGACAGCAGCGTCGCCGATGCCGCCCGCAAGGACGAAAGCATCGAATCCGTCGCCGAGGAAGACGACAGCGAAGACATCCGCCCGGTCCGCAAGCCGCGTCCGCGCCGCTACAAGATTCAGGAGGTCGTGAAGGTCCGCCAGATCCTGCTGGTGCAGGTCGTGAAGGAAGAGCGCGGTAACAAGGGTGCGGCGCTGACGACCTATCTCAGCCTTGCCGGGCGCTATTGCGTGCTGATGCCCAACACCGCCCGGGGCGGCGGCATTTCCCGCAAGATCACGAATGCGGCGGACCGCAAGAAGCTGAAAGAGATCGCGAACGAGATCAAGGTGCCCACGGGGGCCGGTCTCATCGTGCGGACGGCGGGTGCCAAGCGCACCAAGGCCGAGATCAAGCGCGACTACGAATACCTTCAGCGCCTGTGGGAGCAAATCCGCGAGTTGACGCTGAAATCCATCGCGCCGGCGAAGATCTACGAGGAAGGCGACCTGATCAAACGGTCGATCCGCGACCTCTACAACCGCGAGATCGACGAGGTCTTCGTCGAGGGCGAGCGCGGCTACCGCATTGCCAAGGACTTCATGAAGATGATCATGCCGTCCCATGCGAAAAACGTGAAACTCTATTCCGAAGGCTTGCCGCTTTTCGCGCGCTATCAGGTGGAAAGCTATCTTTCCGGCATGTTCAACCCCACGGTCCAGTTGCCCTCGGGCGGCTATATCGTGATCGGCGTGACCGAGGCACTGGTCGCGGTCGACGTGAACTCCGGCCGGGCCACCAAAGAAGGCTCGATCGAGCAGACCGCGCTCAAGACCAACCTCGAAGCGGCGGACGAAGTCGTGCGCCAGTTGCGTCTGCGCGACCTCGCCGGTCTCATCGTGATCGACTTCATCGACATGGACGAACGGCGCAACAACGCCGCCGTCGAAAAGCGCATGAAGGAAAAGCTCAAGACCGACCGTGCGCGTATTCAGGTGGGTCGCATTTCCGGCTTCGGCCTGATGGAAATGAGCCGCCAGCGCCTGCGCCCCGGCATGATCGAGGCGACGACGCAGCCCTGTCAGGCCTGCCACGGCACCGGGCTGATCCGGTCGGACGACAACCTCGCGCTGTCGATCATCCGTCAGATCGAAGAGGAGGGTACCCGCCGCCGGTCCCGCGAAGTGCTGATCAAATGCCCGGTGGGCATCGCGAACTATCTGATGAACCAGAAGCGCGAACATATCGCCCAGATCGAACAGCGCTATGGCCTTTCCGTGCGGATCGAGGGCGACCCCCATCTGGTCAGCCCCGACTTCTCGATGGAGAAGTTCAAGACCGCGACGCGCAGCGTGCCGGTGGCACCTGCCCATGTGGTGTCCGTCGATACCTCGCTGATGGACCAGATCGACGAGGATGAAGCCGACAGCACGGACGAAGACGCCGCTGATGCCGAAGATGACAACGGCAACGGCAACAACGACAGCGGCAATAGTGACAACGGCGAACAGAAGCCCAAGAAGCGGCGCCGCCGTCGTCGGCGGGGTCGTGGTGGCAAGTCTGACGATCAGAACGGGGATCAGAACGGCGACAACGGCAACGGTGGGTCGAAAGATCGCGGCGAACCCGATCGCAAGCAGGATGCTGTCGCTGAAAAGCAGCAGGGTGATGCGACTGCGGCGGAGGCTCCGAAAGATGACGCCGAAGTGACGCCGGATGCCGCTGAAGGCGACAAGCCCAAGGCGAAGCCCACAAGCCGCAGCAGGTCCCGCGCCAAGCCGAAGACCGAAGAAAGCGAGGAGGCCACCCCGGCAGAGGCAGAGGCCAAGCCCAAACGCTCGCGCAAGCGCAAGTCCGACGCCGCCGACGAAACGGCGGATCAGGGGGATGCTTCTGCAGAGGCTTCATCCGAAGAGGAGAAGCCCAAGAAGCCCGCCCGCCGGTCCCGCAGCAGCAAGGCGAAGCCCGCAAAGGCGGATGCCGAGGCGCAGAATACGGATGCGCCTGCCGCTTCCGAGGATGCGGCACCCGCAGCCGACCCGGCACCGGCTGAGACCGTGACGTCGGAGCCGACGCAGGCCCAAGCCACCCCCGAACCGGTGGCCGAAGCGCAGATCCGCTCCATCGACCCGGCAGAACCCCAGCCAGAAGCGGCACCGGCAGCTGAGCCGGAGGCCACGCCCGAACCGGAACCCGCGCCCGAACCGGCGGCGGAAGCCGAACCGGAGGCGGACACCAAGCCAAAGCCCAAGCGGCGCGGCTGGTGGTCACTGGGGGGCTGAGGCCCGAAACAACAGGGGCGGGCCAATGGCCCGCCCTTTCAGTTTTGCCGGAAGGCTCGACCGCGACGGCGTTTCAACCGCCCTTGCGAATTTCGTAGATGGCGACGCCCGCTTCATCCCGCTGGGACAGCAGGGCATGCCCGGCCTCCGCGCAGAAATGCGGCACGTCGATGATGGCCGCCGGATCGTCCGACCGCAGCACCAGCAAATCGCCCGGTTCCAGCGCCATAAGACGCTTGCGTGCTTTCAGAACGGGCAGGGGGCAAAGCAGCCCTGTGGCATCGAGATCATGGCGTGTCATGCAGGCGGAGATAGGACAGTTGTTTCAAGCCGTCCACAGCCTTGTGACAAACTGGCACGTGACGGCGGGCGTCATTCCGGCTAACCCGGGACCATGTTTGGCATAGAAATCATCGATGCGGGGCTGCTTCCCGCGATGCTCGTGGCGCTGGTGGCGGGCGTCATCAGCTTCCTCAGCCCCTGTGTGCTGCCCATCGTTCCGCCCTACCTCGCCTATATGAGCGGCGTGTCCCTCAACGACATGTCGAGCCAGCGCGCCGCCCGCACCCGCGCCGTGGTCGCGGCCTGTTTCTTCGTACTGGGGCTCAGCACGGTGTTCTTGCTGCTGGGGTTCACCGCCTCGGCCTTCGGGGCGTTCTTCCTGCAAAATCAGGTTCTTTTCGCGCGTATTTCGGGCCTCGTGGTGATTGTCTTCGGGCTGCATTTCCTCGGTGTCATCCGGGTGCCCTTCCTCGATCAGGAGGCGCGGCTGGAGGCGGGCGATCAGGGCGGGTCGTCCTTCGGGGCCTATCTGCTGGGGCTGGCCTTCGCTTTTGGCTGGACGCCCTGCATCGGTCCGCAACTGGGCGCGATCCTGTCGCTCGCCGCGTCGGAGGCTTCCGTGGCGCGGGGTACGCTTTTGCTGGGGATCTATGCCGCGGGGCTGGGCATTCCCTTCCTTCTGGCGGCCATGTTCATCACCCGCGCGCTTGGCTTCATGAACCGCATCAAGCCTCACATGAAGCTGATCGAGCGTATCATGGGCATTCTGCTGATCATCGTGGGACTTGCCCTGGTCACGGGGGCTTTCAGCACCTTCTCTTTCTGGCTCTTGGAAAACTTCCCCGCGCTCGGCAGCCTCGGCTGACGCCTTACTCTCGCCGGAAAGGGCCGTTAGACTGCGCGCAAGGCAGGGAACGGCATGGCAGAGAATCGGGATCAGACCGTCAGGCGGCGCCGGGTGTTCTACATCCCCGGCTACGACCCCATTCATCCCCGGCGCTACCGGGAGCTCTATCGCAAGGAAGGCCGCGCGCAGGCCGGGATCAGCGGTTACGATCTGGCGCTGAAACCCCGCAAGACCCCGCGCAACTACGGCTGGACAGTCGAGGCCATGATCGAGCATCGGCAGGTCCGCAGCGATGTCGAGGTTCTGGTCTGGTCCGACATCGTGCGCGACAGCATGAGCAATTCGATCCCCGCCACCTATTTGCAACTGCTGCGCACGGCCTGGGCCTATATCGGGTCCGGCGCGCTCTGGCGGCTGATGAAGCTGCGCAAGGGGCCAGTCATCGCGGCGCTCTATCCAGTGGGGATGCTGCTTTTGCAACTCGGGCTGGCCCTGCTGGTGGGCTGGGCTGTGCATCGCGTCCTGCAAACGGTTCTGGTGTTCGGCCTCAGCGCGTTGGGGGGTGATGTCAAGGGGGCNGGGCGCCTGCTGCTTTTGGCAGTCACGCTGGGGCTTGGCGTGCTCGCGGGCTGGGCCGTGCTGTCGTGGTTCAAGCGCAAGGACGGCAAGTTCTTTGCCTATTACCTGATGCACGATTACGCCTATTCGGCGGCTTCCATGGGGGCCAATCCACCCGAGCTTGAGGAGCGGATGGCCCGGTTCGCCGACGACATCGCCGAAGCCATGCGCGATGACGTGGAGGAGGTGCTGATCGTTGGCCATTCCTCCGGCGCGCATCTGGCGGTCTCCATCCTTGCCGACCTGCTGCGCGATGGCCGGTTGCCGCAGGATGGCCCGGCCCTGGCGTTCCTGTCGCTGGGGCAGGTGGTGCCGATGGTCTCGTTCCTGCCCCGGGCGGAGCGGCTGCGCAACGATCTGCGTTATCTTTCGGCGCGCGACGAACTGACGTGGGTGGACGTCACGGCCCCGGGGGACGGATGTGCCTTTGCGCTCTGCGATCCGGTCGCGGTGTCGGGTGTGGCGCCGGAAAACAAGCGCTGGCCGCTGGTATTTTCGGCGGCGTTTACGCAAAGCCTCTCGCGCGAACGCTGGAAGGAATTGCGCTGGCGGTTTTTCCGCCTGCATTTCCAGTATCTCTGCGCGTTCGACCGGCCAAAGGATTACGACTACTTCCAGATCACGGCAGGGCCGAAGACGCTGGCGGCGCGCTATGCCGGGCGCGCGCCCTCCCGCTCACGCATCGACCGGGCGGTCAGCAAATACACCTCCGTCGCGGCATGACCCAGCCGCCGAAGCCGCCTTCGCGCGCCGAGAAGGTGTCGCTTTTCCAGTATGCGCGCCTCTTTCGCAGCGATATCCTCTCGGCCCAGCCCGCCCGGCTTTACCGCGCGTGGATGGCGGAGTTCCGTACGCCGTTCTTCCGCAGCTACATGATCAATCAGCCCGAACTGGTCAGAACGGTCCTGCGCGAGCGGCCTGACGATTTCCCCAAATCCGACCGTATCGGCGAAGGTCTGCGCCCGCTGCTGGGGGACTCGGTCTTTCTAACCAATGGCGACAGGTGGAAGCGGCAGCGCCGGATCATCGACCCGGCCTTCGAGGGCGGGCGCCTGCGGGAAACCTATGCTGCCATGTGGGGTGCGGCGGATGCGGCGGTGGAGCGGATCGGGCCGCTTTGCGGACGCCCCGTCGAGGTGGAAGCGGAGACGAGCCATGCCGCGGCGGACGTGATTTTTCGCACCCTGTTTTCGATCCCCATCGAACACCGCATCGCGCGGGAGGTGTTTGCGGAGTTCAAGACCTATCAGCGCAGCCAGCCGCTGCTCAACCTCGGGGCCTTTATCCCCCTCCCGCGCTGGATGCCGCGGCTGTTTTCCCGCGCGACGCGGCGGGCCGCGAAGCGCATCCGCAGGCTGATCACCGATCTCACGCGCGAACGGATGGCGCAAATCGCCGCCGGCACCGCGCCCGACGATCTTGCGACCAAGATCATGTCGACGGCGGACCCCGAGAGCGGCGAGAAGTTCGATACGCCCGAAATGGTGGATCAGGTCGCGATCTTCTTTCTCGCGGGGCACGAAACCAGCGCCTCGGCCCTTGCATGGGCGCTGTACCTGATTGCCACGCATCCCGACTGGCAGGCGCGTGTCGCAGCAGAGGCGCAACAGCTCGACCGGCCCGACTTCGCGCTCATCTCACGCCTGAAGGACACGCGCGATGTGTTTCGCGAAACCCTGCGGCTTTACCCGCCCGTGCCGATGATGGTGCGGGAAACGACCTGCCCCGAAGAGTTCCGCGAGCGGAAGGTGGAGCCGGGCGCGCAGGTCGTGCTGAGCCCGTGGCACCTGCACCGCCACAATCGCCTGTGGGAAGACCCTGACGGGTTCGATCCCGCCCGCTGGGGCACCCCCAACGGCCAGACCTGCCAGCGCGAGGCGTTTATCCCCTTTTCCGCGGGCGCGCGCGTCTGTCCGGGGGCAGGATTTGCCATGATCGAAGGCCCCCTGCTGCTGGCGCGCATCCTTCGCGATTTTTCGGTCCACCCGGTGGAAGGCCGCCGCCCCGTTCCCGTGGCGCATCTGACGGTTCGGTCAGACAAGGGCATCTGGTTACGTTTCGAACGCCGGTAGGTTCTATCATCGCGGCTGCGATTGAATTAGACAGATGCGGAACGGAATCAGGTAGTACGGGGCAACCATGACGATTGACGAAACACAGAAGCAGCAGATGGAAACGGGCAAGGGGTTCATCGCGGCACTGGATCAATCGGGTGGCTCCACCCCCAAGGCGCTCGGCCTTTATGGCGTGACGTCCGAAGACTACGACGGCGAGGAAGAGATGTTCGCCGCCATGCACGACATGCGCGCCCGCATCATCAAATCCCGCGATTTCACATCCGACAAGGTGATCGGCGCGATCCTCTTCGAGCGGACGATGGATGCCGAGATTGACGGTAAGCCGGTGGCTGAATTGCTCTGGCAGGACCGGGGGGTGGTGCCTTTCCTGAAGATCGACAAGGGCCTCAAGGATACGGCAAACGGCGTCCAGCTGATGAAGCCCATGCCGGAGCTTGATGTTCTGCTGGAACGCGCGAAAAAGGCCGGTATCTTCGGAACGAAGGAACGTTCGGTCATCCACGAGGCGAACGAAAGCGGGATCGGCGCCGTCGTCGCCCAGCAGTTCGAGGTGGCCAAGGCGGTCTGCAAGGCAGGTCTGGTTCCCATCATCGAACCCGAAGTCAGCATCGATTCAAACTCCAAGAACGAAGCCGAAGAGATGCTGGAGCGTGAATTGCTCAAGCATATCCGCGCCCTGCCGGAAGGCGAGATGGTGATGCTGAAACTGACCATTCCGGATGTGCCGGGCCGCTATGACGCGCTGGCGGATATGCCCAACGTCCTGCGTGTCGTGGCGCTGTCGGGCGGCTATTCGACCGCGGAAGCCTGCGAAAAACTGGCCGAGAACCACAAGATGATCGCCAGCTTCAGCCGGGCGCTGACCGAAGGGCTGAACGTCAAGATGTCGGATGCCGAGTTCGACGATGCGCTGGGTGCGAATATCGACAAGATCTACCGCGCCTCCATCGCCTGATCGGCGGCGGGGCAGGGCGAAGCGGGGTCAGTCCCGCTCCGCTACCTGCGCGCGCAGGTCCGACAGGATGTAAACCCGGATCGCCGAGGCCAGCCCGGTATCCATCTCTCGCGCTTCGTCGATCTCTGCCACCAGCGCATTGATCGGCAGATCCCTGCGCGCGGCGATCTTGCGCAATTCGTCCCAGAACGCCGCTTCGAGCGAGATGGACGTCCGGTGACCCCGCAAGGTCACCGAATGTTTGACGGGCCTGCCCGTCATCCTTCTTTCTTGTCGGTGTCCAGCCTGTGACCTTCCAGATTGCGCGCGATCTGTTCGGCCCGCGCCCTTAGCAAGTCTTTCTGCGCCTTGGTCTGGCCAAACTGCACCGCGTTCTCATCCGCGCGGGCGCGGCGGGAGGCGCGGTTGCGCTCTTTCTTGATCTTGTTGAGGTTGATGGGCGCGCTCATGACTTCGGGCCAATCATGTTCTCGGGCCGCACCACGCGTTCGAAGGTTTCGGCATCCACGAAGCCGAGGGCGATGGCCTCTTCCTTCAGGGTGGTGCCGTTCCTGTGCGCCGTCTTCGCGACCTTGGTGGCGTTGTCGTATCCGATTTCGGGCGCGAGCGCCGTCACCAGCATCAACGATTCACGCATCAGTTTTTCGATCCGGTCGGCATCGGCCTGCAATCCGTCGATCAGGTTGTCGGTGAAGGCCACGCTGGCATCGCCCAGAAGCTGCATGGATTGCAGCACGTTGTAGGCCATCATGGGCTTGTAGACGTTCAGTTCGAAATGACCCTGCGATCCGGCGAAGCCTACGGCGGCGTCATTGCCCAGCACATGGGCGCAGACCTGCGTCAGCGCCTCGCACTGGGTGGGGTTCACCTTGCCCGGCATGATCGAACTGCCCGGCTCGTTCTCCGGCAGGATGAGCTCACCCAGACCACAGCGGGGGCCGGAGCCCAGAAGGCGGATGTCGTTGGCGATCTTGAACAGCGAAACGGCCACCACCTTGAGCGCGCCTGACATCTCCACCATGGCGTCATGCGCGGCCAGTGCCTCGAACTTGTTGGGAGCGGTGACGAAGGGCAGGCCGGTGATCTCGGCCATATTGTGGGCCACCGTCTCTGCCCAGCCTTCGCGGGTGTTGAGCCCCGTTCCCACGGCCGTCCCGCCCTGCGCCAGTTCGTAGATGCGGCCCAGGGCGTCCCGCACCCGCTGGATGCCCATGGCGACCTGATGGCGGTAGCCCGAAAACTCCTGGCTGAGCGTCAGCGGCGTCGCGTCCTGCGTATGGGTGCGGCCGATCTTGATGATGCCCTCGAACTGGTCGATCTTGGCCTGAAGCCCGTCGTGCAGTTTCTGAAGGCCGGGGATCAGCACGTCATGCGCGGTGCGCGCGGTAGCGATATGCATGGCCGTGGGGAAGGTATCGTTGGACGATTGCCCCATGTTCACGTGGTCATTGGGGTGGACGGGGTCCTTGCTGCCGATCTCGCCCCCCAAGATCTCGATCGCGCGGTTCGCGATGACTTCGTTCGCGTTCATGTTGGACTGCGTCCCCGACCCGGTCTGCCAGACCACCAGCGGGAAATTGTCGTCGAACTTGCCGTCGATCACTTCGCCGGCGGCCTTAACGATGGCATCGCCCAGTTTATCGTCCAGCGTGCCTTGGGCGATATTGGCCTGCGCACAGGCTTTCTTGATCACGCCCAGGGCGCGGACGATGGCGATGGGCTGCTTTTCCCAGCCGATGGGGAAGTTCATGATCGAGCGCTGCGTCTGCGCCCCCCAGTATTTGTCCGCCGGGACCTCGAGGGGTCCAAAGCTGTCGGTTTCGATACGGGTGTCGGCCATGGGAATGCTCCATCGTCAAGGTTGACTGCGGTGTATCTTCGGGGCGCTTGCGTTGCAACAGAATGCGCGGGCGGCACCGCGCTTGCAAAGCTCGCCCCACAGAATGACTATCGGGGCGCAGGGGCGATGCGCCCAAGCCGGAGGAGGAGACATCATGCGGGAAAAGGCGATTCAAAAGCGGGTCATGGCGTTCTGCCTGATATGGCTTGCGGCGCTTCCGGTGTTCGCAACTGCCGCCGTCGCGGACGTGTCGCGCTTTGCTGGAAGCTATAGCGGGTCCGCTGATATTCCCAACGCCGAAGGGGCCCCGGTACCGCGCGACATGAGCGTGGAGATCTTTGAAACCTCCGACGGCGGCTTCGCGGTCGAATGGCATGCGGTGACCCAGCGGGAAGGGGGCAGCAACACGGCAACCTATCAGATCGAGTTTCGCCCCACGGAAAGGCCCGGGATATATGCCGCCGCCATGGGCCGGGACGTCTTCGGTAATGCCGTGCAACTTGATCCGATGAAGGGCGAACCCTTTGTCTGGGCCCGCCTCATGGGCGATACGCTGACCGTCTATTCGATGACCGTGGAGGACAGCGGCGGATATGACCTGCAACAGTTCGACCGCACCTTGACGGAAGGTGGGCTGGACCTGCGGTTCCAGACCGTGCGCAACGGCGAGGTTTCGCGCAGCATCGAGACTTTCCTCGAACGTCAGTAGCAGGCGTTACTTGCGATAACTGTCGAGCGAGACGATTTCCGCATCGTGATTATCGTCCTCCTCCGCGACCTCAAGCTCATCCTCGTGGACAAGCGGGCGCGGCTCCTTCTCCTGCGGCTCGGCCTTTGATGCAGCGCTGCTCTCCTGCTGTTCGAAGCGCAGGCCGAATTCGACCGAAGGATCGACGAAGGTGCGGATCGCATCATAGGGGATATAAAGCGGCTCCGGCGCGTCGCCGAAATTCAACGTGACGGAAAAGCCTTCGTCCGTGACCTCGAGATTGTCGTACCAATGCTGCATCACCACGGTCATCTCACCGGGGTAGCGGTCCGACAGCCAGTCGGCCAGTTCGGCATCCGGATGCGCGGTATCGAAGGTGATGAAGAAATGGTGGTTGCCCGGCAAGCCGCGTTCGGCAACATCCATCAGCACTTTGCGGATCAGACCCCGCATCGCGTCATGCATGAGGTTGCCGTAATCGATGCTGCGGCTCATGGGGCTCTCCGGTTGGACGCTCGCTCAAGCCCAACATACCGTATTGAGTGGCAGAGGAAAGGGGCAGTATGGCACAGCGAGCGTACGGGTAGGCCGGGACCGCGCGCGGCCCTATCGGTCGCGGTAAAGACGCAGACCCGCCACCGCGACCTCGGCCTCGAACGCGCGCCCGACCGCAACGACGCCCAACCGCCGCAGGCGCGCCGGATCAAAGGGCGCGTCGGTACGGTAGGGTTCGAAATCGGCAAAGGGAATGCGCAGGGTCAGCCAGACCGGTTCGGCGGTAAATACATGGCGGTAGGATTGCCAAGGCCGCGTCAGATCGTCGGTGCGCAGGCGCAACTCATAGGTTTCGTCATTGCCGAAAACGTCGATCTCGATCCCGGTGAAGGCGGTCGCGTCCAGCAGCGCGCCCTCAGGTCCCAGATCGGTCGCCATCTGGATGAAGCCGCCATCGTTTTCGAGCGAGATATTCCCGCGAAGCTGCATGGCCTCCCGCCCGTCGATATGCGCAGGCTCCACGCTGCCGGTCGAAAGGCCGCCCATTACCCTGTCGGCCACGAAACCCCACTGCGTCGCGATCGGCTGCGTGCCGCTGCCGGAGGACTGATCGGCAAAGGCGCGGACGGCCCACATGGTGGCGGCGGTGACAGCACCGGCCCCGATGAGGCTGCGAAACAGGAAGGAAAGGGAAGAGGCGGCCATGCGTCAATGTTAGCGCGAAGAACCGGGAATCAAGCAGGAAGATAAAGTGCAGGCTTCTGTTGCCAGGTGCCTGCGAACCCCGCCTTACGCTGCTAGGCGCAAGGACTTAGATTTCGGTCTAGTTACTGCTTACGCAGCAACGGCGACCGGAGCACGATTGTCATTTGCAATTGTACATTTTGTACCGATAACGGTGGTAACTCACCGGGACAAAGCAACACCTTTAGACGTTCGTCGATCCTGTTTCGGCCCCATGATCCCCAAATGAAGGATGTTGGTGGAGCCGCCGGGTACCGCCCCCGGGTCCGATCCGCTTATTACGAGCGCGTTTATGTCCATAGTCCCGAAGGACAAGGGAAATATAGGTCCCACCCCGATTCATTGCAAGGGGGTGCGGCGTGGGGGAGGCGGTCTATTCCGCCACCAGTTCGGGGCGGCCTGTCAGCCTTACGGCGGCGCAGACCTGACGCGGCAGGCTGAGGGTGAAGGTGCTGCCCTTGCCCGGTTCGCTGGCCACGCTGAGGCTGCCGCCATGCGCCTGCGCGATATCGCGTGAAATGGCGAGGCCAAGGCCCGTACCCCCATGTTTGCGCGTCGCGGTGCCATCGACCTGATGAAAAGGTTCGAACACCCTGTCGATTTCATTGGCCGGGATGCCGACACCGGTGTCGGTGACATCGAAGTTCACGTCATCATCCGTGACCCGCGCCGCAAGCGTGACAGACCCGTTATCGGTGAACTTGGAGGCATTGCCGATGAGGTTGATCAACACCTGCTGTACGCGCTTGATATCGGCCGTCAGGCTGCCCGGTTCGATCTTCAAATTAAAGGCGAGGCCTTTCTGTTCGAGCATCGGGCGCAGTTGATCGGCCACCGGGTTCACCACGGTTTCCACATCCGTCTGCTCTGCCGAAACCGAAAGGCTGCCTGAATCGATCTTAGCGAAATCGAGCACCTCGTTGATGAGGGTCAGCAGATGGTCGCCCGATCGCTCTAGGGTTTCCATCGTGCGCGAAACCTGCGCAAAAACCGCATCCACCCGCTCGCTCAGCTCCGCTGGATCGGTGACGCCTTCGTCGATGGCTTTGCGCAATTCGCGGGCGGGGCCCATTCTGTCGAAGTTGCGGCCCAGCCGGACGTGGCCGAGGATGACGGTCATGGGGGTGCGCAATTCGTGGCTCAGAACGCCCATGAAGTCGGTCTTGGCCTGATTGGCCGCCTCCGCCGCGATCTGCGCCTTCTTCATCTCCGTTACGTCGAGCCGCAGGCCAACGATGCTGCCGTCTTCCATCAGCCGATCGGAGGTCTTTATGATGCGCCCGTCGTGCAGATGCTGTTCGGTATCGGCGCCACCCTCCAGAACCCGGTGTTCCAGCCAGTCCGTGATGAATTCGTCCTCATGGCCCACGGCCTCGGGTACGACGCCACCCAGCAGGTTCTCACGCATGATCTCCTGATATGGGGTGCCGACTTCGACCTTCTGTTCGCTGCCCGTCATGTCGAGGTAGCGGCGATTATAGAGCGTCACCCGCCGGTCTGGCCCGAACATCACGATACCATGGTCCAGCGCCTCGATCCCGTTGCGCAGGCGCACCTCTGCGGCGCGCCGTTTAGCCGCGAGCCGCATGATATAGCTTATGCCCAGCAGCGTGAGGGCGATGAAGGCGAAGCGCAGAAGCCATTGTTCCTCATAGCGGGGACGGGTCAGCGGCCAGCCGTCTTTCGGCGTGGCGCAAAGCTCCCATTGCCCGAAGGGAAAATCGAAGTTCAGACGGATGGGGTCGGCCCCCATTTCATCAGGGCTGCCCAGCATGATCTGTTCGGGCTTGCCGTCGTTCCCGGGCTCGATAAGCAGCAGGTTGAAACGTTCCTGCAGTTCGGGAACACCCAGACTTACGAGGAAATCATCGTAATTCAGCACGATCGACAGGATGCCCCAGGGGCGCGGAACGCCGGGTGCTTCTGGCAGGGGCGGCAAAAAAACCGGTTGCCGCAGGATCACCCCCCGGCCGCCCTGAACGAGATTCACAGGCCCGGTCAGCACGCCTTTGCCGGTGCGCATGGCTTCCTCAACCTGTTCGATCTGCGCTTCGTTGTCGCGGTAATTCAGACCCAGCGCGCTTTCGTTCCCTTCAAGGGGATAGACCATGGAAATCACGAGATCCGGCGCGACGGCGATGTTGATCACCTGCGGATTTTTGGCGAGGTATTCAGCTGCTTTCCTGTTGAATTCAGCAACCCCAAGGTCCGGCGTTTCGCCGATGATCGCCGCAAGTTCCCGAAGATCCAGGATCGATTGGAAGACCTCCTCTTCGATCCGTTCGCGCACCTCCACCAGTTCGAGAGTTACGTCCGTCCTCAGCTTCTGAATGTAATTTTCATAGGCGAGCATCTCCACCCGGTGCCCGAAAATCAGCATCACCAGCCCGACAGCCGTCAACACGACGGCCTGTGTCATCCGTTCAGGTAGGGTTTGCCCAATTTTGGCCCATTGAGATATGCGCAACGATTTTCCTCACGCGCCTGTTCTGCGTCATACTGCCTTATTGACGCCCGGCATTCCGATTCATGCAGGCGCTTTCGTTAACTATTGCGGCCCGAGGCGTAACATTTACAGCCCCATATTACCCTAAGCTGTATCAAATTCTTGACCTGTGGCCCGAATGCGCTACTTGTGCGTGAAATTTTGCCACGGCAATATTTTGGTTTGCCTTTAGGGACTTCAGGATGAGACGGGTCTTGTGCGGGCGGCAAAGACCGTCCGGGCAAGCGTCTGGGTTTCCGCTTCCAGCCCGGTGAGCGCGCTGGTCACGGCTGCACCATTTCGGGACTCCAACGCATCGGTGATATCGGTATGCAGGGCCACGATACGCGCGCGGTCCCGTGCGCTGAAGGTGATCATGTTCATCAGCGGCTGCATGGCCTCGACCGCCCCGGCGAGCTGGTAGCTCAGGATCGGGTTGGCCGCCGCATCCACCAGCGATCTATGAAAGGTGACGTCGGAGGCGCAGAATGCCTCATCGCTGAGGCCCGCGCTGGCCTGATGGTCGATTTCCTTCCGCATGGTCATCACCTGATCCATCGTGCGGCGTTCGGCGGCCAGGGGCGCGCAGGCGCGCTCAAGCGTGAAGCGCGCCTCGCAGGCGGTTTCGAAATGCACATCGTTCATGGAGATGAGCAGCGTCGAGGTTGTGATCTGCTGTTCCTGCGCGGCCTCGAAGCTCAGCTTGGCGACGAATGCGCCGCCGGTGGCGCCGCGCTGGGTACGGATCAGCGACTGGGCGGCCAGTCGTTTCAGCGCTTCGCGCACGGTCGGGCGGGAGACGTCGAACTTGTCGGCAAGCTCGGCCTCGGAGGGCAGCCTTTCGTTCACGATAAGCCGTCCCTCGACGATGGAATCGCGGATCGCGCCTGCGATCTGGGCCGGCAAGTCGAGCTGTTTCACGAAGCCTTCTTTCATATGTATGACATTTAACGTTTGCCCGAACTCTAATTGTCTGACATTACATCTGCAAGTTCCGAGTCGAAAGGCCGCCCCGATGAATCACGTTCTGCGATCCGGTCTCTGGCTGGCATTCTTTGCGGTCATCCTGATGGCCTGGGTCATGCTTTACGGTATGGCCATGCAGATGGACATAAGCCTTCTGGGCCTGCCCGGCGAGATGGCACAGGCCATGCGGCGCATGAACCCGGCGATGGACATGGATATGCCCATGGCGCGCTTCGGGCCCTTGTTCGCGATGTGGGCGGTGATGATGGCGGCGATGATGCTTCCCACCATGGTACCGACGCTGCGCTCTTACGAGGACCTGATGGTCAGCGCCACCGGCACGCGCGCGGGCTGGCTGGGCGTGCTTCTGGGCTATTTCGCGATCTGGGTCGCCTTTGCCGCCGGGATCGCGGCGCTGCAACTGCTTTTGCTCGATCTCGGCGCGATCGACATGCTGGGCATACCGACCTCCCGCTGGGGCGCCGTGGCCTTGCTGGCGGCGGTCGGCCTCTACCAGTTCACCCACGCGAAGGAGGCCTGCCACGGCGTGTGCCATTCACCCACCTTCTACTTTCTGGGCAACTGGCGCACCGGTTTCGCGGGCGGGCTGCGCATGGGGCTGGGGCTGGGCAGCTTCTGCGTGGGCTGCTGCTGGGGCTTTATGCTGCTGGGCTTTGCCGGCGGTGTCATGAACCTTGCATGGATGGGGCTGGCGACCCTTGTCATGGTGCTCGAAAAGCTGCCGCAGATCGGACATTACATCATCAAACCCATGGGCGTTGCCCTGATCATCGGCGCTGGCGCCGTGGCAGGCTGGCCCCTGATCGCAGGAGGATAACAGATGGCGACCAAGAAAAAACCGGAGGCGGACCGGCTGAAGACGAGCGCGCGTATCGACCAGCGCATGCCCAGCACCAAACGTGATCGCAACAGTCCGACCGAATGGGCCATCAAGGGCGAATTGTTCCTCAATTGCTCCTGCACCGTGTTCTGCCCCTGTGTCGTGAGCCTCGGGGCGCATCCGCCGACCGAAGGCCATTGCCACGCATGGATGGCCATTGCCGTGGACGAAGGCCACTACGAGGGCGAGGATCTGTCCGGCCTCAACATCGGTCTGCTGGTGGATATCCCCGGCCGCATGGGCGAGGGCAACTGGAGGGTCGCGGCATACGTGGATGAACGGGCCACGGAGAAGGCCTACCACGGGCTGCTGCAGATCTTCAGCGGGGCAGCAGGCGGCACCACGGGGCTTTTCACCATGCTGGTGAGCGAGATCATCGGCGCCGAACGCGCGCCCGTCGAGATCGTGCGCGAGGGCACCAAACGCAGCATCATGATCGGTCGCAAGATCCAGGGCGAGATCGAGATGATCGCGGGTAAATCGCCCGATCACCCCGTGATGATCAGCAATTCCAAGTACTGGATGGGTCCCGATATCATCGCGGCCCGCGGCCTGAAGAGCCGGGTGCGGGACTATGGCCGGGTCTGGGATTTCGGCGGCATGTCCGCCGAGATCTGCCCGATCGACTGGAAAGGGCCGAACCCGTGACCGGGTCCGGTTTCGTCGGGAGGGACTAAAGATGCCGGTCATTTCACCTTCGCGCCGGGTCCGGCGCACCCCCTTCTCCGACGGGGTCGAGGCCGCCGGGGTCAAGGGCTACACCGTCTACAACCGCATGCTGCTGCCCACTGTTTTTGAGAGCGTGGAAGCGGATTACCGGCACCTGAAGGACCATGTTCAGGTCTGGGACGTGGCCTGCGAGCGGCAGGTGGAGCTGCGCGGCCCGGATGCGGGGCGGCTTGTCCAGATGCTGACACCCCGCGACCTGCGCGGCATGGAGACGGGCCGCTGCTTCTACGTGCCTATCGTCGATGAAACCGGCGGGATGCTAAACGATCCGGTCGCGGTGAAGCTGGAGGAAGACCGCTGGTGGATTTCCATCGCGGACAGCGATCTGTTGCTCTGGGTCAAGGGCGTGGCCTATGGCTACCGGCTGGACGTGCTGGTGGATGAACCCGATGTCAGCCCGCTGGCCGTTCAGGGCCCGCAGGCCGATGCGCTGATGGCACGGGTCTTCGGCGATGCGGTCGGCAAGGTGAAGTTCTTCCGCTTCGGCAGGTTCGATTTTCAGGGCCGGTCGCTCGTCATTGCGCGATCGGGCTATTCCAAACAGGGCGGTTTCGAGATCTACGTGGAGGGGTCCGACATCGGCATGCCGCTGTGGAACGCGCTGATGGAGGCGGGCAGCGATCTGCAGGTGCGCGCCGGCTGCCCCAACCTTATCGAGCGGATCGAGGGCGGATTGCTCAGCTACGGCAATGACATGACCGACGACAATACACCCCATGAATGCGGCCTTGGCCGGTTTTGCGACACGCAGGCGGCGATCGGCTGTATCGGTCGCGATGCCTTGCTTCGGGTTGCCAAGGAAGGCCCGGTGCAGCAGGTCCGGGCCATCGAGATCACCGGAGACCCGGTGCCGCGCTGCGACAGGGTATGGCCCGTCACGTCGAAGGGGGAACGCGTGGGTCAGGTGACTTCTGCCGCGCATTCGCCGGACTTCGGCACCAACGTGGCCATCGGCATGGTGCGGATGACCCATTGGGATGCGGGCACGCAGGTGCAGGTGCAGACACCCGAAGGGCCGCGCGATGCGACCGTCCGCGACGGTTTCTGGGCCTGAGAATTTCCGAACCGCCGGAGCCTCCGGCGGGGATTTGAACCATTTGGAAGCAGGGACGCCCTGCGAAAGGAGAGCGACATGTTCGATGCACTGGTTGTTGATAAGGACGAAGACGGCAAGACCAGCGCCGCAGTAACCCAGATCGAAGAGGCGGATCTGCCCGAGGGTGAAGTGACGGTCGCGGTCGAATATTCGACCGTCAACTACAAGGACGGATTGTGCATCGGGCCCGGCGGCGGTCTGGTGCGGAACTATCCCCACATTCCGGGGATCGATTTCGCCGGTACGGTCGAAAAGAGCGATGACGCGCGCTATGCGCCGGGCGACAAGGTGGTGTTGACCGGGTGGCGTGTGGGCGAGGCCCATTGGGGTGGCTATGCGCAGAAAGCCCGGGTGAAGGCCGATTGGCTCGTACCGCTGCCCGAAGGGCTCGATACGCGGCAGGCCATGGCGGTGGGCACCGCCGGTTTCACGGCGATGCTGGCGGTGATGGCGCTGGAGGATCACGGGTTGAAGACCGGGGACGGCCCGGTTCTGGTCACCGGGGCAGCCGGCGGGGTCGGTTCCGTCGCGACGGCGCTACTGGCAAAGCTCGGATACGAGGTCGCGGGCGTGACCGGACGCCCCGAGACCGAAAGCTATCTGCGGGATCTGGGGGCGAGCCGGATCGTCCCGCGTGAGGAACTGGCCGAAACAACCAAACGCCCCCTCGAAGGAGAGACATGGGCCGGATGCGTCGATGCCGTGGGCGGCGCGATGCTGGCGCGTGTTCTGGGGCAGATGAAATACGGGGCCTCCGTCGCGGCGGTGGGCCTTGCCGGGGGTGCTTCACTGCCCGCGACCGTCATCCCCTTCTTGCTGCGGGGGGTGAACCTGCTGGGTATCGACAGCGTCATGCAGCCCTATGAAAACCGTCTGCGTGCATGGGAGCGTATCGCGCGCGATCTGCCGATGGACAAGCTGGAGGCCATGGTCCAGCCCGCAACCCTGTCGGACCTGCCGGGGCTGGGTGCGGACATCCTGAAGGGTCAGGTTCGCGGGCGCGTCGTCGTCGACGTCAACGGCTGAAGTCAGGCCTTCTGCTGAAACGCAAGGAAAGGGCGGATGCACGGTGCATCCGCCCTTTTTTGTCGTTCAGCGGTGCGGGCGCGGGGTGGTTTTCCGGGGTGTGATGGACCCCCGCGAAGTGCTCTTTTCAGCAGATCGGTTGAGACAAGTGTCAATTGGCCTATGCTGGGGAGCAGAGTGCGCCCCGTCCGGGATCAATCGGGCAAGCGGGCGCCCGGAATTGAAAGGGACACTCATGACAGATACGACCGCACAGGGCATACCTGCCCCGGACGGAACCTCCGAGGTGATCCAGACCGATTACGAGATCGGTCAGGACAACGTGGAAACCACCATCGGTCCGTTCGGCGTGGACATTCACAACCCCGTCTTTCTCATCAGTGGATTGGCCGTCGTGGCCTTTGTCTTCTATACCATCGTCCTGCCAGATCAGGCGGCGGCGGCCTTCTCGGCGATGTTCTCCTTTACCACGAAGAACTTCGACTGGTTCCTGATCGGGGCGGCGGACATCGTGGTGCTGTTCGCTCTGCTGTTGATCGTGACGCCTTACGGCTCGGTCCGGCTGGGGGGTGACAAGGCGGTGCCGGATTACACCTACCTCGGCTGGTTCGCGATGCTGTTCGCGGCGGGCATGGGCATCGGGCTGATGTTCTACGGCGTTTCCGAGCCGCTCACGCATTTTTCCACTGCCTTCGGGGAAACCACCGTGGGCGAGAATGGGCTGCGGTCGGACTGGGCCCCGCTTGGCGCCATGACGGGGGATGAACCCGGATCGGTCCGGCTCGGTATGGCGGCGACGATCTATCATTGGGCGCTGCACCCTTGGGCCATCTACGCGACCGTCGCACTGGCGTTGGCGCTTTTCACCTATAACAAGGGGCTGCCGCTGACGATCCGTTCCGCCTTTTATCCCATTCTGGGGGAGCGGGTCTGGGGCTGGCCCGGGCATATCATCGATATCATCGCGGTTTTCGCCACCCTGTTCGGGCTTGCCACTTCGCTCGGTTTCGGGGCGACGCAGGCGAATGCCGGCCTCAATGAGCTGTTCGGCGTGCCCATGGGCCAGACCACCGAAGTGGTGCTGATCACCGCGATTACCGCCGTGGCGCTGATTTCGGTGCTGCGCGGCCTCGATGGCGGGGTAAAGGTTCTCAGTGAGATCAACATGGGGTTGGCCGCACTTCTGGCGCTCTTCACCCTGATCGTGGGGCCGACTGCCTTTTTGATCGCCTTTTTCTGGGATTCGCTTCTCGCCTACTTCCAGTTTTTGCCGGCCCTCTCGAACCCCTTCGGTCGCGCCGACGTAAACTATTCCCAAGGCTGGACGGCCTTCTACTGGGCGTGGTGGATCAGCTGGTCACCCTTCGTGGGCATGTTCATCGCCCGCGTCAGCCGAGGCCGTACCGTGCGGGAGTTCGTGATCTGCGTCTTGCTCATCCCCAGCATCGTCTGCGTGCTCTGGATGTCCATCTTCGGCGGTACGGCGATTTATCAGGTCCTGTCCGAAGGCTATACCGGGGCGCAGGACGCGGCACTGGAACTGCAGCTATTCAAGATGCTGGATCAACTGCCGCTTGCCTCGATCACCTCTTTCGTGGGGATCCTGCTGGTGGTGGTGTTCTTCGTCACCTCGTCGGACTCCGGCAGCCTCGTGATCGATACGATCACCGCGGGCGGCAAGGTCGACGCGCCGGTGCCGCAGCGGGTCTTCTGGTGCATCTTCGAAGGTGCCGTGGCCATTGCGCTGCTGATCGGCGGCGGGCTTGCGGCGTTGCAGTCCATGGTGATTTCCACGGGCCTGCTGTTCACTGTGGTCCTGCTGGCCATGTGCTGGTGCATCTTCAAGGGCTTGCAGAGTGAGCGTGCCGAGTTGAAGTGACCTTCCGGACATGAGAAGGTCTTGGCGGGCGTCCCTTGCGGGGCGCCCGTTTTCGCGAGGGGGAGGGAGCGATCAATGGAACTCAACAGCGCATTCGTGAGGGACCAGTTCCCCGCCTTCGCCGAGCCATCCCTGCAGGGGCAGGCCTTTTTCGAGAACGCGGGCGGGTCTTTCACCTGTCGTCAGGTCATCGACCGGCTCACCCGGTTCTACACGCAGCGCAAGGTGCAGCCCTATGCCCCCTACGAGGCGAGCCGCCTTGCGGGCGAAGAGATGGACGAGGCGCGCAGGCGGCTGGCGGCCATGCTGGGCGTGAAGACGCATGAGCTTTCCTTCGGGCCTTCCACCACCCAGAATACCTATGTGCTGGCGCAGGCCTTTGCGCAGAAGATGCGGCCCGGGGATGCGATCGTCGTGACGAACCAGGATCATGAGGCCAATACCGGCCCGTGGCGGCGGCTGGCGGACCGTGGTTTCGAGGTGCGGGAGTGGAAGATCGACCCCGACAGCGGGCACCTGGACCCCGAGGATCTGAAGCCCCTGCTGGACGACAAGGTGCGGCTGGTCTGCTTCCCGCATTGTTCGAACGTGGTGGCAGAGATCAACCCGGTGACGGAGATCGTGAAAATCGCGCATGACGCAGGCGCCTATGCCTGCGTCGACGGTGTTTCCTACGCGCCGCACGGATTTGCCGACGTGGGCGCCATGGGGGCGGACGTATACCTCTTTTCCGCTTACAAGACCTATGGTCCGCATCAGGGGATCATGGCGATCCGTGAAGGGCTTGGCGCGTGGTTGCCCAATCAGGGGCATGTCTTCAACGGAGACACGCTTTACAAACGGTTCACCCCGGCGGGGCCGGACCACGCGCAGGTCGCGGCCTGTGCCGGTATGGCCGATTACGTTGACGCCCTGTATCGCCATCATGGTGGGGAAGCGGACGCGGACGACAGGACCCGAGCCGCGAAGGTGCATGACCTCATGAGGGATCATGAAATCAAACTGTTGCAGCCCCTTCTTGATGCGGTAAGCGAACGGAATTCGCTGCGTCTGCTGGGGCCTTCGCGCGCCGAAGGGCGTGCGCCGACGGTGGCCCTGGCCCTCAACAGCGGCGGAGAGGAAGCCGCCGCGCGGCTGGCGGAACACGGGATCATGACGGGCGGGGGCGACTTTTACGCCGGTCGCGCCCTTCAGGCGATGGGCGTGGACCCGGCGCAGGGGGTGCTGCGGCTGAGCTTCACCCACTACACGACAAAGGATGAAATAGACAGCCTGATCAATGCGCTGGACCGTGTTCTTTAAGCGTGGGTCGCTGTGCCTTCGACCGCGCTGAAACTACTTGCGGCCCTGACGCGTGGCTTGCCCTGTTGACGGCGGTGGCTTTGCGCTAGTTTGCCACTCAATCGACAGGCGAGGGTGAATGTCCGACCAAACTCCGATACTTGTGTGGTTCCGGCGCGATCTGCGGCTGAGCGATCATGCCGCCTTGACCGCCGCCTGCGATACGGGGCGGCCGGTCATTCCGGTCTTCATCCTCGACGATCTGACGCAATCGCTGGGCGTCGCGCCGCTGTGGCGGCTTGGCCTCGGCCTTTCCTGCCTGTCGGAAAGCCTCACGCAGGAAGGCTCCCGGCTGATCCTGCGCCGCAACGACAGCGCCTTGGAGGCGATTCTTCAACTGATGGAAGAGACGGGTGCCGGCGCGGTCTACTGGAGCCGGCTTTACGATCCCGACAGCGTGGCCCGGGATGCGAGGATCAAGGAGACGCTGAAGGAGAAGGGCGCGGAGGCGCGCAGCTTTGGCGGGCATCTGATGTTCGAACCCTGGAGCGTGGAGACCAAGCAGGGCGGTTTCTACAAGGTTTACACACCCTTCTGGAACGCGGTGAAGCAGCGCCCGGTGGAGGAACCGCGCCCGCGCCCGAAGACGCTGAACCCGCCCCCAGACTGGCCGCGCAGCGATGCGCTGGAAGACTGGCGCATGGATGCGGGCATGAACCGCGGCAGCGACATACTGCGGCCCTTCGTCCGGTTGGGAGAGAAAAGCGCCCAGGCGCGTCTGGGGTATTTCATCAGCGACATCATCGACGACTACAAGCAGACCCGGGATATGCCCGCCGAAGACGGCACCTCGCAATTGTCGGAGAACCTGAGCCTGGGTGAAATCAGCCCCCATCAGTGCTGGCATGCCGGTCAGCGGGCAATGGAGGAAGGCAAGCGCGGGGCGGAGACTTTCCTGAAGGAACTGGTCTGGCGCGAGTTTGCCTATCACCTGATGCATCACACACCGCGGCTGCTGACGGATGCCTGGCGCGAGGAATGGACCGCCTTTCCCTGGAAACAGGACGGGGAAGCGGAAGAGGTCACGGCGTGGAAGCGGGGTCGCACTGGGATCCGCTTCGTGGATGCGGCCATGCGCGAGATGTATGTGACGGGGCGGATGCACAACCGCGCGCGGATGATCGTGGCCAGCTATTTGACCAAGCATCTGCTGACGGACTGGCGCATCGGGCAGAAATGGTTCGAAGATTGCCTGATCGACTGGGATCCGGCGAACAATGCGCTTGGCTGGCAATGGACAGCCGGATCGGGGCCCGATGCCTCCCCCTTCTTTCGGGTGTTCAACCCCGAAACACAGCTTGAAAAGTTCGATCCGGACCGCGCCTATGTCTCGCGCTGGATTGCCGAAGGGCGCGCAAAGCCCCATGAGGACGCGCTGGCCTATTTCGACGCGATTCCGCGCAGCTGGGGCATGGCGCCGTCCGACCCTTATCCGGATCCCGTCGTGGAGCTTTCGGAAGGGCGGGCGCGGGCGCTCGAAATCTATGAAGGCCGGGACTTTTAAATTGTTTATCCGGGGCACGCGGGTAGTATCGCTGCGCCTCATCGAAAAATCAAAATGACGCCAACGGGAGCGCACATGATCTTCACCACCACGGACGGGCAGGACAACCTGCCGCGCTATTTTCCGCAGGTCTTTGCCAAGTCGAAAGACCTGCAAAACGGGCGGGTGGATTTCGTTCTGCGCGACGGGCGCGTGTTTCGCGCCGAAGGGGCCCGGCCCGGCCCGGTGGCGGAATTGCGCATCCACAACGACGATCTGTTTGCCCGGCTGATCCGCGAAGGTGATCTGGGCTTCTGCGATGCCTATCTGGACGAATGGTGGTCCACGCCGGATCTGCAGGCGTTCATGGATCTCGTTCATGCGGGCAACGAAGAGATCTACGACGGTTTTCCCGGCATGGGATTGGTGCGCACTTTCGAACGGTTCCGCTTCTGGTTGCAGCGCAACCACAAGGCACAGGCCCGCAAGAACATCA
This sequence comes from Sulfitobacter sp. HI0040, assembly GCF_001634885.1. GTDB lineage: Bacteria > Pseudomonadota > Alphaproteobacteria > Rhodobacterales > Rhodobacteraceae > Sulfitobacter. The sequence goes on along the minus strand of NZ_LWEX01000401.1, from coordinate 8,896 downwards.
GCTACCATTACGATCTGGGCAATGATTTCTATGGGCTGTGGCTCGACGATACGATGACCTATTCCAGCGCGCTTTTCGATGAAGGCGCACAGCTTTCGCTGGAGGCGGCGCAGACCGCCAAATATGCCTCCATGGTGGATCAGATGGGTGCGCAGCCCGGCGATCACGTGCTGGAGATCGGCTGCGGCTGGGGCGGTTTCGCGGAATATGCCGCGAAGGAGCGCGGGCTGAAGGTAACGGCGCTCACGATCAGCGAAGAGCAGATCAAATACGCGCGCAACCGTATTGAAAAGGCAGGATTATCCGGACAGGTCGATTTCAAGCTGCAGGATTACCGCGACGAGCGTGGCAGCTATGACGGCATCGCCAGCATCGAGATGTTCGAAGCCGTGGGAGAGAAATACTGGCCCGCCTATTTCGACACGCTGCGCGAGCGGCTGAAACCCGGCAAGGCGGCGACGCTGCAGATCATCACCGTGCAGGACCGCCGCTGGCAGGTCTACAAGCGCGGTGTGGATTTCATCCAAAAATACATCTTTCCGGGCGGCATGTTGCCCAGCCCCTCGGCGCTTCGCTCACAGGTGACGCGCGCGGGCCTTGTGGTCGACCGGTCGATCGAATTCGGCAAGAGCTATGACATCACCCTGCGGCGCTGGCATGAAACCTTCAATGACCGCTGGGACCAGATCGCGGCCTTGGGCTTCGATGACCGTTTCCGCCGGATGTGGAATTTTTACCTCACTTCCTGTGCTGCGACATTTGACAGTGGAAACTGCGATGTGACGCAGATTACGGTAAGGCGGCCCGTCTGAGGGCTGCTACCGAAGGATCTGCCCCATGCCTACAGCCGCTCGTCTGGTCGCAGCGCTCTGTCTGGCGGTGCTGGCTTACGTGGTTTCCGGGATGGTCATGCCGCTCATGCCGGAGAATACCGATTTCGGGTATTTCATTCCCATCAACATCGGTCTCGGCCTTCTCGTCGGTTGGGTCGCCATGGGCAAACGCGCGGGCCGGGGGACCACGGCGGCGATCAACAATGGTCTGACGGGGGTGTTTCTGCTGATGCTCTGGGGGATCGGCGTTCAGGCCACGAACGAAATGGTGCGACTTGCCATGCGCAACCGTTACGACGGCCCCCTCGAAGCGCTGACCGCGATATTCGAGATCGGCGCGGAATATGCGCTGATCATCGCAACCGTACCGATCGGGGTGGTGCTTCTGATCGGGGCGGTGGTAAGCGGGCTCCTGACCGAATTCGCAGGAAACCGCTGGCGCTGATCACATGGCAAATCTCTTTTTCTACGGCACGCTGCGTCATTTGCCGCTGCTTGAAATCGTGTTGGGGCGGGGCCGGGAAACGCTTGACCTGACCCCGACGGCCCTGCCGGATCACGAGGTACGCGGGGTGGCCGAAGGCCCGTTTCCCACCATCGCGCCCCAGGCCGGTGCCCGGGCCCCCGGCGTGCTGCTGCGCGATCTGTCGCCCGAGGATATCGCGCGGCTCGATTTCTACGAAGGCAGCTTTGCCTATGATCTGGCGGTCGTGACACTCGAAAACGGATCGGAGGCGCAAGTCTATTTTCCGCAACCCGGTCTCTGGACGGCGGAGGAGCCTTGGTCGCTGGAGGATTGGGAGCGGGACTGGGGTGCGCTCAGCTGTCACGCCGCGCGCGAAGTCATGTCCTACATGGGCCACAAGGACCGCGAGACCGTCGCGCGCATGTTCCCGATGATCCGCGCACGCGCGGCGGCCAAGGTGAATGGTGCGCGTTCGAAACACGGCGCAAACACGCTGAAGGGCAGGGTGGATGTGGCGCGGGTCGACCGGGTCTATGCGAATTTCTTCGCGCTGGAGGAATGGCATCTGAGCCATGAAACCTTCGCCGGGGGCATGTCCGCCCCGGTGGAGCGGGCGGTTTTCATCGGAACGGATGCCGCGCTCGTCCTGCCCTACGATCCGGTGCGGGACAGGGTCCTGCTGGTCGAACAGATGCGCATGGGCCCGCTTGCCCGGCATGATCGTGCCGTCTGGCAATTGGAGCCGGTCGCGGGTCGTATCGACCCCGGAGAGACCGCAGAGGGGGCCGCGCGCCGCGAAGCGATGGAGGAGGCGGGCCTTGAACTGGGCCGGCTGGAACCCGTGGCAGAGGTCTATGCATCCCCAGGGTCGGCGACCGATTTTTTCCATATTTTCGTAGGTTTGGCGGATCTTCCTGATGCGGCGACCGGGGTTTCCGGTCTCGATGCCGAGCATGAGGATATCCGCTCCCATCTTCTGGATTTCGACGCGCTGATGGCGCTTTGCGACCGGCAGGAGGCCGCCAACGGCCCGCTGGTTATCGCCGCCTATTGGCTTGCACGGCACCGCGCACGCTTGAGGTCGGCGGGGGGGAACGCTACATCGGGATGAAATAACACTGGGGGCTGTCATGCACGTCGCGAAGGATCTGGCCGAGGCCATAGGAAACACGCCACTGATCAAACTGCGCAGAGCAAGCGAGGAGACAGGCTGCGAAATTCTGGGCAAGGCGGAATTCATGAACCCCGGCCAGTCGGTCAAGGACCGCGCGGCGCTCTATATCATTCAGGATGCGCTGGCGCGGGGTGAGTTGAAGCCGGGTGGCACCATCGTCGAAGGCACCGCCGGCAATACCGGGATCGGCCTTGCGCTTGTCGGGGCCTCCATGGGGTTCAAGACCGTCATCGTCATTCCCGAAACGCAGAGCCAGGAAAAGAAGGACATGCTGCGCCTTGCCGGGGCGGAACTCGTTCAGGTGCCTGCAGCGCCCTACCGCAACCCCAACAACTTCGTGCGCTATTCAGAACGGCTGGCCAAGGAGCTGGCCCAGACCACGAAAGAAGGCGTGATCTGGGCCAATCAATTCGACAACACCGCAAACCGGCAGGCCCATGTGGAAACCACCGGCCCCGAGATCTGGGAGCAGACCGGCGGCAAGGTCGATGGATTCTGCTGCGCCGTGGGCTCGGGCGGCACACTCGCCGGGGTGGCGATGGCCCTGCAGCCCAAGGGCGTGAAAATCGCGCTGGCCGATCCGGACGGGGCGGCGTTGCACAGCTATTACACCACCGGTGAGCTAGAGGCCGAAGGCGGCTCCATCGCCGAAGGCATCGGACAGGTCCGCATCACCAAGAACCTCGAAGGGTTCCGCCCGGATTACAGCTACAACATCCCCGATGAGGAGGCGTTGCCCATCGTTTTCGACCTGCTGGAGCATGAGGGCCTTTGCCTTGGCGCCTCTTCGGGCGTGAACGTGGCCGGTGCCATCCGCCTCGCGAAGGACCTTGGCCCCGGCCATACCATCGTGACAGTCCTGTGCGATTTCGGCACGCGTTACCAGTCGAAGCTTTTCAACCCCGATTTCCTGCGGGAAAAGGGATTGCCCACGCCTGACTGGCTGGACCGCGCCCCTGCCTCCATACCCGGCGTCTTCGAAGACGTATGAGACATATCATGACCCGTCTGATCGCGGCCCTTGGGCTGATCGTGGTGCTATGCACGGCGCCTGCGCTGGCGCAGGAGGTGCCGGGCGTCGATGAGGATCGTTGGGATACGCTTTCCAAACGCGCCGCCACCATGGTGGAGAACGAAACCGCCGAAGACCCCGCGCTGGAAGCCATGCGCAAGCGGCTTACCGAATATCGGGCGGAGTTCGAGGCCGCGAGCGGGCTGAACGCGAACCGCATCAAGATCCTGCGCGACCAGATCGCGGCGCTCGGCACCCCGGCGGAAGGGGAGCAGACCGATGCCGAACCGCCTGACGTGGCCTCCAAACGCGCGGAGCTGACCGCCGAACTGAACACGCTTCTCGCCCCGGTCCAGACGGCGGAGGCTGCCTTTCTGGAAGCCAACGGCCTGATCGAGCAGATCGATGCCATCCTGCGGGAAAGGCAGGCGGCGCGCTTGCTGCAACTGGGGCCATCGCCGTTCAATCCCATGCTCTGGGACGATGCGCTGGTTCATCTGCAGCGCGGGCTGCAGCTCATCTGGCAGACCGAGACACCGGCCACCGACCGCGCGGCAGACGATCTTCGCCAGAAGCTGCCGCTCATCTTCTTTGCCGCATTGCTGGGCCTCGTTCTGATCCTGCGGGGCCAAGTCTGGGCCACGATGATCGTGGGCCGCCTGCGCCGGAAGGGCGCGCGGGGCCTGGGCATCTGGCGCTTCGTGGTGTCGCTGCTGCGCATCCTGCTGCCCTATATCGGCATCGTAGCGCTGGCGCTTGCGGCTGATATGACCGGCTATTTCGGCCCCCGCGGCAGCGATCTGCTGGCGCTAATCCCTACCGTGGGCGCGCTGATGCTCGGGTTCCGCTGGGTGTCGGAGCGGGTCTTTTCCCGCGATGATGACGAGGCGCTGCTGCTGGTCGATCAGGGATCCCGGCAAAAGGGGCGCTTCTACGTCGGTGCGATCACTGCCGCCATCGTGATCGACGTGGTCCTGCGCACCGTGATGGAGTTTGCCACCAGTGACGAAGGCGCGCTGGCTGTCGTCACCTACCCGGTCACGCTGATCATCGCGTTTTCCCTGTTCCAGATTGGCCGTATTCTGCGCCACTACGCCGATCCCGCTCCTGCCGATACACCGGACGATACGCCGCGCGTGTCGACCTTCAGCCGGGTGGTGAACGGTCTGGGCCTCGGTGCCGTAGTCGTTGCCATCGCCGCGCCAGTGCTGAAGGCCATCGGGTACTTCAACGCCGGAGAGGCGATATTGCAGCCCTATGTGCTGACACTGGTACTGCTCGGGCTCGTGATGGCGTTGCAGCGGTTCAGCGCCGATGTCTATGGCGCGCTGACCGGGCAGGGGGCGGAGGCGCGGGACGCGCTGATGCCGGTGCTCTTCGGCATGTTGCTGCTGATGCTCGTCGCCCCGCTGCTGGCGCTGGCATGGGGGGCCCGGGTGAGCGACCTCGCGGAGCTTTGGGGGCAGTTCAGCCGGGGCTTCGCGATCGGCGAAACCCGTATTTCGCCCACCGATTTCCTCACCTTCGCGGTGATCTTCGCCCTCGGCTACATCCTGACCCGCGTGATCCAGAGCGCGCTGCGCAGCAATGTGCTGCCCAAGACCAAGATGGACATCGGCGGGCAGAACGCCATTGTTTCGGGTCTTGGCTACTTCGGTATCTTCCTTGCGGCGGTGCTGGCGATCACCGGGGCGGGGATCGACCTTTCCTCGCTCGCCATCGTCGCCGGTGCGCTTTCGGTGGGGATCGGTTTCGGCCTGCAGAACATCGTCAGCAACTTTGTCTCGGGTATCATCCTGCTGATCGAGCGGCCGATCTCCGAAGGAGACTGGATCGAGGTGGGCGGCCAGATGGGCTATGTCCGCGATATCTCGGTACGCTCCACCCGGATCGAGACCTTCGATCGCACGGACGTCATCGTGCCCAACGCCGATCTGGTCAGCGGAACGGTCACGAACTTCACCCGGGGCAACACCGTTGGCCGGGTCATCGTGCCCGTGGGGGTGGCCTATGGCACCGATACCCGCAAGGTGGATCGCATCCTGCGCGAGATCGCCGAAGCGCATCCCATGGTGCTCATGAATCCGCCGCCCACCGTTCTGCTGGTCAACTTCGGCGCGGACTCGCTGGAATTCGAGATTCGCGCGATCCTGCGGGATGTGAACTGGACGATGCCGGTCAAGAATGACCTCAACCATTCCATCGCCGAACGCTTCGTCGCCGAGGGGATCGAGATTCCCTTCGCGCAGCGTGACCTCTGGCTGCGCAACCCCGAGGTGCTGCAGGACGCCCTGCGCGCGCGTCAGGTCAGCGGGGAGGCCGCTGCAGATGCGCCATCCGCCCCCATCGCGGATGACGACAAGGCATGACCCGGCCCCTGTTCCGCGAAGACGCCTATCGGCGTGAGGCGCCCGCGCGCGTGGTCTCCCACACGCCCGAGGGGGGCATCGTGCTGGACGCGAGCCTCTTTTACCCGACGGGCGGGGGGCAGCCGGGCGACAGCGGGCGTCTCGACTGGGACAACTGCCGCCTGCCCATCGCGACCACGCTGCGCGGCCCGGGGGAGGACATCGTTCTGGTGCCCTCTGAGCCGGTGCCCATGCCCCCCGTGGGGGCCCATGTGGTGCAGACGCTGGACTGGGATCGCAGGCACCGGATGATGCGGGTGCATACCGCGCTGCATCTGCTCTCCGTGGTGCTGCCCTTCGGCGTGACGGGCGGCCAGATTTCCGGCACCTACGGGCGGCTCGATTTCGATATGCCGGGACCCCCTGAGGATGTGGCGGCGATCGAGGCGATGCTGAACGATCATGTCTCTGCGGACATGCGGGTGAACGAGGATTGGATCACCGCGGCGGATCTGGAAGCACGGCCCGAGCTGGTCAAGACCATGGCCGTCAAACCGCCCCGTGGACAGGACGCCATCCGCCTTGTCCGCATCGGCGAAGGCAACTCCCCCGTGGACCTTCAACCCTGCGGCGGAACCCATGTGGCGCGCACCGGTGAAATCGGTTCCTTGCGCCTGGGGCGCATCGAAAACCGGGGCCGGATGAACCGACGTGTATATCTGCATCTGGATGCCTGATTACCGCTTGCGCTCGGGTGCGGCCTCACGCTAAACCGCCCCCCAACGGAGCGGTGGCCGAGTGGTCGAAGGCGCACGCCTGGAAAGTGTGTAGGCGGGAGACCGTCTCCAGGGTTCGAATCCCTGTCGCTCCGCCAGAAACTTTTCCTGTATATTTCCGACCCGGCCCCGGTCGACCCATACCCTTGTTGCCGCGACAAAAGCGACCGGCGAGGCCCCAGGCCCCGCCGAAAATTGCCATTGCCGGGGGTTATTCGCCCGCGCGCTCGGCGTTCACTTCAAGGTCTTCGAACATCACGTGCCAGAAGGGCAGTTCCTTGCCCTCGGGCAGGTTGAACCCGGTCTTGACCGGCTTGTTCTCCAACCCGCCGCCATCAGCAGGGACTACAGGCGGAACCATGATGTGGAAATACCGCTTGCTGGGATCGACGTTCTCATCGAAGACCAGATCGTAGTTCTCCGTCCGTGCGTATTCCGTCAGCATGCCGTGCATCGGGCGGGGGCTGTCGATGACCTCACCGTTCTTCATGATTTCACCCATACCCCAGAAACCGACTTCGGCGAACAACGTTGGGAAGAGCGGCGTGCCCACCCTGGTAAAACCGTGCAGCATGTGGTTCGTCACGACACCACCGAAGGTGGGGTGCTGGCCACCCACGGACTCGAGCTTTTCGCAGCATTGAACCGAATAGGTATTGCCTTCGTCGTCCTCCCAGCTTGCAACCATCTGGACGCGGTCCTCACTGCTTGCGGCGTCGGTGGCGGTGACGTCGGTCGCATCCAGTTGCAGCCGGGCATTCTTGAAGGTTTGGTGTTTGTCACCGAAGGGGGTCGGTTCCTTCGTGGCGGAAAATGCGCCGTCCTTTTCGGCGCGCATCCCTAGCGGAAGGCCTTCGATCATGGGAAAGCCACCGGTCGCGAGGGGGTGTTCCGGCGTGCCGAAGACGACCTCGTCCAACTCACGGGGGGCGGGGAGCGCTGCATGTGCGGTGCCACCCTCCTGCGAAACGCTGGTAAGGATCGGGCCGCCAAGGAGCTTGATGGGGGCCTGCACGTCGCGGTGCGCCTCGAGGTATCCGCGCGCCGGGCTCATCGCGCCGGGGTCCTCATTCTGCTGCGCAGACAAGGTAGTCGCGCCGAGAAGGGCCGCCGCACCGGCGGCGGTCGCGCGGAGGATCGGTAGGAAATCGGATTGCATACTGGTTCTCCCTTTAACTGGTTAAATATTTGGCAACGATACGGGCCAACGCGAGCACCTTGGCGCTGTTCCTTCACGTTTGAGACAGTGGATCTGATTGGGCGAACGGAACTTAGGCCCCTGCGGAGTGGCGGGCCAAATTCGCGCCGTCCTGCGCGGGTCGCCAAAAGGTTCGCCGCGCCGCCCTTAATCCTCGGCGATGCTGACCTCTGTGCCCCAGTCACGGCAGGACTGCACGAGTTCCCGCGGGAGGGGGCTGTCGGTGAAGAAGACATCCACATCCGCGAGCGAGGCGATGCGCGCCGGGGCGGTGCGGGCGAACTTCGTGTGGTCTGAGACAAGGAACGTCTTGCGGGACTGGCGCAGGATCGTCTGGCTGACCGTGACTTCCTGAATGTCGAAATCGAGCAGGTCGCCTTCCGTATCCAGGGCCGAACAGCCGATGATCGCGATGTCGAACTTGAATTTGCGGATGGTTTCCGCGGCCAGCGTTCCAATGAGGCCGCCGTCGGAACGGCGCAGCTGCCCCCCCGTCACGACGATCTCGCATGAGGGGTTGGCCACGAGGATATTGGCGACATTCATGTTGTTGGTGACGACGAGCAGGTTCTCGTGGTGCAGCAATTCCTGCGCCACGGCCTCGGTCGAAGTGCCGATGTTGAGAAAGAGCGATATGCCGTTGGGCACACGGGCAGCACAGGCGCGGGCGATGGATTGCTTCGCGGCGAGGTTGAGCGAGCGCCGCTCCTCATAGCCGATATTGGTGGTGCCCGAGGTTAGCACGGCGCCGCCATGCACCCGTTCGAGGCGCCCCGCCTCGGCGAGGTCGGTGAGGTCCCGGCGGATGGTCTGCAACGTCACGCCGAAATGCGTGGCGAGCCCCTCGACGGTGACCTTGCCTTCGCGGCGGGCGATTTCGAGGATTTCGGGGTGGCGAAAGGTTTGCGACATCGGCGGTGGGTCATCCTGTTTCATGTGTCCCGACGGACGACGTCCCTAGCATCGGCAGGAGGTGGGAAAATGCAACCCGTCCCACTGCCCAACGATCCCTTGACAAGAATCGCCACTTGGGTTTCTAGTCCAAAAACGAATAAAAACGAAAAACATTTGTTTTCCCTACTTCGCTGG
>NZ_LWEX01000400.1 GCF_001634885.1 Sulfitobacter sp. HI0040 | reverse complement strand
CTTGGTGCCGTCGATCAGGAAAAGATCATCGCCGTCGCCGCCTGACAGGCTGTCGCCGCCGCCACCGTAAATCTGGTCGTCGCCCGCGCCGCCGAAGAGCGTATCGCGACCCTCGCCCCCGTGCAGGGTATCGCTGCCGGTGCCGCCATCCACGCTGTCATTGCCAAGCCCCGCATCGACGTAGTCGTCCCCGGCGCCGGCCCTGATGACATCGTCGTTGGACGGATCGCGCACGGCGTCAAACTGCACGTCCGAAAAATAGACCGCCTGCTGAGTGTTGCCGCCGTTGTCATATACGATCTCGATACGCGAGACCGGGCCCGCGATTTCGAACAGCGCGGAACCGGCTTCGCTTCCCG
>NZ_LWEX01000399.1 GCF_001634885.1 Sulfitobacter sp. HI0040 | reverse complement strand
CACCTCGGCCATCGGGTTGACGCAGAAGCGGCTCGCCGAACTGGACGAGGCGGGCCTCGATCATGTGCAACTGTCCCTGCAGGGCACCGATGCGGAAATGGCGGACCGAATCGGCGGCTATCAGGGTGGCTTCAAGCGCAAGATGCAGGCCGCCCAGTGGATCGTCGAAGCAGGCTTTCCGCTTACCCTCAACGCCGTTGTGCACCGGCAGAACCTGCCCCAGTTACCCGAAGCGATCGAGATGGCCGTACAGATGAAGGCGCGCCGCATGGAAGTGGCGATCGTCCAGTTCCACGGTTGGGCCATGCTGAACCGGGGCGCGATGATGCCCACGC
>NZ_LWEX01000398.1 GCF_001634885.1 Sulfitobacter sp. HI0040 | reverse complement strand
AGGTTTTCGGTGATGGCGCGACGTCCCGCGCGCCCCATGACGTCGCCGAGGTAAAGTATTTTCATAATAAATGGGTAGGCGCAGGCCCGCTGGTCCACAAGGGCAAATTGCCCTGACGCGGCGGCTCAGCCCGGTTCGATCACGCCCTGTTCGGTCACGATCAGGTCAAGTGGCTGGTCCGTGGGTTCCAACGGCAAATCGTCGGTTTCCTGGCCCGCAAAGGCGAAACCGATGGCCAGCGTCGGTCGCTTGGC
>NZ_LWEX01000397.1 GCF_001634885.1 Sulfitobacter sp. HI0040 | reverse complement strand
GATGCCGCGCTTGTGCGGCGGGATGTTGTTGATCGAAACGCCGTCCAGCCGGATGTCTCCGTGGGTGGCGGTTTCGAAACCGGCCAGCATCATCAGGCAGGTCGTCTTGCCCGAACCGGACGGCCCCAGCATCGTCAGGAACTCTCCCTTCGGCATGCTGAGGTTGAGATCTTTCACGACAAGAGTTTCGCCGTCATAGCTTTTCTGAACGCGATCGAATTCGACGAA
>NZ_LWEX01000396.1 GCF_001634885.1 Sulfitobacter sp. HI0040 | reverse complement strand
CCAGCCCTTCGAAGAGGTGAGCCACCGCAAGTTCGATGGGCTCATCATCACCGGCGCCCCGATCGAACATCTGCCCTTTTCAGAGGTGACCTATTGGGACGAGTTGCGCCGGATCATGGACTGGACCCAGACCAACGTGCATTCGACCTTCGGTGTCTGCTGGGGCGGGATGGCGATGATCAACCATTTCCACGGCGTGCCCAAGCACATGCTGGCGCAGAAGGCTTTCGGCTGTTT
>NZ_LWEX01000395.1 GCF_001634885.1 Sulfitobacter sp. HI0040 | reverse complement strand
ACGATGGGAGCCGTGAGGTTCTGGGCCTGTGGATCGCCGAGAACGAAGGTGCCAAATTCTGGCTCTCGGTGATGAACGAACTGAAGAACCGGGGGCTGCAGGACATCCTGATCACCGTCGTGGACGGTCTCAAGGGTTTTCCGGAGGCGATCACCGCCGCCTTCCCGGAGGCCATGGTTCAGACCTGCATCGTGCATCTGGTGCGCCATTCTCTGAACTTTTGTTCCTGGAAGGACCGCAAGATCGTGGCGGCCGACTTGCGCCGGATTTACAGCGCCCCGAGCACCGAGATGGCCGAAGCTGAGCTCGATGCCTTCGAGGAGAAATGGGCCGGGAAATACGCCTCCATCGCTCCGGCCTGGCGCAGGGCATGGGCCGAGGTGATCCCATTCTTCGGCTTCGATCCGGCGATCCGCAAGATCATCTACACGACCAATGCCATAGAAAGCTTGAACCGCGTGATCCGAAAATCGATCAAGACGCGCGGTTCATTCCCGACCGACGAGGCCGCGACCAAGCTGATCTATCTCGCAATCCGCAAGTTCGAAAAGGATGGCAGAAATGTTCGGGAATGGTTTGCAGCCCGCAACCAGTTCGCCATAATGTTCGGCGAGCGCTTCGACGCTTGAGTATCTGAAACCGCATGGGCCGGGAAAGATACACAGAGTTCATGACACTCCCCCTGCAGGGCTTCGACGGCATCCTGCAACTGGATGGCTATACCGGTTACGATCGACTGACGCGCCCCTCCCGCAAGGGCGGCGCGCCGATCACGGTGGCCCACTGCTGGGCGCATGCGCGGCGCAAGCTGAAGGAGGTCTTCGACCGCGACGGCTCGGAAATCGCCGCCGAGGGCCTGCGCCGGATCGCTGAGCTCTACCGCATCGAGGTCGAGATCCGGGGCATGGGCCCGGGCCAACGTCTGTCGGCCCGTCAGGCCCGCAGCGCGCCCCTCGTGGCCGAGTTCGGTGATTGGCTGCAGGCACAGCGTCTGCGTATCTCGGTTAAGTCGCGCCTCGGCGAGAAACTGACCTACATCCACCGCCAGTGGGGCGGCCTGCAGACCTTCCTCCACGACGGCCGCGTCGAGATGGACTCCAACGCCGTCGAAAACCTGATCCGACCGATCGCCCTGACAAGAAAGAACGCACTCTTCGCCGGCCACGACGAGGGCGGCCGCACCTGGGCCCGCATCGCCTCCCTGATCGCCACCGCGAAGATCAACGGCGTGGAGCCCTTCGCCTACCTCAAGGCGACCCTCGAAGCGATCACCGCCGGTCACCCCGCCAGCAGGATCGACGAGCTGATGCCCTGGAACTTCACCACGTCAAGCTGATCCCGCGTGGGGCGCAGACAGCGCTTACTGATGATCGACGCGACATACCTCAAGGCCCACCGAACGGCGACCAGCATGGCCGCCAAAAAGGGGGGCGTGGTCGCCTGATTGGTCGAACCAAAGGCGGTATGAACACCAAGCTGCACGCCATCTGCGACAGTCAGGGACGACCGATCGACCTGTTCGTCACCGCTGGACAGGTCAGCGATTATATCGGCGCACGGGCGCTGCTCAGTCGCCTACCAAACGTCAAATGGCTACTCGGGGATCGTGGCTATGACGCTGACTGGTTCAGAGAAGCGTTGCAGAACAAGGGGATACGCGCCTGCATCCCAGGCCGGAAGAAACGCAAGACGCCGGTCAAATATGACAAGCGGAGATACAAGCGGCGCAACCGCATCGAGATCATGTTCGGCAGGCTCAAGGACTGGAGGCGCGTCGCGACCCGCTATGACCGATGCCCCAAGGTGTTCCTCTCAGCCATCGCCCTCGCAGCTCTCGTCATTTACTGGTTATGAATCCTGACCCTTCTGTATCGTAGATCTGCTAGCGTGACCCCGTCACGTGTCCCGGCGAGGACCCGTGACGGGGTGGTGCGCGACGTCTGACCCTTGTGGCATGGCCACGCTTCTTAGCCTGTCGGCACCGCCTCTCCTTCATTGTCTCGAACAGTTGCCAGCGGCCCTCGTGGGACCGCGTATCAGACGGAGGAGAGCATGGAGAAGGTAACACACGGTCGGATCATCGGGATAGATGTGAGCCGAGACTGGCTCGATATTCACTGCCTTCCGGACGGTCAGCGTCATCGCATCCCCAATACCGATAATGGCCATGTCGCGGTGTCCGATCTCGCTCACGACCAGAGAGCCGTCGTCTGTTTCGAAGCGACGGGTGGGCAGGAATGGCGGCTCTGGTCCTATCTTCAGGATGCAGGCGTCGAGGCCCGCCAAGTGCCGCCGGCCCAGGTCAAGGCCTTCGCGCGCAGCCTTGGAACCCGAGCAAAGACCGACAGGATCGATGCCGAACTCATAGCGCGCTTCTTGGTCTTCAGACCCGAGGCAGGACGAACACTTCCCGCCGAACATCTACGTCTTCTCAGGGCCTTGACCACCAGACGGGCACAGGTGGTCGAGATGCGAAAGCGGCTTCTGGCGCAGATCCGGGCGCATCGGAAATCGGGAACGGCAGAGCTGTTCGAGGATATCGATGTGGAGTTGAAGGAGAGGTTGGATGTTGCGATCACCGAGTTGGAAAGCAGAATTTCAGAGCTTTTGGGGCGCTACAGGCATCTCGCGGGCACCGCGCGGATCCTTCGTTCCGTTCCCGGCATCGGACCAGTCGCCAGCTCAACGCTGATCACCGAACTTCCCGAACTCGGCGCTCTCACCGGCGAAGAAGCTGCGGCCCTGACCGGTTTGGCACCAGTGGCGCAGGACAGCGGAACGTTGCGTGGCAAGCGCGCAATCGCCGGTGGTAGACGCGCCCTACGACATGTCATGTTCCAGGCAGCGCTGGTCGCCTCGCATCATAACCCGACACTCAAAGCGTTCGCTGATCGGCTCCGTAAAGCCGGGAAACCACACAAGGTCATCGTCACGGCCGTCGCGCGCAAGCTCGTCATCATCGCCAATGCTCTGTGCAAAAGCCGACGGGAATGGGAGCACAGACACCCCTGAAAGATACAGTTGCTAGATAACGGATAATTATCGTATTCGGTAAAATTTGTGATGGTCATGAGTTTGGAAGGAAACAGAGACGTACTCGCCCCGGTCGGGGCTGCGATCCGCAGCCAGCGGGTCGCCTCCAGCCTGACCCTGCAGGAGCTCGCACGACTGTCGGGCATCTCGGCAGGCGCCCTCTCGTTGATTGAAACCGGCAAGCGCGACGTCAGGCTGAGCACACTTGCGAAGATTGCACGGTCCTTGAACGTGGAGCTTTCTGCCTTCTTTGGCGGCCCGCCCGAGCCCGGCGGTGACCAGGGAACGGGCATGGACCGTGGCTATGATCTGAGCGAGTTCGAATGAGAGCCGTTTATGTCTACTTCGCCAGTTTTCGGGTGGGCCGCATCCGGGTGAGCAGGCAAGGCGACCTGAGCTTTTCCTATGACGCTGCCTGGCAAGCCGCGCCGGGCGCTTTTCCGCTCTCACTCAGCATGCCGCTCGGGCCCGCGGAGTATCTCGCGAACCTCATCACGCCATGGCTCGCCAACCTCCTGCCCGAAGGCGAGCAGCTCGAGAAGCTGAGTCGATCCTTGGGGCGCTCGCCTACGGAGGCTCTCGGCCTTCTGACAGACATCGGTGGCGATACGGCTGGCGCCCTGTCCTTCGCAGAACCGAATGCACCTGCTGCTTGGCGCCACACGCCGCTGACGGAATACTATGAGACCGAGGATCCGGCGGAGGTCCTGGAGCAACACTTCGAGGATGTGGAGAAGCGGCCTTTCCTTGCCGGGGAAGGGGGTGTCAGGCTGTCTCTCGCCGGTGGTCAGACGAAAACGGCACTGGCGGTTCTCGATGCGGAGGGCACCCCGGTGTTACGCTTGCCGAGGAAGGGGGATCAGCTCGCCATCCCGCGGTTCGGTGCCCCCTCCACTGTCATCCTCAAACCCGAGAGCCCGCGCCGTCCCGGCAGCACGGTGAATGAGGCCTACTGCCTGCGCCTGGCGGCTGCCATCGGACTACCGGCGGCAGAGTGCGGGAGGATCACCACGCCGCGCCGCGCGGCGATCTGCGTGTTGTGTTCTGACCGTTGCCTCACGCGCTCTGGGGGCATTCAGCGCATCCACCAGGAGGACTTCGCTCAGGCGAACAGCCTGCCACCTGGCCAAAAGTACGAGCATGGAACTCGACCCGGCCTGTCGCTGCGCCAGATCCTCGAGACCGGCCGACGACTGGGCCCTCGCAGTGCCCTTGCTCTCCTGGATCAGGTAATATTCAACATTCGCGAAGAACCTTCAGACCACCACGATGATGCTGACCTGACGCGGGCAGCCTTGCCCGCCGGCACCGTTCAAAGGGACCGCGACAGCGCCTCGGCATAGATGCGCAGGATGGGCAGCATGTGCTCGCGCATGTCCTTGACGGTGACGCGCGGCCGCGCCGCGCTCACGCTCATCGAGGCGATCAGTTTGCCGTCCGGGTCGAAGACCGGAATGGCCATGCTGACCATGCCCAGTTCCAGCTCCTCGTCGGTGAAGGCCACCTTGTCACGGCCGGCGGCGCGGATGATCTCTTTCAGCTTCGCCTTGTCCGTAACCGTATGCTTGGTCATGGCCACCGGCTCCGCCGCGTCGAGATAGGCATCCAGCGCCTCGTCGTCATAGGCCGACAGCAGGATACGCCCCGTGGCCGCCGCATAGGCGGGCAGCCGGGTGCCCAGACGGATCGCGGTGGAGACCAGCCGCGCCGCCTCGGCCCGCGCGACAAAGGTTGACCGGCCATCCTCCAGGATCGACAGCGAGACGGATTCCCCCAGTTCCTCGCGCGCCGCGTCAAGCTGATGCTGGGCAAGCTGGGGCAGCGGAATCGCGCCTGTATAGGACAGGCCCAGCCGCAACATGCGCGGGGTCGGCATGAAACGCGGGCCGTTCTTGGTCAGATAACCCAGATCTGTCAGGGTCAGCAGGCAGCGCCGCGCGCTGGCCCGCGAAATGCCGGTTTCATCGGCGGCGGACGAAACGGTGACAGCCGGGTACTCTTCCCCGAACAATTCGATGATGGCCAGGCCCTTGGCCAGCCCCGCCATCCCCTCGGGCGCGCGCGATTTCGTCGCCGTGCCCCCGTCTTTTTCCGTTGTCCCCGTCATCCGAGCTCCACCCTTCTCCGGCGCTTGAGAACCCCGTCGAGGCCGCACCGTGCCACGGGGACCGGAATAAGTCCAGAAAGCGGGACGGGCCCGAAAGCAGACTTATTCCTCGTCGCCCGACGCCACGAAGGCATCGCTGAAAAAGCGATCTTTGGCTAGCCCGGCCTCGGCCTCGAATTCCGAGCGCGCCGCGTCGATCATCACCGGCGCACCGCAGGCATAGACCTCGACATTGCTCATGTCGGGAATGTCCTCCAGCACCGCGCGGTGGACGAACCCGGTGCGCCCGTCCCAGCCGTCCGAAGGCGACGAGATGACCGGCGTGAAGCTGATCCAGGGATGCGCCGCGGCCCAGCGGGCGGCGACATCGGCCATGTAAAGATCGGCCTCGGTATTGACACCCCAATAAAGCTTCAGCGGTCGCTCGGCCCCCAGCGCGATCTGGTTCTCGATCAGCGATTTTATCGGGGCAAACCCGGTGCCGGTGGCCAGCAGAACCGCGTTCATATCGTCGTTGTCAGACAGGCAGAACTCGCCATAAGGCAGCTCGACGGTCAGGAACTGGCCCTTGTCCAGCTTGCTCAGCACCTGCTCCGAAAACTTGCCGCCCGGCACATGCCGGATATGCAGCTCGATCCCGTCGTTTTTCTGCGGCGGGTTCGCCATGGAGTAGTTGCGGCTGTCGCCGTCCTCCATCACCACCCGCAGGTATTGACCGGCGCGGAACGGCGCGCGTTGCCCGATCGGCAGGCGGAACTGGATCACGGCCACGTCCGGCGCCGGGCGGGTGATCTTTCGCACCTTCGCCTCCAGCGTCTTGCGCTCCACCGGCTCCACCTTCTGGATCCTCGGCGTGATCTGAAGATCGGTCAGCGGACGGGCCTGGCACAGCTTGACGCCCTCGGCGGGACCGGCCTGAACCCCCTGCCCGCGCACCATCGCCTCGCCCGCCGCGATTCCGCCTTCGCAGGACGAACACACGCCCTTGCGGCATGAGTAGGGAATGGCGTAGCCCGCGCGATCAGCCGCGTCGAGGACGGTTTCGTCCTCTTCGCAGTCGAAGCCGATATCGTCATGGTCGGTGACGGTTATACGAAAACTCACTGAATACCTCCGACAAGCCTGATCGCGGCGACCGCCGCATCGCTGGACGCCTGACCCTTACCCGCAATATCGAACGCCGCACCGTGCCCGACACTGGAAAAGACCAGCCCGGAGCCGATCGACATCGCCGCCGAACTGCGCCCGGCCAGCAGCTTGACCGGGATATGGCCCTGATCGTGATACATGGCGACAAAGGCATCATAGCCTTCGCGCACCAGCATCACGTCGGCGCCTTCCGGCCCGTGCGCGTCGATCCCCTGCGCGCGCAGCCGTTCGATGGCGGGGGTGACGATGCGGTCGTCCTCATCCCCGAAAAGCCCGCCCTCGCCCGCATGGGGGTTGATCCCGAACAGCCCGATGCGCGGGGCGTCGATCCCCAGACCGCTGAGCGCCTGATGCGCGGCCAGCGTGGCGCGTTCGATCAGTTCCGGCGTCAGCCGGTCGAGCGCGGTGTGAATGCCTTCATGCAGCGTCACATGCACGACCCGAAGCCCGCCGCCGATCAGCATCAGGAAAACCGAATCCTCGCCGGTGCCCAGAAGCTCGGACAGAAGGTTGGGATAGCCCGAAAATGTCCGCCCGCTGGCATTGACCGCCGTTTCCGAATGTGGGCAGGCCACGATGCCGCGGCCGGTGCCGTCCTTGACCAGCGTCACCGCGCGCTCGACATAGGCGACCGTCGCCCGCCCGCTGGCGGCGGTGGGTGTGCCGGGCGTCACATCGGCCGCGTCAAGCGCGCCCACCTCATGAAGATCGACGTGGCCGGGCGCGCCCCATTTGTCCATGGACGACTCAAGTGTGAAGCCCGCCGCCGCTACGACCGGCTCCACCAGATGCCGGTCGCCCACGATCACCGGGCGCAGCGTCGGATCGTCGGCCAGCGCGATAGCGGCCTTGGCCGCGACTTCCGGGCCGATCCCGTTGGCATCGCCAACGGTGATCAGCACTCTTTCCTTTTGCGCCGTCATTACAGCGGGAAACCGAGCAGCGTGTCGATCTGGTTGCTGTCCAGCACCACAGTGCGCGACACGATCTTGGCCTCGTCACCGACGATCCGGTAGCGGTCGATATAGCGCCCGGTGGCAAAAAGATCGGTCGGCCCCTCGCGGGTGATCCGGGCCACCATAAACGAAGTTTCCGAATCCACTTCGCCGCCTTCCAGCTCGTCCACGAAGGGCTGCCCGATCATGTGCCGGTAGGAGTGGCGCTCATAGACGTTGGCCTCCAGTAGCGACAGGATACGGTCTCGCAGCATGTCCTTGCTGTCGAGCCAGACAAGACCCGCCTCAAGGTTCTGCGCGTAGTTGTCCGCGCTGGTGATCGTGTAGAAGCAATCATCCACGAAGAAGTTGGGCCATGCGGTGCAATCGCCATCGTCGATCTCGCGGACATAGCGGGCCTGCGCGGCGCTGATCAGGGCCGAAACCTCGGCCTGCCGTACGTGAATGTTCATAGCCCCATCCTCATTCTGTATTCTGCCCAGAACCCCCGGATCGAGGCTTCCGTAATGCGGTCGTCGCCGCCTTCGATGCTGCGCCCGCCCATTTCGAGCACGGCATTGTTGTCCGACGCGCCCTTGGTGCCGCGGCGCACGAAGCCGCCGATACAGCCGTCTTCCATCGACACATACCCGCCCGGCCCGATCAGGTTCGACAGTTTCAGACGCGCGCGGCGCTGTTCGGTCGTGTCATCCTCGAACCCGATATAGGTCCATTTGAGATGCATCTCGTCGGTGCCTTTCGGCAGGACCTGACGCACTGCGATCGAGTTCTGGATCTGTTGAAGGACGAAGCCCGGAAAGACCGTGAGGATCTGCAGGGTGATGTCGTCGTCGAATTCCTTGAAGCTCGCCAGCAGCGACTTGTCGGCCAGTTGCAGGTCCGATTGCGACCGGATCTTCTGGTCCGAATAGATCGTGTTCTTCGCCTTCTCGGCTTCCGCGACCTGGTCGATCTCGGAATAGCTCACATGGCAGCCGCCATTCGGGCTGACAATGATTCCGCCCTTCTGCGACAGCCGGTTCAGCTCGAAGGTCGTGAAGAAGGTGTGCAGGATGCTGGCGTGATAGCTGTCCTTGGTGTTCTCAACATAGAGCTTCCAGTTGTTGGGAAGCACCTGCGTGAACCGGCCCAGAGCCACCATCTTGCGGCCTTCCAGCACGCGGCGGATGCGGCCAAGAACCTCATCGCCCAGGTAATCCTCGATATCGTCCACGTCCTCGTCGAAGCTGCCGAAGATCAGCCCTTCGACATTGGCCACGCGCAGCTTGCGAGGGCCAACGGAGTTCATGCAGAAATCCTTCTCCATCCCGCCTTTGCCGCCGATCCCGTCCTTGAAGGCGATCCCGACTAGGTCACCTTGCAGGCTGTGGGTCCAGGCATGATAGACGCAGGTGAAATCCTTGACGTTGCCGCGATCTTCCAGCGCCAGAAGCGAGCCGCGATGCGAGCAGCGGTTCTCGAACGCATAAATCTCGCCGTCATGGTCGCGGGTCACGATGACCGGGGTTTCCCCCACATGGACCGCGACGAAATCGCCGGGCGACTGAAGTTCGGCTTCAAGACACATGTAGTTCCAGGTTTCCCCCTGGAACAGGCGCTCATTTTCCATCTCCAGAACGTCTTCGCGCTGGAACACCCAGTAAGGGACATGGAAACCCTCATCTTCCTTCGCCCAAACAGGCATATCCGCCCCAAGGGGCGCCAAATTGTTCATGGGTTTACTCCCTCCCGATAAACCAGTTGTCGGATGTTCGTATGTCGAACTAAAACCGCTATTCGATTTTTGATTTACAATCCTGAGAATTTTGTGTCAAGCAGGGACTGGCCATGCAGATGCAGGAAACAGGGGGAGGAGCAGATGAAAAATCAAGGCACCAAGCCCCTTGCGAAGGTGACATATCCGCCGGTGCCGGCGGGCGGCGTTCAGGGGCCGGTCACTGGCCGTCAATCATCTTAAGGAGCGGAAAATGCCCAAAAAGACAGTCCTCTTCATGTCGGGAAGCAGCCAGGTCGGCTCGTCCAACTGGCGGATGGTCGGCGCCGCAGCGGCGCTTGCGGACCGCGACATGGCGGATGCCTTCACGGCGGTCACGCTGAACCTTGCCGAATATGAGCTGCCGGTTTTCATCGAGGGTCAGCCCGGTCCCGTACTGGACGATGCAGCGAAGCTTCGCAAAGCCGTGGCCGCGGCAGACGCCATCTTCATGAGCTCCGATGAATATACCGGCGCGTTCTCCTCGGTGTTCCGCAACGCCGCTGGCTGGATCGGGCATGACGTGGACGGCGCGGGCAACCTGTTCCAGGGCAAGCTGATCACCCTGTGCGGCGCGCCGGTGGGCGGCGTGGGCGCGCTGCGCGGCCACCCGGCCCTGCACCAGTTCCTGCTGGAGCTTGGCGCAAACGTCTATTCGCAGAAATTCGAACTCGGCTCGACCTCAAGGATCTTCCGCCAGGACGGAAGCCTATCGCCCGCCGTCCAGAAACAGCTGGCCGAAGGGGCCTTTGCCCGGCTGACGGGTGAGATCGCCTGACCAAAGGCCATGCCGGATCGCCGATGGTCCCTCGTCACACCGGGTGATTCTATAATGGCATCATAATTCGTATTGCGAATGGGAAGCGGGCCGGCGACGTGCCAAACGCACCGGCCCGGCCACGCCAAACCTGTCCGAACACGTCAGTCGATCAATACGGTGTCC
>NZ_LWEX01000394.1 GCF_001634885.1 Sulfitobacter sp. HI0040 | reverse complement strand
CATCATCCGCGATCATATGCATCCTTATCCGGCTCATCCGGCCCTGCGGCATTGTTCCATCGTCGAGCAGACGCTGCACGANTTCGATGGCGCGCAGTTCGCGCAGCAGGCTGGAGTTGAAGCTGATCTCGTTCACGCGGTTCTGGATCTGCTGGGGTGTGACGGGGATGTCATCGCGCTCCATCGGGTTGATGCTGACCACGAGAATGTCATCGGGCAGGTCCTTGGCGAAGAGCG
>NZ_LWEX01000393.1 GCF_001634885.1 Sulfitobacter sp. HI0040 | reverse complement strand
ATGATGCGCCCCCCATCGACAGCGTCGGGGAAAGGCTAGAACGGCTGATTTTTTATTTCAAGAAAAAATATTTTAGCCTTAAAGTAAATTGTCGCACTTCAAACGAACCCGCGAACCGTCAAATCGTCAGGGGGTCAGCACCGTGACGCCGGGAATCCGTTGGATGGCCAGAACATCCTCGTCATAGACTTCGGTCAACTCCGCGACGAGCTCTTCCGTCCAGCCGGGCATGTCCAGTTCCTCTTCGATCTCTTCATCGAGCGCGAACTTGTCTAGGAAGGCCGCGATCAC
>NZ_LWEX01000392.1 GCF_001634885.1 Sulfitobacter sp. HI0040 | reverse complement strand
CATCCATCAGCGGCCCGGTGATCCAGGACTTCACGCTCATCTCATACATCGAAGGCTGGGACGGATCGCCCTTCACGCCCACGGGGCGCACGCGATAGCTGGTCTGCTGGATTTTGTTGGGGGATTCACCTTCGGTCAGGGCCAACCGCTTGAGGTATTTGACGTTGTTGACGCCGTAATAGCCCGGGATCACCAGCCGCAACGGTCCGCCATGGGCCAGCGGCAGGGGTTCTCCGTTC
>NZ_LWEX01000391.1 GCF_001634885.1 Sulfitobacter sp. HI0040 | reverse complement strand
GCGATCACTGCGGTCATCGTCTATGTGCTGATTACTAAACGGACAGCTGCATAGGCGGGAACTTCGGGGGCAGGGCCAGCGTTAACCTTTGGAACAAGAGGTGAACAAAATGACCGACAATCCAAAGAGCAACCCGACTGGAAACGCCGAAAAGGACCCCGAAGACTGGGTAACTGGCGATGAGCCGATGACCGGCGCACAGGCCAGCTA
>NZ_LWEX01000390.1 GCF_001634885.1 Sulfitobacter sp. HI0040 | reverse complement strand
GTAAGACTTGCAATTTCAAGGTATGATCTGCTTTTATAGATCATTCTCTATTTGAGATCTACTTTAATATATCAGTCATTGGGGCGCTTCTAGCTCAGCCAAGAGGAGCCGGGCGTGCGGCTCATCATACGGTCGTATGTGTCTTCCTCGGCCTCTTCGGAAAGTTCGAAGCGTGATGGTGCATCCCCAAGATGGATAAGGGAAAGCGCAAAGTCGTGGACTTCGGAGACCAGAGCA
>NZ_LWEX01000389.1 GCF_001634885.1 Sulfitobacter sp. HI0040 | reverse complement strand
AGGGCGTTGCCGGGGTCAGAATGCAGTCGATACCATCGGCAAAGACGGTTTCGAAGTCGCGCTTGATCAGGGTGCGCACCTTGCGGGCGCGGTTGTAATAGGCGTCGTAGAAACCGGCGGAAAGCACATAGGTCCCCACCATGACCCGGCGCTTGACCTCATCGCCGAAGCCTTCGGCCCGGGTCTTTTCATACATCTCGGTG
>NZ_LWEX01000388.1 GCF_001634885.1 Sulfitobacter sp. HI0040 | reverse complement strand
AGAAATGGGGCATCGAAACCGCCGAGAACGACAGGTTCGCGCGGTTCCGCCGTGGCATTCCGCCCAAGACCAAGGGCGACTATGCCTTCATCCTGCACATGATCGAGACACTGAAACCTGGCAGCGGGCGCATGGCCGTCGTCGTGCCCCATGGCGTGCTGTTCCGCGGCTCCACTGAAGGCAAGATCCGCCAGAAGCTGATCGAAGAGAACCTGCTGGATGCCGTGATCGGCCTGCCGGAAAAGCTGTTCTTCGGGACGGGCATCCCGGCCGCGGTCCTGATCTTCCGCAAGCGCAAGACGGATGACAGCGTGCTGTTCATCGATGCCAGCCGTGAGTTCGTAGCCGGCACCAACCAGAACGCACTGAGCGAAGAGAACCTCGTGAAGATCGAGCAGACCTTCCGCGCCCGTGAGACGGTCGACAAATACGCCTATTGCGCGACCAAGGCCGAGATCGTCGAGAACGACTTCAACCTGAACATCCCGCGTTATGTCGACACCTTCGAGGAAGAGGACGAAATCGACCTGATGGCTGTGCGCGCCGAGCGCACGCAACTGAAAGACGATCTGGTCGAGCTGGAAGCGCGAATGGAAGGCTATTTGCGGGAGCTCGGCTATGGTGCCTGACGGGTGGAATCACGCCCTTTTGCAAGACGTGTGCGGGGAGAAAATCGTATATGGTATCGTGCAGGCTGGTGAGCATGTCGACGCCGGCATTCCCTATATTAAGAGTTCAGACGTAGGCGGGGCAATCAATGCGGGTGCCTTGGCCAAGACCGCTTTGGATATACATCGTCGCTATAAACGTTCGACCGTTGAACCGGGTGACATTATTTTCTCGCTACGCGGAAACACTGGCGCGACAAGCATTGTTCCCCCTGATTTGCCAGAGGCCAACCTTACCCAGGGAACAGCACGAATTGCGGTGAACGGCAAAGCCTTTGGACCTTTTTTACGATATCAACTCGGATCCCACTCAGTCCGGGCAAATATCTATGCAGTTTCAAAGGGGAGCACTTTCACTGAAATCTCTCTTGCTGACCTTCGCAAAATTCGCGTTCTCCTGCCGCCACTCCCCGAGCAAAAGAAGATTGCGGAGATCCTGTCGACATGGGACCGGGCCATCGAGACGGTCGAGGCGCTGCTGGCCACTGCCCGCACCCAGAAACGCGCCCTCATGCAAACCCTTCTCACCGGCAAACGCCGCTTCCCCGAGTTCGAGGGGCAAGAATGGCGCGAGGTTCCGCTAAATAAAATTTCTGAACCAGTGTCGGATAGGAATTCGGGAAATGACATCCCGGTGCTGACCATTTCCTCAAAAGCCGGTTTTGTGCGACAGGACGACAAGTATTCGCGTAACATGGCCGGAAAGAGCGTGGAGCGATACTATCATCTGCGCGAAGGAGAATTTGCCTACAACAAAGGAAACTCTCTCACCTATCCGTTCGGTTGTGTTTTGCGTCTCGACGAATATGCAGAAGGATTGGTTCCCCACGTCTACGTGTGTTTTCGCCTAAAAGATGGTTGCAACTCAGATTTCTATCGTGGCCTCTTCTTGGCGGACTACCTTAAACCTCAGCTAAGTCGATTGGTTAATACAGGCGTTAGGAACAACGGGCTGTTGAATATTAGCCCATCTGCCTTCTGGACTGTGACCGTGCCCGTCCCTCCTTTGCAGGAACAGGAGAAGATTGGGAGGGTGATGGCAGACTGTCTGGATGAGGAGCGTCGGCTTGTCGCAAACATTGACAAACTCCGCACTGAGAAAAGAGCTCTGATGCAGCAGCTCATGACCGGCAAGCGACGGGTTGCTCTCGAATGAGTTCTCGGACAGGCTATCAAAATGGAAAAAAGTTATTGGACAGAGCGGCTTCATCCTTCGCCGCGCACAGATCACCGCACTGACTGGGAGCGCGATTACGCGCGGGTCGTGCACTCCGCCAGCTTCCGCCGGCTCCAGGCCAAGACACAGGTTCTTGGCCTCGGGGACGGCGACTTCTATCGGACGCGTCTGACACATTCTATGGAAGTCAGCCAGATCGGCGTTTCGATCACCAAGAAGCTCTATCGGAAGGCCAAGAAAGCAAGGCAGGATGGCGACGAGACGGAGCTCGATAGCGCAGCACTCGCGCATCTCCCACATCCGATGTTGATGAACACGATCTGCCTTGCCCATGATATCGGGCATCCTCCGTTCGGGCACGGAGGCGAAGTCGCCCTCAACAGATGCATGCTGCCCTATGGTGGTTTTGAGGGAAATGGTCAGACCCTTCGAATTGTGACAAAGCTCGACAAGTATGCCGAAGGCCACGGTATGAACCTCACCCGGCGCGCTGTTCTGGGTGTCATCAAATACCCGGTGCCCTTCAGCGAAGTTGTGGACTGGACCATTGTTCCCGGCGGGGAGCCCAAGGCACCCGCGCCGGAGGCAAAACTCGCCAGGGGTGATCCCGCCTACAAGGTGGTTACGCCGGATGGCTCCCTCTTCGTCGCTGGGGACTTCAAACCACCAAAGTGCTATCTTGATGATGAAGATCAGGACGTGGTTCTAAATTGGGTTGCCAAAGAAATCCCCGATTGGGCGAAGATCAGGACCTCTCGAAAGCCTAAGGAAGCTGGGAAGCACGCAAAGACCAAGTTCAAGTGTCTGGATACCTCCATCATGGAGTTGGCAGACGACATCGCCTACGGCGTTCACGACCTTGAAGATGCCATCGGGCTTGGTCTCATTTCCCGTCGAGCATTTCTCCACTGGTTCGAGGACAAGTCCAAACGAAAGGAAAGCTTGTCGCAGCTGCTTGATAAGCATTTCGATGGACGTTTTGATGAATTCACCCGTCAACTGTTCGAATGTGACACCCCAGAACGCAAACAGGCGATCGGGCGCATGGTCGGGTTTTTTGTGGAAGGCACGACTTTCGCCGAGGCAAATCCAGAATTTGAAGAGCCGTTGTTCAAGTATCAAGCGATTTTCAAATGCGGTGCGTGCGATGAAAAGGCGAAGATCAAGGACGCGCTCGATACGCTTCAGGGTTTGGTGGTGGAACTTGTTATCAAGACACCCGCTGTCCAGCAACTTGAATTCAAAGGCCAGAAGATGGTCTCCGAGCTTTTCGA
This sequence comes from Sulfitobacter sp. HI0040, assembly GCF_001634885.1. Taxonomy (GTDB): domain Bacteria; phylum Pseudomonadota; class Alphaproteobacteria; order Rhodobacterales; family Rhodobacteraceae; genus Sulfitobacter. The sequence continues at coordinate 12,267 of NZ_LWEX01000388.1, read as the reverse complement.
AGCCTTCGCGACAGATCCCAAGAGACTTCTCGATGAACGCCACTATATAAAGACCATTCAAGGTGGAGGCGACACACCCACGGCTCGAGTCATCTGCGATTATATCGCCGGTATGACCGACAACTACGCGACCAACCGCTATCAGCAGCTTTTTCAGCCCAGAACCGGCTCAGTCTTCGATAGGCTTTGAACTTGGCCCGCGACACTCCAGACACCCGCGAAGAAGGCGCCGCCAAGCTGCCTGCTCTGCATGTGCTGATGGCAATGGGCTACATCTATGTCAGCGCGGGCGAGGCGTTGACGATGCGCGGGGCTGGCACGGGTGTGCTTCTGGAAAGCGTGCTGCGAGAGCGCCTGAAACGGTATCGGTTCGATCATCGGGGGAAGCACTGTGTGCTCTCCTCCGGGGGCATCGATGAGGTCGTGCGGACCTTGAGCTCAACCGGCCTGACCGAAGGGCTGATCCCGGCCAACAAGGCCCTGACGTCGCATATCACCAAGGGGATCACCGTCACCGAGTTCGTCGACGGTGAAAAAACCAGCAAGACCATCCCGCTGATCGACTGGACCGATGTCGGGGCCAATGATTTCCATGTGGTCGAGGAATTCAGCGTGCAGCGCCCCGGCGGGCTTGGGAGCTACCGGCCCGACATCGTGGTCTTCGTCAACGGCATCCCTTTAGCCGTCATCGAGGCCAAGCGCCCTGTTTCGACGACGCGCGACAAAGCGATGGTCGAAGAAGGTATCAGCCAGCACCTGCGCAACCAGCAGGGAGACGGCATCCAGGATCTCTATGCCTATTCACAGCTGCTTCTGTCGATTTCCGGCTCGGAGGGGCTTTATGGGACCACTGGCACAAAGAAAAAATTCTGGTCGATCTGGCGCGAGGAAGAGCTGCCAGAGGCGGAGCTTTCGGCCATCCGCAATGCCAAGCTGAAGCCTGACCAAGTAGACAGCGTCTTTGCCGAGCGTCCGGGTTATGCCTTTGCTGACTACAAGTGCCTGCACGCATCTCCTGTTGCGGTTACTGAGCAAGACCGGCTTATCATTGGGCTTCTGCGCCCCGACAGGCTGTTGGATTTCACGCGGCGCTTCATGTTCTTTGACAAGAAACTCGGCAAGATCGTCGCCCGCTATCAGCAGGTCCGCGGCGCGAAGGCAATCATCGATCAGGTGTCCAAGAAAAAGCCAGAAGGCGGCCGCGAAGGCGGTGTGATCTGGCACACGACTGGGTCAGGCAAGTCGAACCTTATGGTGTTTCTGACTAAAGCGCTGCTCGTCGAGCCGGAGCTGGCCGGCGCAAGAGTGATCGTCGTGACCGATCGCGTTGATCTGGAAAAGCAGCTGGCGGGCACCTTCCTGACCGGTGGCGCCTTTGGCTCCGAAATCGCAACCAAGAAAGACGGTGAGAAGGCGAAGGTTCAGTCAGGAAAAGAACTGGCAGAGCGGATCGGCACTGGCAGCGAGCGGATCATTTTCACATTGCTGCAAAAATTCAATTCGGCGACCAAGCTTCCTGAGTGCCACAACCCCTCGGATCAGCTCATTGTCCTTGTCGATGAAGGGCACCGCAGCCAAGGGGGCGAAAACCACGAGAGGATGCGTAAGGCGCTGCCCAATGCCGCTTTCATCGCCTTCACAGGCACGCCCCTTCTGAAAGACGACAAGACCCGCAACAAGTTTGGTCCCATTTTGCACGCTTACACCATGCAGCGCGCTGTCGAAGACGGAGCTGTGACGCCGCTGGTCTATGAGGAACGGCAACCTGTCGTGGACATCAATGAGGCTGCAATCGACGCCTGGTTCGACAAGATCACCAAAGGCCTGACGGACAGCCAGAAATCAGACCTGAAAAAGAAGTTCTCCACCCAGAACAGCATCTACCGCGCCGCCAACCGGATCGATCTAATCGCCTGGGATATCGCGGAGCATTTCAACGAGAACTTCAAAAAGCTCGACCTGGGTCTGAAAGCGCAGCTCGCGACAGACTCGAAGCTGTCGGCGATCCGCTACAAGGCCGCGCTTGATGCGACCAATTTGGTGACCAGTGCGGTCGTAATCTCTGCGCCAGACACGCGCGAAGGCCACGAGGACACTGATGAAACCAAGACACCAGAAGTGCAGGCCTGGTGGAAGGCGAATGTCGGCAACGATCCCAAGTCCTACGAAGACGGCATCATCGAGGATTTCAGCACCGTTGGAGATCCGGACATTCTGATTGTCGTCGACAAGCTGCTAACCGGGTTCGACGAGCCGCGGAACGCGGTGCTCTACATCGACAAACATCTCAAGAGTCATAATCTTTTGCAGGCAATTGCCCGGGTCAACCGCTTGCACGATGCGAAAAAGTTCGGACTTCTGGTCGATTATCGCGGTATCCTTGCTGAGCTCGACACCTCCATCCAGGACTATCAGGATCTGGCCGCCCAGACGCAGAGCGGCTACGACATTGAGGACCTTGCCGGAACGATCGCTAACATGACCACCGAATACAAGCGCCTACCATCGCTACATGATGCGCTCTGGGCCATCTTCAAGCCGGTGAAAAACAAGCAAGACTGGGAGCAATACCGCCAGCTCCTGACCCCGCGCCTGTCCGATGACGGCACCGGTCATATGGTCGACGACAACCAGAAGATCCGGGAGGATTTCTACGAGGCGCTGACCGAATTCGGGATGTGTCTCCAGCTTGCCCTGTCCTCTCGCGCGTTCTTCGATGATGGCGCGTTTGATGAAGCACAGATACGGACCTACAAGCGTGACCTGAAGTTCTTCACCGAGCTGCGAACACAGGCGAAGCGGGACGCACAGGAAACTGTCGACTTCTCCGAATACGAACAGCAGATCCGCAGAATGGTCGACACGCAAGTGATCGGTCAGGATATCAAGGACCCGCCCGGCGTTCTTCAGGTTCGCACGCTTGGAGAAGACGATCCAGAGAACTGGTCTGATGAGAAGACACGCACCGAAGCCGACCTCATCAAGACCCGGATCCGGAAGACTATCGAGCAGGACTTGATCGATGATCCCTATGCCAAGCGAGTTTTCTCGGAGCTCCTCAGAGACGCCATTCGGCAAGCCGAGGCTCTATTCGATCACCCAGACAAGCAATACGTGCTGTTCAAGGACCTTCAGGAGCAAGTCGACCAACGCCAAACACCTGGTGTCCCGGATCGCTTTGACGGACATCCCAAAGCTCAGTCCTATTTTGGCTTGCTCAGAGTCGAGACAGAGGGGTTCGAGGCCGAACTCACCGAAGAGCGCATGGTCGAAGAGGCTTTTCACATCGACGAAACCGTTGAGAACGCAGTCAAGACGCACTCCATCAATCCGGGCAACATCGAGGGCGAAATCCGGAAGCAACTTTTGCCACACTATTTCAGGGTGCTCGGTGGCCTCGACGCTGCCCAGCGGCTGATAGAAGAAATCGTGGCAATCGTTCGTGCGGGCCGGACCAAGGGAGCCCGATGACCGTCGATCCTGTTCTAACCTATGGCGGACAGACCCTGTCCTATCGGGTGCAAACCGATGGCTCCCGGACGACGAAGATCGCAATCCACGTCGAGCCAGACGGAGAAGTCATCGTTGATGCGCCAGAAGGCGCAGACCCCGCAGAAATCCGCAGGGCGGTGAGCAAGCGTGCTCGTTGGGTCTTTATGCAAGTCGGGAAGGCAAGAGAGCGTTTCAGCCATGTGCGTGACAAGGAGTATGTGTCCGGCGAGGAGGTTCTGTATCTGGGCCGCCGATACGTCCTGAAAGTGATCATGGACGACACGCACCGTGGCGCGGTGAAACTAAGAGGAAATCGTCTCGAGGTTCCCAGCCGATCAGGCTCTCCTGAAAGCGTCAGAGCCGGTGTATCTGCGTGGTATCGTGTGAAGGCACGAGACTACTTTGATCGGCGCCTTGCCGAATGGGAACAGAAGCTGCCCTGGGTCAACGGCCGTCCGCCGTTTCGCCTGCAAGAAATGGAGAAGCGCTGGGGAAGCTGCACGGCCGATGGGGCCATTATTCTAAATCCCCACCTGATCAAAGCACCACGAGAGTGCATAGACTACGTCATTCTGCACGAATTGGCGCATCTCCGGCATCACAACCACAGCCCAGAGTTCTGGAAGACCATCAAGTTTGCCGACCCAGATTGGCAAAGAAAGAAGGCGCTATTGGACGGCGCCGCTGAACAACTCACTGCCAAGTAGCATCCTGAACGGTCTGGGGAGCGACCGCACGACCTTGGCGCTGGCTGGGCCGGATTATCACAGACCGCTTCCTGCACATCGCGACCGTTCGTGCGGAACGCAGCAGAGGTCGGTTGTCCACCCTACCTACATGGGGAAGCCCGCACGCGAACGGCCCAATCCGGACCTTCGCCCGGATCGTCAAAGCTGCACCGCAGCTTCCCGAAAGCGGACGCCGCTGCCGCGAGAGCGGGTTGAAACCGCACGTTCGTGCTAACCACGCTGCTCCAAACTGAATTATAGTATGTTCGGCAAGGCCAGCCCTGTTTGAGGTTGTGCTCAAATTCGAAATAAGGAACGCTCAGATCAGTTCATGTTCAATACGAGGGCACCAAATTGAATTCGCATGAAAGAGTGGCGAGTATTGTCATCGTCATTGAAAACAGACAGCCAGTTCCGGCCCTTGCGTTGAGCGAGCTTTTAGCTGCTCTCGCAAGAGACTACCGCAAACAAAACCGCGCCAGAACACTTGTAGTCGAGCGTGTCGAAGAGGGTTCAATCTGGATCACCCTTCTGGATATGGCTCAAGCGGCATTACCTTACGCCAAGGGTGCGGCCGAAGCTGCTAAGGGGAGCAAAGCAATCATTGATTTTGGCAAGAGCCTTATCGAATTGTTAAAGGCAAAAAAAGATCATCCAGCTTCAGCCGAACAACTTCGATCAAAAGCCCCAGAGCGATCCATTGAGAAGCTGGTTAAGCTTGCGGTAGATGCAAATTGCAACGTGCGGCTCCGGCAGGTCGAGGCCGACGGGAGTTGCCTTGAAGTTGAAGTCACACGTTCGGAAGCGGTGGCAATTCAAGAGAGCGAGCACTACGCCAAGGAGGCGAAGAAGCTCAGCCATCCGATCATTGCTCATGAAAGAGACCTGGACGCAAAACGTGCCGCAGAAATCGCGGACGAATTCGAACGGCTGCAGATATCGGAGGAGTCGACAGTCAATGACGCGCTACAAATCATCCTCGGTGTAATCAAACGATCCGGCGACGTCGAGTTGCTCAGGTCTCTCGCCGTGGAGTTAGAAAGACGTGGTTACAAAGAATTAGCGGCAAAAATCAGCGAAAACTGATACATTGGCTGTTATAGGACGGCCCTCAGCGGTCATTGCTGAACAAGTTCAGCTTTGCGGTGCGGCTTCCTGATCGAACGTGCCTGCCTCAACCATCACAACCTCGTCCTCGGCCATCCATCCTTTGGAAATCAGAAACTCTTGGATCGTATGAGGGGACTCGGAATAGAGGACAAGAGCGAGACTATCTTCTGCGCGCGTGCAGGTGACATAGAGAAGGCGGCGGGTGCGCTCGATCGTAGTTTCTTCGCCCTGATCTGCCTTTTTCCGAGAGGCTGCGGACAACGGCTTCACGTCAAACAGCGTCTCATAGGAAGCAAGGCCCTTAAAGCGTGTGCGGGCGTCATCAGCGATAACCATGACACGGGGGAATTCCAGCCCCTTGACCCCTTGATGGGTGCCATATGGGCTTCGGTCTTCGACGTAGGCGAGGTAGCGCGCAACTTGGGAAAACGGGGCCTCAAGGGCCTGCGTCCAGGCCTCGGTAAAGTTGTTATCGGTGGGTGGTATGGCCTCGGACGTGTCCAGGTCCAGCTCGTCGATATTGTCGGCCAAGTCCTGCGCAACGGAACCGTAATCAGGCAAACAGTGCCGAAGCTGGTCGGGGATCGGGAACAGCCGGTGCTCGGCCACTATCGTTAACACTTCGGCACAGCACGGATCCCGTCCGTCCTCAAATAGCGTCATAAGGGCTTCGACGCCCGTTCGCGCCTGATCGAGACCTGTGGCTTGGCCCCCACGGTCCGACCGGATTATTCTCTTATCTACTAACGGTGAACCGTCGCGCAGCACCGCCATCGCGGCAAAGGCATCCCCACTCATGTGAGCCTCCACCAATGGCAAGATCCGATGTGTGAAAAGCCGCATCGCGGGCAGGGTTCCATTGCGAAACCCGTCCTTGAGGTTGCCGGCTTTGCTCAGGGGCTCAAACAGGTCGCTGAAACCAAGACGCGCAGCGGCCATGTGACGCTCGATCGTAAGGGTTTTGATCGTCTCCGGGTCCTGCCACGCGGGGTCTCCGGTGATACGCGCCATCTCCGCCTGGGCATAGGTTTCGAAGGCTACGCGATCCGCACTCTCGCTCGGTGCAAGAAAGACGCGCACGGTGCCACCCGGTTTGTCTTCACGTGCCTGCTGCTGGCGGCTATCATCTTCGCGCCGGATCGCATTAGCCAGATCAATGATGCGCGCACGGCTGCGGTGATTCATCTGTTTCGCCGGTTGCTCGAAATCCCCGACGCGTTTGTCGAGATCGCGCAAACCATCGCTGTAAATGCGCTGCATCGTGTCCCCGAGCAACCCTAAGGCGATGCGGCCGCGATGGCGCGCCTCGAAGGTCAAAAGCGCCTCCATCAATGGTTTCATCGTGTCTTGGCTCTCGTCGATCAAGATGAACGGGTAGCGCGCCAGAACGATGTTTTGGAACGTCTCGCTTTCAGTCAGGAAATGTGCGGCGAGCGCAATAACCTCGGCATGTTGCAGCGCGTCGCGACCGAAATTGTCCCCCTCTGGCGCGTAGGTGAAGGCTCGGACCTCATCCAAGCGCCCCAGCCGTTTTGTCTTGGAAGCCATCTTCTTGAGGCGTGCGTCATGGGCGGCGGTGCCTGCCTTACCCTTCGCCTGGGCAACCTCGATCTCGGCACTCTCAGTTTTCAAATTTCTCTCAAGCCAGCCTCTAATATCTGCTGTTCGCCCCTGGATGAGCGACCAAGCGAAGCTGTGGATGGTCTGCACCTGAAACACTGGATCGGCCTTGACGCGGCGCGTGATCTCATCTGCGGCGGCGTTGGTGTAGGTAATCACGGCGATCTTGCGGCTGTGTTTGCGCAAGGTGGTCAGGGTCTGAGTGTCCAACCCCTCCAGTGCGTCCTTGAGAGAGCGAGTCTTGCCTGATCCCGCCCCAGCATAGAGAAAGAAGCTACGCGGCTGATCGAGGGACAGACACGCGCGGATCGTCGCATCAGCGCCAGCGTCGCGGGTGTCGTCGCTTATGTCTGTCATATCGCACCTACTCCGGCCTTCAGCTTGCCCGCGAGCCAAGTCAAGCCACTATCGATATAGGGCGGCGCCCGAAGCGCTTTAATGTCCTTGATATACAAGAGGTCGAGCGCGAAGGCGGCCTTCTCCGGTTTATTGGCCAACCGCTCAAAGAGCGCCGTGGCGAGGTCCTCAGGCGTGGATACGGCATCGATGTATTTGCCAAAATCACGGGTCATGAGGCAGGCAAGATCCGTTTTTGCGGCGTCTTTCACGGCTTCCGGGTTGGTCAGGACGAGAGCATCCTCGAACGTGCTGGGCGTGATGGTTTGAGTCTCCTCGCCCAGCGTGACCACTTGCGGTGTCTGAAAGGAGACGGCGATGGTCTGGGTGGCATCGGTATGGCAGAGTGTATTCGGCGGCGCGATCATCAGCTTGTCGACCTCTGCCATCTCCGGGAGCCAGGTTTTCAGAGCGTGGTTCGTGGTTTCCTGAGCTGCCCCCGAGCGCGGCCGGGCCGACTCCCAGACATTCCTTTCGCCATTCTTGACCACTTTCCTGACCTTCGTAGCGGCATCGAGATCGGTGATTATCAGCGTCGGCAGCTCCAGCGCTTCGATCAGAGGCCGCATCCGATGCGCGTGATTGCCGCCCAGCTCCAAGAAGGAAAGATAGGCCGCTGCCAAGTCGGGGTAGTGATGCCGGATCAGAAGCGGCAGCAGGATCCGCTCTGCGGCACCCTCGATAACGATGATCGCGTCGGCGAAGAATAGATCAAAATGTGTGCTCAACAGATAGCGCGTCACGAAACGATGAGTTTCTGTGTCCGCGCCGAATAGCCCTGTCATATTTGCCACAGTGGTTGTAGGAACAACTCCGGGACTTGGCAGTTCGCGCTTGAAATAACGCAACTCCCCAAAAGCGGCGGCGTGTGCGATATGGCCCGAATGCGTGCTCACGACCAGCTGCGTGGTGAAAGCCGAGTCCTCTTTCACCAGATCCTCATGGTTGCGTAGCACTTTGTGGGCCTTGGCCATGAAGACTTGCTGCACCTGAACATGCAGGTGAGCCTCTGGCTCCTCGACCAGCACCAGTTGCAAGGGTTCGATGCCCTTGTCCTCCGGGGTAACCACCTGTGATTTGAATTTACCTACCTGCATCCAGTCATCCCGGAAGCGCATGAGCTGAAATACCATTGATATCAGGTTCTGGAAGCCCAGGCCGTTGTAGCTTTCGGGCAGGTTTATCCCGGATGTGTTGCCTGAAACATCATATTGCACAGCCGCCGGGTGATTGAGTCCGTCAACGGGCTTGATCTGCGTAGCTATAAGCAGTTTCGGATTGTTGAGGCCGCCAGGATAGCCGAGTTCTTCCAGTTCCCTAATTGCATTGGCGAAGCCATCCTTGAGGCGGTCATTAAAGGTGGCCTCGGCATCATGAATCGCCATGAGCGCTTTGACGTCGTTCAACGTGGGATTCGTTTCAGGGTCAATATGTTTCCGGAAATAGGTCTGTATCTGGCTTGCCATCTTGCGGCTGTCAGTATGGACGAGTTCACCATCATCATGGTTCCCGTCACCGGCATCGGCGAACCCACGCTGAGCGTTGATTTCACGAATGTGGATTAGGCCGGCAAAGGGGTTGGCGCCGATCCCCTCTGACAGTGCCGGAAGGGGCGGCGGAACTACCTCTCCGGACGTTACAAAGTCATCAGGGTCCAAAAGATGAGCGTTCAGTTGGAACAGATCCTTCAGGCGCTTGTCCAAGAACTCCCGAAAATCGCGCGGCCAAAGCGCAAATCCATTATCCAAAGTGCCACCCGGCTTTAGCTCCTCGGTGGCTTGGCGAGCGGCGAGGTAGCCCGCCTTGATATCGATACCCTTTTTGGGTTCAAGGCGCAGGCGAACACCGAGATATCCGCCGGTCCAAGTCAATGTGGGGATCAAATGCGCGACATGATGGAGTTCTGAATTTTCCGCATAGATCCAGACGTCGAGGAACGGGAGTTTATCTAATAGAGGGTTGAGATCCACATCGGTTTCCTGCGTCCAGGCACTCGCAACCTGCTCGATATCGATCCAGTTTGATGCTGTAACATCACGCGTGTCGATTCCGCCGCGATCCTTGAGGAATTTGCGCAACGCCTTCATCGCAGATGTCTTGCCGCTGTTGTTGGCCCCAACGAGCAGTGTCTGCTTGCCCGACATGTCCAGACGGGCCCGCCGCAATTTGCGAAAGTTAAATACTTCAATACGTTCTATTTTCATAATATTGGTGCCCCACTCGCAGGAAATACTCCGCTTGCGTATGTCTATATGCTTGTCCTGCGGGTGTGTAGCCGTAGTCAACCGCCAAGAGACCAACAGTCTTCGCAAGTCTGGCTATTCGCTTGGCGCGAACTGGAGGGCGGTGGACACCGCACAATGTGTCGCACGTCTTGCCGGCTTGAAGGGCAACCCCTGACGCCTTGGTGCCCAACGTCTGGTCAACCCCCGTCTTCCGCAGTGCCGCGCCCTTAGATGCCAACCGTCTCTAAAGCGTTTGCAGCCAATTACTGCTTCCCGCCCTCAGCGACGCTTCCAGCAATGAGATCAAGCCTTTCACGGAACCTTGGCTATCCTGCTGTAATTGTTGTGGACAGTCGAAGCAAAGTTAGGATGGGTTCGGAAGGTTCGGCGACCACTGGGTCTTGTTGAAAACGGTCGACCCTCACCCCGTGCGGATGGTTACCGGGCGTTTTCAACATCCTTCGGAAAAAAAGGAATTTTCGGTGGGGAACGGCGATACACACTCATGCCTGTTCCGCCAACTCAAAGCTTCAATTCCACATCGAGGCTGCGCTGGCCCTCGATCATATCCACGAACTCCTGGGCGGAAGCCAGTCCTGTTGAGTGGTCGTAATACCGCTGCACGGTCCTTTCGCTGCGATGCCCGAGCAAGGCCGTTGCCGCGCGGCCGCCCGAGGTCAGGTGTTCGCTGGCCTCGGTCGCGACGTTGTCACGGAGGCGGTGTATTGACACGCGCACGCCAAAGGCCCGTGCGGTCAGATCGCCAGTAAGGCGGCCGATCTGGCCTTCGCTGATTGCGGCGCCGGGTGAGAGCATCGACGGGAACAGACACTGTCCCTCGTCAAAAAGCGGCCGGAAGGAGCGCCTGTATTCCAGAAGTGCCTCGGCAAGCTTTTGGCTGCTCAAGGTCCTGTCGAACGGTTCGCCATTTTTTCGATCCTCTGGCAGTTTCAGCATTCGCGCCGGGATGCGGACATGGATAAGCCCTGCAGCGGGCAGGGCGAGGGTCTGGTCAAAGGCCAGTGCGGAGAGCGCACGTGCCCGTTGCGGCAGGGCCGCGCTGAGAGACAACAGGATGCCGTTTCGAAAGTCCCGTGCGGCATGGACGCCTCGTAGGCGCCGCTTTCGGGCTTTTTCCATCAGATCGAACCCGAGGCCGTATATTTCCGAGGCTCCGACAAGTTGGGAGCCGGTTTTCGTTGCGGCCCCTTCCTGCTCAGCGCGCTCCCGCCAGTCACATGCGACGAATTCGCAAGCTTGAGAAGCGAAGCCGGGTTCGACGACGGTCATGCCACCAAGGATACGGCCAACATAATCCGATGCCGTCCGTGTTGAGGCGCGTTCGGCAACTTGAGATGCGTAGCGGTCAAGAGCCCGACCGGTTGGTCGCAGGGGCAGGCCGTGGGATCTGCAGTGATCCACCCAGCCCGCCAGTGCGCGAATCACACTCGCGGAATGCGCAGCGCTCCAAAGGGGGCACCCTTTGCGGCGTTTGTCCCCCATCGATATGGAGATCCGTTCGGCGATGGCAGGCTGCCAATCCTCTGGAAGCTCACGGAGGCGCATCTGTGCTTTCTCCCAAGGAGTCTGGCGTGACGGCTTCGGCTTCACTCGCGCCCTGCGAAGCACTTGGGCGAAATGCGCGCAGCGTTCAGCGTCCCATGTTTCGGACGCTACTCTTTGAAGATGTGCAAACTCTATGAAGGCACTTGAGCCGACTTCGCGATGCCGCCGTTCGAGGTGCCTCTCGAGCTTGAGGAGGCTCGGCGGCTGATCTCCAGGGGCCGCGTTGCGGATGCGGTTCAATAGAGCGAGGTGATCATTCATGCGTTTGCGGACCCCTCGCTCAGGTGAGGTTTGTCTGTCCCGGCGTGACGGTCGAGATGTGAGAGCCATTTCTCGGAGCTTTGGGGTGCAACCAGTTCGGCATAGAGATCAATGATCTCTTGGCACCGCGAGCTGCCCAGCAGATCCTGGATGTTGGAAAGGTAGTCATTCATGTGTTTGAGGCATCCTTGATGGTGGGAGGTTGGTCACGCCGCTGAGCGACGATCGAGACGCGCGAGCCACTCTTCGGAGATTAGGGTCTCGTCCAGCTCCGCATAGTGGTCGATGGTTGTCTGGAGGCGCTTGTGGCCCAACAAACGCTGGACCTTTGGCAGGTTATCCAGACTGTCCCTTAGCCAGATCCAACCGATCAGATGGCGGTAGAGGTGCGGATTGATGCGGACCCCTACTTTTCGGTGCAATCGGGCGGTCACCCGCTTGAGAAGGCCGGCGTAGTGGCCGTCGGCATTGGTTTTCCCCTGCGCGGGAAACAGATACGGGTTCTCCTTCTGCGAAGCAGCCAGTATCGCCGGGCGCACGGTCTCCAGATAGGTTTTGAGCAGCTTGCTTGCGGCCTTTCCGAGTTGGATGGTCAGATTTGCATCGCCAGCGCTCCGCATCTTCACCTGGGCAGCGGGCACTACTATACGCGCCCGACCATCCTGCCAGGTCACCCAGTCCAGCCTCCCCTTCACGACGTTCTCACTTCGGGGAGCGCGTGCGAGCAGGATGTCATGTGCCAAGGCGGCCATGATGTCGCGACCAAGCTCCGGGTCGATCACTTCGGCGGCCCTCGGAAGGGAGCCGTCTGACTTGCGCGCAGCTTGGCGCTTTCGCTGGATCGAGGCCTCGATGTCACGTAGCAGCAC
>NZ_LWEX01000387.1 GCF_001634885.1 Sulfitobacter sp. HI0040 | reverse complement strand
CGACAAGGATCTGCATTCGGGCATGTACGGCGGCATCGCCATGAACCCGATCCGCGTCCTGTCCCGCATCCTGGCCTCGCTGCATGACGACACCGGGCGCATCACGATTCCTGGGTTCTATGACGGGGTGCCGGAGCTTTCGGACGAGTTGGAGGCCCAATGGCAGGGGCTGTCCTTCGATCATGACGCCTTTCTGAAGGACGTGGGCCTTTCCACCCCGGCGGGCGAAGAGGACCG
>NZ_LWEX01000386.1 GCF_001634885.1 Sulfitobacter sp. HI0040 | reverse complement strand
AAGCCATGTCGACGCCGCCCATCGCGCCGGTGTTCGGCTTCGTGCGCCCGCCGGGCTGGGAAAAGGCCGATCCGCAGATTCACGAGGCTTTCGATGAACTGGTCGCGGCCCTCGGAGATCAGGCCTTTGAACTGCCGCTGCCCCCGGTCTTCGATACCGCCGCCGATCAGCGCCGCCTGATCAACTTTGCGGAAATGGCCTATCACTATTACCCCTATTGGCGTGATGCACCCGAAGACCTCGGCCCCGAGGTGCGCAAGGCGATCGAAGAGGGCAACAAGGTACTGGCCCGCGATTATCAATCCGCCAAGGACCTGCCAAAAGTTCTGACCGCCGCGCTCGAAGAGCTGCTGACCCGCTGCGACGTGATCCTCTGCCCCTCCGCGACCGGGCCGGCCCCCAAGGGGCTCGACACGACGGGGGATCCGATCTTCAATGGGCTATGGACGTTCTGC
>NZ_LWEX01000385.1 GCF_001634885.1 Sulfitobacter sp. HI0040 | reverse complement strand
TGCCGGCAAGAATTGCGGCGATGATATTGCGTGAGTTAAACATGAAAATATCCTTTTGATAACGCCCCAAAACCTAGCGTTTTCAGCATATTTTCAATACCCTATTACGCACGGTAGAAAAAATAGCGCCCCCGCGCGATGTCGTCTGGCCCCGTCTCGAGGCTGAAGCCCTCGAGCCTCTGTTGCGTTACAATCAACCCGCCCGGAACCATCACGGATCTGATCGCCGGGCTGAGGC
>NZ_LWEX01000384.1 GCF_001634885.1 Sulfitobacter sp. HI0040 | reverse complement strand
GGGCAGGCGGCTTCGATCATGGCTGGGGATCGATGAGGATACTTTCTATGACCGTTCGAAAGTTGCCATCATTCCGATGGCCTTTTGCTTTCCCGGTTACGATGCCAAAGGCAGTGATCTGCCGCCGCCGCCCATCTGCGCGCGTACCTGGCGCGAAGGCGCGTTGGCCACTGTGCCGGATATCCGCCTGACCATTCTGATCGGCGGGCACGCCATGCGCTACCATCTGCCGTCTTTCAAGTCTGTCACGCAGGCTGTGGCCGACTGGCGCGCCCACCCGCCCGGCGTCTTCGCCTTGCCACATCCGTCCTGGCGCAATACCGGTTGGCTGAAGAAGAACCCATGGTTCGAAGCCGACGTGGTGCCGCGCCTGCAGGCGGCCGTAAGGGATGTACTGGATGACTGAAACGACCCCGCTCGATACTGCGCATGCCGCGATGCAGGCTGACGCCGATGACGATCTGGCGCGGTTGCGTTTCTACGAAAGGGTTGCGGATTCCGAATTATTCCTGCTGCTGAAGGACGAACCGGAGGGCGACGCGGTGGAACCCGTGCTGCACGAAGACGCCTATGTGCTGGTTTTCGACCGGGCAGCCCGGCTTTCTGCTTACGTGGGGCAGGCGGCACCCTATGTCGCGCTGTCGGGGCGCGCCATTGCCGGGATGTTGCAGGGGCAAAAGCTGGGCATGGCGATCAACCTCGATGTTGCGCCATCTGCGGTGTTGCTGCCGCCGGAGGCGATCGACTGGCTTTGTGAAACGCTGGCGCAGGCCGCGAGCGAGGTTGAAACGCGCATCCAGCAGGTTCTGCCACCGAAGGGCCTTCCCGAAAGCCTTGTCACCGCATTGGACGCAAAGCTTGCCACGGCGACGGGGATGGCGGCCGGGGCCTATCTTGTGGCTGTTGAATACGAAGGGGGCGGCAGGGGGCATCTGCTCGGCTTTGTCGGGGCCATCGAGCGGGCGCAACCGGCGCTGGTGCGCGCGGCGTCCGAGGCGCTGACATTCTCTGGCATCGAGGCCGGGGAGATGGACGTGGGCTTCTTCGCCGCGGGTGATGCCGTGGTGCCCCGGTTGGCGAAGGTGGGCCTGCGATTCGACCTGCCGCAGCCCGAAGCTTTGCAGAAGACTCCCCGTATGACAGCGCCGGGAAGCGATCCGGCGAAGCCGCCGATCCTCAGATAGATGCGGTATCAGGGCGCAGGCGTCGCGCCCCGATCAGAGCATCAGCGCCGACGGTCGCGGCGCGCGCTCATGGGTTGGAACGCCACGCCCACATGCGCCTCGCAGTAGGGTTTGCCTTGCTGGACGGGAAGACCGCAGAACCAGAAATCCTCGGTCGCGGGGTCGCCGACGGGCCATTTGCAGGTCCGTTCGGTCAATTCCATTAAGCCGATCTTCTTCGCCTTCTTCTCGATCTCGTTGACCTTGGCGAGCGCTTCGGGGCTGATCTCGTTCGCGGAGGGTTGCGGCGGCAGGGGCTGGCCGGCCGGGATGATCTGCTTGCGCACCGGCAGGGCGGGCTTGGCTTCCGCCGCGGGGGGCTCGGGCGTTTCCTGCGGGGCCGGTTCTGGCTCTGCCGGTTTGGCCGGTGCTGCGGGCTTGGCTTCCGCCTTTGGGGCGGGCTTGGCCTTTGCTTCGGGCTTGGCGGCGGCCGGTGCGGCGGCGGCACCCCGGTTGGACAGGCCCAGCCGGTGAACCTTGCCGATGACGGCGTTGCGGGTCACGCCGCCCAGTTCCTTGGCGATCTGGCTGGCGGACTGGCCCTCGCCCCACATCTTCTTCAGTGTCTCGACGCGTTCGTCAGTCCAGGACATGCGGGGTTCTCCATATTGGAAAGCGGTCCCCGATGTCAGGACCGCTTCGTCAATTTCAGCGCCCTATACTAATGCCTGCCAGCGCAGGCGCAAGCCGGTATGCGGCATCACGTCCGTCAACGGCGCCCTTGCCGCCTGCATGGCCCTTGACCACCGGGCGTGCCCATGGCCTTTTGGCGGCTTGATACACCAGCAAAGGACGATCACCATGATCCCTTCCGTACTGCCCACCTATGCCCGCGCACCCCTGTCCTTCGTGAAGGGCGAAGGGGTCTGGCTGGTGGAGGAAGGCGGGCGACGTTTTCTCGACCTCGGGGCGGGGATCGCCGTGAACGCGCTGGGCCATGCACATCCGGCGCTCATTCGTGCGCTGACGGTACAGGCGCAAACGCTCTGGCATACGTCCAACCTTTACCAGATTCCGCAGCAGCAGGCGCTGGCGGACAGGCTGGTGGAGCACACCTTTGCGGATACCTGTTTCTTCACGAACTCGGGCACCGAAGCCTGTGAACTGGCGGTGAAGATGGCGCGCAAGCATTTCCACGACCGCGGCGCGCCGGAACGGGTTGAGATCATCACGTTTTCCGGTGCCTTCCACGGGCGCTCCTCTGCCGGGATTGCGGCGGCGGGGTCGGAGAAGATGACCAAGGGGTTCGGTCCGCTCCTGCCGGGCTTCGTGCATCTGGACTTCGGCGATCACGATGCACTGCGTGCCGCCGTGACCGACAAGACCGCCGCGATCATGGTCGAGCCGGTGCAGGGCGAGGGCGGCATCAGGCCACTGCCGGATGCCTGTCTGAAGGGTTTGCGCGATCTCTGCGATGAACACGGCATCCTGATGATCCTGGACGAAGTGCAATGCGGCGTGGGTCGCACTGGACGGCTCTTCGCACATGAATGGTCGGGCGTTTCCCCCGACATCATGATGGTGGCCAAGGGGATCGGGGGCGGCTTCCCCCTCGGTGCCGTGCTGGCGACCGAAGAAGCAGCGTCGGGCATGACGGCGGGCACCCATGGTTCCACCTACGGGGGCAACCCGCTGGGCTGCGCCGTCGGAGCCGCAGTGATGGATGTGATCACCGCGCCCGATTTCCTGCCCGAAGTGAACCGCAAGGCCGGGATCATCCGTCAAAAGCTCGAAGGCCTCGTGGCATCGCACCCGGACGTTTTCGAAGAGGTGCGCGGAATGGGGCTCATGCTGGGGCTGCGCTGCAAGGTGACGAACACCGATCTCGTCACGGCGGGCTACGCGCATGAGGTTTTGACCGTGCCGGCCGCAGACAACGTCGTGCGCATCCTGCCCCCCCTCAACATCACGGATGACGAGATCGAAGAGGCGCTGTCGCGACTGGACGACGCGGCGACCTCCATGAAGAAATAGGCGGCGCGCCGCTCCCTAAAGCCACGCACCGCCACGGCGCAGTTCGTGCCCGGCCCGTAAGAAAGGCAAATCCATGCCCCACTTCCTTGATATTCACCAAACCCGCCCCGAAGCGCTGCGCGGAATTATTGACGACGCCCGCGCGGTCAAGACGGCGCGTCAGGGTCGCCCCCGCGGCGCGCCCGACGACGATCAGCCGCTCAAGGACCACATGGTGGCGCTGATCTTCGAAAAACCCTCCACCCGTACGCGTGTCTCCTTCGATGTAGGCGTCCGGCAGATGGGCGGGCAGACCATGGTCCTGTCGGGAACCGACATGCAACTGGGCCACGGCGAGACGATCGCCGATACCGCCCGCGTGCTCAGCCGCTACGTCGATCTCATCATGATACGGACCTTCGAAGAGCAGACCTTGCTCGAAATGGCGGAATACGCGAGCGTGCCGGTCATCAACGGGCTGACCAACCGCAGCCACCCCTGCCAGATCATGGCCGATGTCATGACGTTCGAGGAACACGCCGGACCGATCAAGGGGCGCAAGATCGTCTGGTCAGGCGATGGCAACAACGTTTTCGCCAGTTTCGCCCATGCGGCGAAACAGTTCGAATTCGACCTCACGTTTACCGGCCCACCCCCACTGGACCCGGAACCGGCCCTCGATGGCCTATATACCGTGGAGCGCGATCCGGCGAAGGCGGTGGAGGGCGCCGATCTGGTGGTCACCGACACCTGGGTCAGCATGCATGACCCGCAGTCTGCACGGGAACGGCGCCACAACCAGTTGCGCGGCTATCAGGTCAACGACGCGCTCATGGCGCGGGCCAAACCGGATGCCCTGTTCATGCACTGCCTTCCCGCGCATCGCGACGACGAGGCGACCAGCAGCGTCATGGACGGGCCCCATTCCGTTATCTTCGACGAGGCGGAAAACCGTCTTCACGCGCAAAAGGCCATCATGCGTTGGTGTCTGGACAAATGACCGACGGCCCGCGGATCGTCGTCGCGGGCGCGGGGGCCATTGGCTGTTTCACGGGCGGGCTGCTGGCTGCAGCGGGCCGTGATGTCACGTTGCTGGTACGGCCCCGCATCGGGCACGAGATACGCGCCCACGGCCTGACGCTCACCGATTTCGGCGGGCTGGCGGAGACGGTGCGCCCGGAAGATCTGACCTTTACGCAGGATGCGCGCTGTCTCGCGCAGGCGGATGTCATTCTCGTAACGGTGAAAACGCGGGACACCGCCGATATCGCCCGCAGCATCGCTGCGCATGGCGCGGCGGGGGCTTGCGTGATCAGCCTGCAGAACGGGGTCACCAATGCCGCCACCCTGCGGGACGCCCTGCCTGGGCGGGATGTGCGGGCGGCGATGGTGCCCTTCAACGTCGTGCCCATGGGGCAGGGGT
>NZ_LWEX01000383.1 GCF_001634885.1 Sulfitobacter sp. HI0040 | reverse complement strand
CGACTGGGTTGACGACTACGCGGCGGAGCAGAACGATATCCTGCTCTACGGGGATGAGGCCGCCAGCGCCGCCGACTTTCACGTCAATTTCGGGGAAACCGCAGGCGCCGGTGCCGCGGGGGTGGAGGAAGCCTTCGTGATCCACAGCCCCACGGGCCAGATCATCTGGGCCGTCACCGACGGCGCGGCGCAAAGCGCGCTGTTCCTTCAGATCGCGGGGCAGGATGCGGTCATCGACCTTTATGGCTGACCGTTTCGCATCAGCGCGCC
>NZ_LWEX01000382.1 GCF_001634885.1 Sulfitobacter sp. HI0040 | reverse complement strand
GCCCCGAGATAGGCATCACGCACCGCCTGAGAGGCGAGGATCGTCGCGCGGTCGCCCTGTTCGATGATCTGGCCCGCGTCCAGAACGTACACCTGTTCGCAAACACCCAGCACCAGACCGACATTGTGTTCGATCAAAAGCACCCCGATGCCCAGTTCCGATGCAATCCGCGCAATCAGTTGCGACAGCTCTTCGGCTTCGATTTCAGACATTCCTGCGGCGGGTTCATCCAGCAGCAGGAAATC
>NZ_LWEX01000381.1 GCF_001634885.1 Sulfitobacter sp. HI0040 | reverse complement strand
GAAGAGGCAGTTCAGGCCGCGGTGGCAGAAGAAGCCCACTGACCTGATCTGCTTGGCAACGAAACGGCGGGGCGGGGTGATTACCCCGCCCTTTTTGCATCCCACGTATCCCAATTTCCGAATGTGTCGGAACAAACCTGAGTTGTAAAATTTCCGACACAATGATGAATATATTTTACACATAGGCAGGGCCGAGGCAGTTACCCCGAACTGCAACGCCTGTTTTTCCACCATTTTTACAAATACTTATTCCCACAGTGCGTCAAACCTC
>NZ_LWEX01000380.1 GCF_001634885.1 Sulfitobacter sp. HI0040 | reverse complement strand
GCGGCGACCGGCCCGAGACCGCGCCGCTGGAATGTTTCTGGCGCATCGTTGCACGCCGGGCGGTGCTGGCCGCGGGCGGGCTGGAGCGGCCCATCGCCTTTCGCAACAACGACCGCCCGGGCATCATGATGGCCGGGGCGGTGCGCAGTTACCTCAACCGGTGGGGGGTCAGCCCGGGCCGGCGCGTCACCGTCTTCGGCAACAACGACGATGCCCATCGCACGGCACATGATCTGGCGGCGGCGGGGGTGCATGTGGCGGCGCTGATCGATGCCC
>NZ_LWEX01000379.1 GCF_001634885.1 Sulfitobacter sp. HI0040 | reverse complement strand
CTGCTGGCGGCGGGAATCACCAGCGCCGCCGCGCGAGAGTTCCGCAACCTGCGGGAACTGGCGATTGCGGCGCAGGAACTGGAGATGTTCGAAACCGACCCCGCCTATCTGCGCGACCTTTGGCTGGGCGAGGCGCGCGCCCTGCTGGCGGGCGGGCAGGCGGATGGTGCGGTTGACCTGCTTATGAGCGTGGGCCTTGAGACAGGGGAAAGCGACGCCGAGGCCGAGCGGCTGCTCGTCTCGGCCCTCTCGCGGGCGGGCCGGACGGAGGAGTTGGCGGCCCTGCGCGCCCGGGCGCTTGACGCAAGGCTCGCACGCAGCCGGGCCGAGGCGCTCTACGACAAGCGGAAGTGGGCGGCGGCGCATGATGCCTTTATGGAGTTGTGGGCGCGCTATCCAAGTGATTTCGCCTTTCCGGACGCCACGCGGCTGACCCTTGCGGCGCATGAGATCGGCGCCGCCGATACCCTGGAGCGACTTGCAGGCACCTTTCCCCTGCTGTCGGACATGTCCGGCTGGCGGGACATCGCCCTGCGCCTGTCGCCCGAGGTGGAGCCGCCCGAAACGCTGACGTCGGAGGCGATGCGCAGCAGCATGTCGGATGCCGACCGGGCGCTCGACACCGTTCTGGAACTGACCGGAGCAGGCGCCGTGAGTGACAAAAATGACAAAGACCTTAATTGAATCATGATTAGAACAAGATTAAGCGCGCATTTATTATTCTTGTATGCGTATGAATAGTACAAGATGAAGAGGAGTAATCCATGAGTATCGGCAACGCCCTTCAAGTGGGAATCAGCGGCCTGCAGGCCAATTCGTCCAAGGTCAGCGTGATTTCGAGCAACATCGCCAACGCCAATACCGTAGGCTACCGGCGGAGCTTTTCCGATTTCGTCACCCATAACACGGGCGACCAGCAGGCCGGTGTGGTCAGCACGACGCGGTCGGACATCGACGACACGGGGATCCTGCAGACCACGGGCCGCAACACGGACTTCGCGATTCAGGGCGATGGTTTCTTTGTCGTCTCGCGCAATCCGAACGATCCGGTCGAATCCAACTACTTCATGACGCGCGCGGGATCCTTCGCGCCCGACCAGAATGGCAACCTGCGCAATTCCGCGGGCTATTACCTCAGCGGGTTTCCGACCGCCGTCGACGGCAACGTGGGCAATGTGAACCGCACGGGCTTTGGCGATCTGGAAACCGTGAATATCGCGGACTACCAGATCCCCGGCTCCCCCAGCACGCTGGTCAATGTGTCGGGAAATGTGCCGTCGCAGGAAACCGGGCAAGCCACCCCCGGCGCGCCTTTCGTTTCCACCCTGCGCTATGTGAACCAGCTTGGCGGGCAGGCGGAGATGAACCTGTCCTGGCAGCCTACGGCGACGCCAAATGAATGGTCCCTGACCATAACGGATGCCGACGGAACCAACTACGGCAGTGCGACGGTCGCCTTCAACGACAGTGGCCCCAACGCGGGCAGCCCGGCGAGCTATACCTCAACCGGCCTGCCGATCGATCCGGCCACCGGGGTCGTGACACTGTCCATCGCCAATGGGGGAACGCCCCAGCCGCTGGAAATCAACCTCGGCGCGCCGGGCAGCTTTGCCGGGATGACCCAATTTTCCGGTGACTACGCAGCGCCCCGCTTTGAAGATAATGGTGCCCAGACCGGTAGCCTGATCCGGGCGGAGATGAGCGAGGCTGGCGTGCTCTACGGTGTCTTCGACAATGGCCAGCGCCGCCCGCTGTTCGAAATCCCCATCGCGCAGGTCGCGAACCCCAACGAGATGGGGTCGATCGATGGCAACGCCTATGTCTCGACGCTCGCCTCCGGGCCGGTGAACCTCAACTCCGCCACGTCGAACGGGCTGGGCCGGGTGGTCAGCGGCGCGTTGGAGCAGTCCAACGTCGATATCGCGAAGGAACTGACCGACCTGATCCAGACCCAGCGGGCCTATGCGTCCAACGCCAAGATCATCACGACCAGCGACGAAATGCTGGACGAGACCCTGCGCATCAAGCGCTGATAGGGGGAACCCGCTGAATGAGCATCTCGGCCGCCTTCAACGTCTCACGCAGCGGACTGCGCGCGACCGAAGAGCGTGCAACGATGGTGGCCGGCAACATCGCCAATGCGAGCACCCCCGGCTACGCCCGGCGCGATGCCGCCCAGACGAGCGGCACGCCGGCGGGGCAGGGCAGCACGGTGGAGGTGCGCATCGCCCGGCAGGTTGACGACCGGCTGGCGGCCATGACCCGGCGCGCCGGGGCGGAGGCCGCGGGTGCTACGGTGACAGGCGAGGTGCTGAACGGCTATCTCGGGACCCTCGGCAATCCGGGGGATGAGATTTCGCCCGCAGCACGGGTCGCCGAATTCCAGACAAGCCTCGATCTGCTGGTCAATGCGCCCAACAGCGCCGGGGTCCAGCGCGGCGTTCTGCTGAATGCAGAATCGCTGGTCAAGTCGCTTAACACCGCTTCGCAGTCGCTCACCACCGCGACGGCGGATGCGGCGGAAGAATTCGGACGTACCGTTGGGACGGTCAACGCCGCGCTATCGGGGATCGCCCAACTCAACGATCAGATACAGCTCGAAGTCCCCGGAACGCAGGGAGAGGCGGACCTGCGCGACCGTATCGGGCGCGCGCTCGACGATCTCGGCCGGCAGATGCAGTTCGACACGAGGTGGGAAAGCGACGGGACGCTGACGCTCCATACCACCGGGGGGGCGGAGCTTGTGCGCGGCTCCGACGCCGCAGCGATCACTTTCGACCCGCAGACCGGCGCCCTGCAGACCGGCAATATCGACATCACCCCGGGCGTGCCCGGGGCGCGGGGATTTTCCGAAGGCCGGCTGGCCGAGCTCAGCACGTTGCTGTCGGACACGCTGCCCCAGATGGGCCAGCAGCTGGACGAATTGGCCCGCGTTCTTGTGCAGAGTTTCGAGGCTGCCGATGCCTCCATCGGGCCGGGGCAGGCGGGGCTTTTCACCGATGCGGGGGCCGCGTTCGACCCGGCGCAGGCCGTGGGGCTGGCCGGGCGCATCAGCATCAACGACGCGGTCCGCCCGGAGGCGGGCGGGGGCTTGTGGCGTCTGCGCGACGGCATGGGCGCGGCCACCCCCGGTGACGCGGGTGCCACGGCACAGATCGGGGCCTTTATCGATGCGCTTTCCGCGCCGCAGGGCTTTGCGCCCGGGGCCGGGCTGGGCACGAACCGGACGATCGGCGACTACGCCGCCACGCTGGTAGGGGCGCATCAGAACATACGGGTCAGTGCCGAGGCCCGCGCCGAAGGCGGTGCCGTGAAGCTCGCCACCTTTGAGGACAGCCGTGCCGGTATCGAAGGCGTCAACATCGACACCGAACTGCAGAAATTGCTGGAGATCGAACAGGCCTATGGCGCCAATTCGCAGGTTCTGACGAGCCTGACCAGCATGATAGACACGCTTCTGGACGCGGTGTGAGGCAGCGATGAGCGAAATATCCCGCACCGTTTCCACCGCATTGCAGAGCCTGCGCCAGCGCGAACACGCCAGCCGTTTGGCTGGCCAGATTGCCGATACCGCCAGCGAAGTGACCACCGGGCTGAAATCCCGCCCCTACGAGGCACTGGGCCACAAATCCGCGGACGCCATCGCGATCCGCATGCAGATCACCCGCAACGACGGCTTCATCGAATCCAACAAGTTGCTGGCGCAGCGCTTTGCCGGGCTGGAAAGCGCGCTTGGCGGTATTCGCGACGCGGGTCAGGACGTGCTGGAACAGCTGGTCTTCAGCGAGGCCAACGGGGGGTCGCCGTCGCGCAACCTGTCGCAGATCGCCCAGGCCGCAATCGATACGATCACAGCCCGCGCCGCCTACAAGGATACCTCCGGATTCGCGATGTCGGGGACGAAGAGCGACCTGATCCCGCTTCAGCCCTGGGACGAAGTGAACCCCGAGACGGGGCTTTCGCCCAAAGGCATCATTCAGGGAACTGTCGGCCCCACGATCACGAGCGCCGCCGACGCGCAGGCCAAGATCGACGAGTTGAAGACGATGTACGACAGTGCGCTCGTCGCCAACCCGAACCGCAATTTCGAAGCGAGCTTCTATCGCGGCGCCCATGAGCTGGACGCAGGCGGTCAGCCCAATCCCTTCGTCGAGGTGCAGATTTCACCGACCGAAAAGATCAGCCAGCCCGCGCAGGCGAACAATCCGGCCATGCGAGACCTTTTGCGGGGCCTTGCCATGCTGGCGGAGGTTGACGTGTCGGCCATCGCGGATCCCGATGCACGGGCACTCTGGATGGAAGAGGCGCGTTCAGCCATCGCCGGAGGATTGTCAGGGGTCACCGACCTTGAGACGGGTGCCGGTGTCACGCGTGGGCGGCTGGCCGATACGCTCAACACGCAGCAGGTGCGGGCCGAACTGCTCGCCTCCGAACAACTCGCGCTGGAAGGGGCGGATCAATACGATGCCGCCGGCCGACTCACGCAACTGCAGACGCAGCTCGAATCGAGCTACGCGGTGACGGCGCGGCTGTCGCGCATGTCGTTCCTGAATTACCTGTGAGGGCCCGGGCGATGATCGGCAGACTGATAACACTCATCCTGAACACCGCCCTGCTGGGTGGAATGCTCCTGATCGCCACATCGGCGGCGGCGCAGGTCCGGATCAAGGATATCGTGACGATCGAGGGCGTCAGGTCCAACCAGCTGGTGGGCTACGGTCTGGTCGTCGGACTGAACGGCACCGGGGATTCGCTGCGCAACGCGCCTTTCACGGAAAGTGCCATCGAGGGGATGCTGGAACGTCTGGGCATCGGCAATCTGACCGAAGACCAGATGCGTACGACCAATACGGCCGCCGTGATGGTCACGGCGGCGTTGCCGCCTTTCGCCCGCGCGGGCAGCACCATCGATGTTGTCGTATCCTCGCTGGGCGATGCCACGTCGCTGCGGGGCGGCACGCTGATCATCACGCCGCTGTCCGCGGCGGACGGGGAGATTTACGCGGTGGCGCAAGGCCCCATCGCCGTTGCGGGCTATGCGGCGCAGGGGCTCAACGCCTCCATCGTGGAGGGGGTGCCGACCGGCGCGCGGATCGAGAATGGCGCGATTGTCGAGCGTGAGGTGGACTTCGCCTTTGGTGAACTTGACCGGGTGCTGCTGGCATTGCGCAATCCCGATTTCACCACAGCGCGGCGCGTCGAATCCGCGATCAACAACGCGTTGGGGGGCGGCGTGGCGCAGGCGCTCGATTCGCGGACCATCGCGGTGGAGGAACTGGGCAAGGCATCGCTCATCGATCTGATGGCGGAGATCGGGCCGCTGATGGTGGAGCCGGATCAGATCGCCCGCGTGGTGATCGACGCCCGTTCCGGCACCATCGTGATCGGGGCCGACGTACGGATCGACCGCGTGGCGGTGAGCCAGGGCGGGCTGACGGTGACCGTCCGGGATGATTTCAACGTGAGCCAGCCGCAGGAGCTTTCCATCGGTGGCACCACGGTGATCGTGCCCGATACCTCCGTTTCGGTGGAGGAGCGGGACGCGAAATTCGCCGTGATCGACGGGTCGGTCAGCCTGCAGCGTCTGGTGGACGGGCTGAACGCCATCGGTGTCGGCGCGACGGAGACCATTTCGATCCTTCAGGCCATCAAGGCCGCCGGCGCGCTGCACGCCGATCTCGTGATCATATAGAGGAGCGACCGGATGGAGATCCCCCCTCTTTCGATGACACGGCCCGCCGCCGGTACAGTGCCCGGCACGCAGGCACAGACGCAGGTGAGCGCCGCCCGTGACTCGGCCAAGGAGTTCGAGGCGATGTTCCTCGGCCAGATGGTGGACGAGATGCTTTCGACCGTCGAGATCGGCAATTTCGGCGGTGGCCATGCAGAAGAGACTTGGCGCAGCTTCCTGTCCGACGCCATCGGACGCAGCATTGCCGACCAGGGCTCCACCGGGATCGCCGACGGGATCGAAACGGCGATCCTGCGGTATCAGACGGGGCGCGAAAGATGACCACAGAGCGCGAGGCACTGGCCACCATCGAGGCCCTTGAACGCATCCTGCACAAGGAGATCGCCGCGCTTGAAGCGGGCGATTTCGCGGTGCTGGTCGATTACGAAAGCGAAAAGGCCCGGCTGGGCGCGGAACTGGAACAGAAACTGGCTCGGAATCCCCAGGCCGTCGAAGCCGAGCGCTTGCGTGCATTGAAAGGATTGATTCTGCGCGACGCGCAGCATCTGGAGCAGGCGCAGAGCGCCACATCCGAGATCATCGCCGAGGTGCGCCATATCCGCGGACGCCATGGAATGGCGGGCGTTTATGGCCGTTCCGGCATGAAACGTGACATTATGGCTACAGGTTCAGTAGCCGTCGACAAGACCATCTGATGCCATATTCCTGACAGAATCATGCATCAAACCACAAACCAAGCGGATAATTCCGCAGTTGTCAGAATGACGACATGGATTACTAAGAATAGTACTGGAACTACACATGTCTTCTATCCTCACAAACAGCTCCGCAATGAATGCTCTCTCCACACTGCGGAGCGTAAACAGCAACCTGTCCGAGACACAGAACCGCATCTCCACAGGCATGAAGGTCAATTCGGCCAAGGACAACGCGTCCTACTTCTCGATCTCGACCACGATGAATTCTGAAAGCGGCATGAATAAATCTGTGCGGGAGGGGCTGACTTTGGCAAAGAACTCCGTTTCCACCGCACGTCTGGGTGCCGAGACGATGAAGGATCTGGCCCAGAAGTTCGTCGATCGTCTGAGCTTTTCGCAGAACGACGGCGTCGACAAGGCGCAAGTGCAAAAGGAACTCGATTCTCTTGTCGAGCAGATGAACACGACCATTGCGCAGTCGTCGTTCAACGGCGAAAACCTGATTGGCGGCCCCGCCGTCGCTGCCGCCGCCTACACCGCGCCGACCGACGGTAGCGTCAATATGGCCTCGGTCGAAACCGCGGTGACAGTGACCTCGGGCATCACCCGCAACTCTGACGGTACACTTTCGACCACCTCCATCAACATGAATGAACTAGACTTGGCTTCCGTCGCGCTGGCCTTCGGCGGCGTGGACGTTACCACCGAAACGGTAACGATGGAAGACGACCTTAAGAATGCCGACAACTTCCTGAAAGTTGTCATTAATTCCGCAACTCAGCTCGGTATCGCTGAAAAGGCTATCGAAACTCAACAGGACTTCTTGAGTGAGCTGACCGACAAGCTGGACGCCGGGGTTGGATCGATGGTTGACGCCGACATGGAGCAGGAGGCCGCGCGCCTTCAGTCGCTTCAGGTTCAGCAGCAGCTCGCGACCCAGTCCCTTTCTATCGCTAACCAGGCGCCGCAGAACATCCTGAGCCTGTTCCGTTAATGATTAAATTGAGATCATAAATATTACCTTCCGGCCCCTGATCATCTGATCCGGGGCCGGAAGTCTACCCTCAGGACGGACAAGACCTTGCGGTTGTCAGAACGACGACTTTGAAATCCACTAGAAAAGTATGGAGAAACTACCATGTCCTCAATCCTCACCAATACATCGGCGATGGGCGCGCTTTCGACATTGCGCGGCATCAACGAGCAGCTCGGCGAGACACAGAACCGCATTTCCACCGGTCTGAAGGTCTCCTCCGCCAAGGACAACGCGTCCTATTATTCCATTTCCACGACGATGAATTCCGAAAGCGGCATGAACAAAGCCGTCAACGAGGGTCTGACCCTTGCGAAGAATTCCGTGTCGACCGCCCGCCTGGGTGCGGAAACGCTCGTCGATCTTGCGCAGGAATTCGTTGACCGTCTGGCCTTTGCCCAGACCGAAGGCGTGAATCAGGCTGACATTCAAAAGGAACTGACCGCCCTTGCCGCGCAGATGCAGACAGCGATCGAGCAGTCCTCCTTCAACGGCGAAAACCTGATTTCCGCAACTGGCGCTGGCCCGAAGGAAGTCGTTTCCGGCGTCAGCCGCAGCGGAACGATGTTGAACACGACTACGATTGATTTCACCACCACCGACCTCGAAGCGGAACAGGCCAAATTTGCGGCGATCCTGATCGATGAGAGCACCACACCGACAGCGCTGGAAACCGCATTGCGCAACGCCGAAAGCTACCTGACCACGGTGACGGGTGCGGCGACGGATCTGGGTATTGCCGAGCGTTCCATCGAGACGCAGCAGAACTTTCTGAGCGAGCTGACGGACAAGCTGGATGCCGGTGTCGGGTCGATGATCGACGCGGACATGGAAGAAGAGGCCGCCCGCCTGCAGTCGCTTCAGGTGCAGCAGCAGCTTGCCACGCAGTCGCTGTCGATCGCCAATCAGGCGCCGCAGAATATCTTGAGCCTCTTCCAGTAAGGCCGACGCCTCGCTCCTGAGCAGGGGAGCGGGACGGATAAAGAACATAACAAGGAGAAAATCCTATGGGCTTGGCAGCATACAAGAAGACCATCAGGGAAAGCGAATCCCCGCGTCAGATCGAGCGGCGCATCCTGTCGCGCGTGACGCATGAGCTTCAGACCTATGTCGCGGATTTCGACAAGAGCGAGTCCCGGTTCGAGCGGCAGCAGATCCTTGCGGGCGGTTTGCGCGATACGCTGGTTGAGAACCAGCGCATCTGGGCGGCCCTGCGCAGCGACCTGGCGGAGCCGGGCAACACGATCCCCGACAGCCTGAAGGCATCGCTCATTTCCATCGCCATGTGGATCGACCGCCAGTGCAGCGCCGTCATCGCGGGGGAGGGCGGCCTCGCCGGTCTCGTGGAAATCAACAGCAACATCGTCGCCGGGCTTGCGGGCCGTGGCGCGACCGAAATGGCTCACGAAGGGGTCTGACATGTTAAAAATCACGCTCAGACCCCGCGAACGGGTCATCGTCAACGGCTGTGTCCTGCGCAACGGGGATCGGCGCCAATCCATCACCGTGGAAAATCGCGCCGACATCGTGCGCGAAAGCGATCTGCTGGACGCCAAGAAGAAGGCGACGCCGGTATCCAAGATCTATTTCCTGTTGCAGACGGCGCTCATCAATCCCAAGGCACGGGAGGAGATCGTACCCAAGATCCAGTCCGGGCTGGTGGGGCTGGCAACCTGTTTCGGCGCAGAGATGCGCGGGAAGGTGATGCAGGCCGCCAACCACGTCAGCATGGCGGATTACTACAAGGCCATGAGCGACCTGCGCCCCGTGCTGAAGTACGAGGGCGAGTTGATGTCGCTGAAACTGCCGGACCGCGGTGCCGCAGCAAAAGCCGCCCCGCCGGCGGCAGGGCAATCGGTGTCCGCATGATCCCCCTGGGCGGTCTGGGAACAGGTCTGGCTGTCAATCTCTATGACAGTACGCGCGATAAGCAGCTGGACCTGGTGGCGCGCAACGCGCTGAACGCGCGGCAGATCGCCGCCTTCAGCGAGCGTATCGGCCAGATCGGATCGCCCAAGGAACTGATCGCGGATACGGAGGTCTATACTTTCGTCATGCGGGCCTTCGACCTCGAAGCGCAGATCTTCGGCAAGGCGCTCATCCGCAAGACGCTGGAAAGTGACCGCTCGGATACCGCCGCGCTGGTGAACCGCCTGACCGATCCCAACATCCGCGAGATGCACATCGAGCTTGGCTTTGCGCCGGGCGGCGGGGGCAGCGCGAATTTCAGCGACCCCCAATGGCAGGCGGACATGATCGAGCGTTTCAAGGAACGCATATTGCTCAACACCGCGGCGGAGCAGAACACCGGCGCGGGGCTGGCGCTGGAATTCAAGGCCAAGGCCGGCGAGATCAACACATGGTTCGACGTCCTGAAGGACAAGGACATCGCCAAATTCATGCGCACCGCGCTCGGCCTGCCGAAAGAAGTCGTGCAGGTGGACATCGACCGGCAGGTCGAACTGTTCAAAGCGAAATTCGATATCGAAAAGCTGAAGGATCCGGCAGAGGTGGATCGCTTGGTGAAGCGGTTCTCGGCCGTTTACGACGCGCTCGAAGGGACGGCGACCGCCAACAATATCGCGGTCACTCTGATGCAGGGCGCGGTTTCTGCCGGGCAGGGGGGCGGGTTCAACATCATCACGCTCGATATTCCGTCCATCGTGCAGGGCGGATACAACCGCTACCGCTGACCGCGCATAGCGTCATTCGAAAATCTCGTCTTCTTCGTCGGTGTGCGAAGGTAACTGGATCAGACCTTGATCCGCCAGCACCTTGGCGTAATCCACCATCGTGGTCTGGGCGGCGTTCACATCGCGGCCCCGCACCGGGCCCGTGGCTTCCATTTCGTCCATCAGCATCTGGCGCGACCGCTGCGGCAGGCAGGACATCAGGTAATCGCGCAGCTCCTTCTTGGCCCCCCGCATGGCGAGCGGCAGGGTGTCGCCCTCCAGCCCCCGCATGACCTGCGCCAGATCCTGCGTCGACAGGCGGACAAGATCGTCGAAGACGAACATGCGCTGTTTGATCGCCTGAAAGGTTTCGGGGATGCGCTGGTCGAGGGTCTGTGAAAGCTGCTCAAAGGCCTGCACGTCGAGCTTGTTGAACATGTCGGCCATGCGCTGATGGGTCTCGGCAGCGCTGGTGTGGACCGTGTCGGACATGATGTCTTTTTTCAGCGTTTCCTCGATCTGGCGCATCATGTGGATGGGCACTGCTTCCATGCCGACCATGCGTTCGGCCACGTCGTACATCCGGTCGGTGCCCAGGAGGGGCAGCACCTTGGCCGCGACGGAGGTGTCGATATTGTTGAGTATCGCCGCTGCCGTCTGGTCGTGTTCGCCTTCGAGGTAGTTGGCGATCACCGACTCGTCGAGCGAGGCGAAGCGGCGCCAGGTTGCGCTCTGCCGGTTATTGCCGCGCACGGTGTTCAGCAGTTCGGTTACTTCCTCTTCCGGCATGAACTTGCGCAGCAGCGCCTCCGCCGCGGAAAGCGACCCGGTGACGGAGCCGGTGCCGGTGATCACGCTTTCGGTGAATTCCGACAGCACGTCCTCCACGATTTCCGCCGGGATCGGGCCAAGGCGGCTCATGGCGTGGGTGATGCGTTCGATCTCTGTCGTGGAAAGGCGCTTCATCAGGTCCGACCCGGCCTGTTCACCGAGGCAGAGAAAGGTGATCGCCGCCTTGGTCGGGCCGGTCATGGCCCGGACGGCGGCGCTGGGTTTACGGGCTGCGGTGGGTGAGTTGGGGCTAGGGGACATAGTGCTTTCCTTTGGACCGTATCATCCGCCCGCGAGCGGGACGTAACTTTCAATCAGGGAGCCGGCCAGCATGTACCAGCCGTCGATCAGAACGAAGAAGATCACCTTGAAAGGCAGCGAAATGAGGACGGGCGGCAGCATCATCATCCCCGCGCTCATCAGGACGGAGGCGACGATCAGGTCGATCGCAACGAAGGGCAGGTAGATCAAAAAGCCGATGGTAAAGGCCCGCCGCAGTTCGGAGATCATGAAAGCCGGGACCAGCTGGCGAAAATCGGCCTCCTCCGGGGTGGTGGGCAGGGGGGTGTCTTCGGTTTCCGTACCGTCGGAGGAGACATCGAGAAAGAGGGCATAGTCCCGCGGGCGGGTGTTGACGAACATGAAGGCGCGGAAGGGGGCCGCGATACGCTCCATCGCCTGTTCCTCCACCAGCGTGTTTTCAAGCAGGGGTACGACACCCCCTTCGTAGGCGTCCTCGAACACCGGTTGCATGACGAAGAAGGTCATGAACAGCGCCAGCGAGGTCAGCACGATATTGGGCGGGGTCTGGTTGAGCCCGAGCGCGGAGCGCAGCATCGACAACACGATGACGAAGCGGGTGAAGCTGGTCATCACCACCAGCAGCCCGGGCGCGATGGAAAGCACGGTGACCAGCGCGATGAACTGGACGATGCGGCCCGAAAGGCTCGCATTCTCGTCAGTGCCCGGTGCCGCCTCTCCGATCGCGTCTGAGATCGCGCCCAGAAAGCCGCCGTCCTGCGCGGCGGCCATACCGGCCCCCGCACAGAGCAAGAGCCCCGCAAGGCCCGGCAGGCGCAGGAAACGGCCTGCCTTTCTGAGGCTATCAGTCAGCCGCATGATCCTTGACGATCTGGGTCAGCGAGACGCCGAGCCGGTCCTCGCCCACCTTGACGAGATCGCCCCGCGCCACCAGCCGGTCGTTGACCATCAGGTCCACCGGCGCGCCGATCTTGCGGTTCAGCTCCACGATGGAGCCGCGGGTCAGTTCCAGCAGCCGTGAAATCGGCATCCGCGCATGGCCCAGCACGATCTGCACATCGAGGCCGACGTTGAGCATCGCGTTGATCCCGTTGCCCGCGTTTTCATCCCGCGTGGCCAGCGCATGGCGCGTTTCCTCGGTATCGAGTTGCGGAAAAACATTCCGCGCCACCGCCTCGGCGGCGGTGCGTTCGGATGCGGCGGGGGCCGCTGCCTCCTCGGTCCCCGTCTCTTCGGGGGTTTTCGCGGTATCGGCGGAGGCTTTCGCTTCCTTGTCCTGCGGATCAGACTTGTCCATGTCCACCTATCTCCTTCCGGGCGCCCTGCGCCTTTTCGCTGGTCTGCCGCAACTCGGCCAGCAGCCGGTTGCAGATCTGTTCGAACCCATAATCGAGCCGCCCGTGGTCCCATTCCATCCGGGCTTCGCCGTCATGCATCGTTTCGTCGGCGGCAAGGTCGAGCGCCCCGTCGCATTTGTAATAGGCCGCGCGCTGGCGCAATTCGTCTTCGAGCGCCGCCATCGTGGCGGGCGACAGCCGGATGCGGATGCGGATGGAGCCGATGGCCATCTTGAGTGACTGGCCCACCATCTTCTTCACCCGCACCTTCGAGAACCTGTCGATCAGTTCGGGAAAGACGACTTCGCAGGTCTGGAGCGTGAACCCCACCACCTGAGCGATCAGCGCGGCGCGATGTTCTTGGGCCGCGACCGCGAGGCGGGCGAGTTCCTTCGCCAGCATATCCGCCGTTTCGGCCTGTGCGGCCAGCGCCGTGTCCCGTGCTTCGTTGCGGCCGTCCTCCGCCCCGGCGAGATAGCCTGCGATACGCCCTTCCTCGCGGGCCTTCTTCACCTTGGCTTCAAGCTCATCCTTGGTGAAATGCTCGCCCTTGCGGGCCGCGCCCGGCGTGCAGTCTTCGCCCTCTTCATCGAGGTTGCGCAGGTTCAGCGAGGAGATCATTCGGTTTCCTTTTCCGCCAGCCAGTGGCCGAGCACGCGCAGCGCGTCATCGGCGTGGTTCTGCACCAGTTCCGCGACCGAGTGTATCTGACTGCGCCGCAACTGGCCGTCGACGGCGGCGAGTTGAACCATCTCGTGCGGGGCGTCTTCGTGATCCGCGAGCACGAGCGCCGAACCGGTGCTCCGCCCGACGGGAAGTTCCATGTGACGCGCATCGTTGCCCAGGGCCTTCTGCCCGGCCTGCGGGCCGGGTAGCATGGCGCGGCCCGCCTCTCCGCCCGCGATTTCGCCACCCGCGGCCCCGGCCCCGGCGAGCGCGGGGGTGTCCATCGGCGCGGGCAGTGCCGCGTCCAGCACCATGCGCAGGGGGCGCGCGCCCAGCATCAGGATGATCGCCAGCATGGCGAGGCCGAAGATCGCGCGCAGGATGGACATGGCGTTGTCGGCCAGCACGCCGCTCAGGGTACGGCCCACCGGGCCGCCCAGTTCAGCGTCGAAATCCTGAAAGCGCAGGCTGTCCACCTGGACCTGATCGCCGCGGCTTTCGTCAAAGCCGATCACGGTGCTGACAAGCTGGGTCAGGCGCCGCATCTCTTCTTCGGAGCGTTCGATATATCCTTCGGTGCCATCGGGCCGGGTGCCGTAGCTGCCGTTGACCAGAACCGCCACCGACACCCGTTCGATATCGCCCGGTTCGCGGATCAACTCGCTTTCGACCGATCCGATTTCGTAATTGATGATCTCGTCGTTTTCAGAGCGGGAGGAGGTGCCCGCCGCGCCGTCGCCTTCTTCGCGCAGGGCATCGGGGATGTTGTTGCCCGCGTCCACCGCGGCATTCGCGGGATCGGTTTCATTGGAGTTGCGCGCGCGTGTTTCGATGGAGCGGGCGACCTGCTGTTCGGGATCGAAACTGCGGGAGACGCGGATTTCGCGCTCCGTCGTCAGGTCCACGCTGACGCGGACGCGGCTGTTGCCGGGGCCCACGCGGGCGTTGAGGATCGCCTCCACCTTCTTGGCCATCTGTTCCTCGATGGCGGTGCGCTGGCCCTGAAGCGAGAAGTCGGAGCCGGTCGCATCCTCTTCGGCAAGGATCGTATCCCCGTTGGAGGACAACACCGTGACCTTTTGCGGTTCGAGATCGGCAACAGCGGAAGCGACGAGCGCGCGAACCGACTGCGCCTGCGCCCGTGACATGGATGTATTGGCCCGCGACCGAACGATGACGGAGGCGCTGGCCTCCGGGCGGACCCGCGAAAAGGCTTCCCGCTCGGGCAGGACAAGGTGCACGCGCGCGGATTCGATTCCGTTGATTGTCTGGATGGAGCGGGCCAGTTCACCTTCGAGCGCGCGCAGGCGGTTCACCTTCTGCATGAAGGTGTTCATCCCCATGCCGGACATGTCGTCGAAAAGCTCCCACCCGGGCACGCCTTCGCCGGGCAGACCGGCATCGGCCAGCGCCATGCGGGCGCGGGCCACGTCGCCCTCGGCCACGGAAATCGTGTCACCGGCGCGCGACAGTTCCACCGTCAGCCCGGCCTGTTCCAGCGTTTGCGTCATCTGCGACGCGGTGCCGGGGGACAGCTGGCTATAGACCGGCACGAAGGTCGGCGCGAAAATCGTCCGCGCGCCAATCAGGATGGCGCCGAGGATGAATAGCCCCACGCCGCCCAACATGGCGAGACGCCGCGGGCCCAATTGGCCGAGGTTGTCGAGGATCTGACGCACCTGTGTACCTGCTCTCAATATCGGGCTTTTGCCCTGTTGTTCCCGCCAGCTTTCCCATTGGAGGAAGAAGTTTCAAGCATAGTTTGGAATATCCTTGCAAAATCACCCAATCCTGCGCTCAGTGTTGCAACAATGCTTGAATTGCATTCTGTTTGTTCTTGCATGTAGTCTGGAGCGGCGGCCTGCGGTAAAGGTATACCCATGAAGAAGATCATCATCATTCCCGCGCTCATCGTTCTGAGCCTTGCCGCAGGGGCGGGGGGCCTCACGCTGGCGATCGGACCCACCGCGGCCTTGGGTCTTGTGGGCCTCGGCTCCCCCGCCGAGGCGGAGAGCGCCGATGCCGGAAAAGATGGCGAAAAGCCCGATAAAACAGGCAAATCGGATGATTACGCAGCCGGTGACGGCAAGGAAGGCAAAGAGGACAAGTCCCCCAAGGGTGACAAGAAGGGCGCCAAGAAACAGGCGGGCTTTCCGGTGCTGCCGTTTCCCGAGCTTATCGTGAACGTCACGGATGTGACCGCCACCGGGCGCCAGACGACCCGGTTCCTCAAGCTCAACATGCTGATGGTCTATGACGACAAGCAGGAGGGGGCGGACCGGCTGCTTTCCCGCGAGGTCTATTTGCGTGACACGTTTCAGGATTACCTGCGCCAGCTTCATGTCAGCGATCTGCGCGGAACGCGGGGTCTGGCGATGATGAAAACCGAACTTCTGCGTCGTGCCCGCGCCGTGGGCAACAGCGACGCGCCCGCCGAGATCCTGATTTCGGACATGGTGGTGCAGTAAAGATGGCGCAGGGCGCGAAAGACGAACGTATCGAAGAAGCGATGATCCGGCAGGCGCGGGAGAGTTTCCAGCCCATGCCGACGCTGGAAATGATCATCGACCGGCTGGTGCTGGCGCTGGCGCCCGAGTTCAAATCCTATTGCTCCATCACGCCCGAGATCGATCTGATCTCGATGGATTACATGACCTATGAAGACGCGATGGAGGCTACCTGCACCCCGTCGCTTATCGCCGTCACGGTGGCGGAGGGCTGGAAAAGCAGGCTTGCCTGCGCGGTGGAGCCCGACCTTCTGTTCACCATCCTCGAAGTGATGCTGGGCGGGCGCAGAACCGCGCGTGCGAAATGGGTGCCGCGCAGCTTTACCGCCTTCGAAAAGCGGATCGGCGGCCAGCTGGCGGAACTGGCGCTCACGGCGTTCGAGGGGTGCTGCGCCGGGATCAGCCCGGTTCATTTCGACATCCGGACGCTGGAAACGAACCCCAGATCGGTGGTGCTGGTCCCGCCGGGGACGGCCACGCTGCGGGTGCGACTGCGGCTCAGGATCGACGAGCGCGACGGGCATCTGTCGCTCATCCTGCCCTATGGCGCGCTGGAAGAGGTGGGGGCGTTGCTGGCGCAACCGTACCTCGGCGGGCGACCGGGGGGCGATAGCGGTTGGCGCAACGAGATCAATTCGCAAATATCGGGCACGACCGTGAAGATCACCGCCTTGCTGCGCGAACTGCCGATCCCCCTGCACGACGTGATGCGCTGGAAACCGGGCGATGTGATCGACCTTGGCATGACGCTGGATCAGCCGGTAGTGGGGATGGTCAACGAACAGGCGATGTTTCAGGCGTCCTTTGGTCAGCGCACCAACGGCTCGCTGGCGCTGCGCGTGACGCAGATGCTGCTGAAGCAGAACGCCCGCGACGAAGAGGAGGAGGACGAGGATGCTGCCGGGGCTGATTGACATCGTGATCGTCGTTCTGCTGGTCGGAACGCTCGGCTATGGGGTCGTGCTGGACCGGCGCGTGCGCAAGTTGATGGAAACCTTGCGGGAGATGGAGCCGATGGTCGGTGCCTTTTCCAGCGCGGTGGATCAGTCCGCCAAATCGGTGGAAGACCTGCGCAGGATCTCCGAAGATGCGCGGCGGCCCGATCCGCCCCTGTCCCGCAAGGGGCCTGGGGGCAAAGCGGCCCAGCCTGCCCCGGTTGCTTCGCCTGCCGAACGGCTCGCTGCCGCGCGTGAAAAGGCGCCCGTACGCGGGCAGGCCTCCGTCCCGGGTAAATCGGACCTCGTCCGGACGTTCTTCGACATTACCAAGGAGCGCAAGGAATGAGCATCCTCTCCGTCCCCAAGCTTGCCCTTCTGGGACTTGGCCTCGCCGGGGTGTTGAAAGTTTCCGTTGATCTGGTGCCCGCCGATTTATTCATGGGCGCGCAGCAGGATGCGGGCCTGTCCCAGCCCCGGCCCGAACGGCTGGTCATGGCGGCGATGGCGGCCCCGGCGCCCGAAGTCACCGACATGTCGTCCGACCTATCGGCAGACGCCAGCCAGCCGGGTGAAAGCGGTATGTGCGAGCCGGGCGAAGCCATCGCCGCCGCCATCGCCGAGGAACGCGGATTGCTGGAGGTTCAGCGCAAGGAGCTTTCCGACCGGGAGGCGCGCATCGCGCTGGCCGAGGAAAGCCTGCGGACCGAACAGGAACGCCTCGCCGAGGTACGCGATGAGATCGCCGCGCAGCTGGAGCGGATCGAAAAGGCGAACAATCAGGACATGACCAAACTGGTCGAACTGTATCGCAACATGAAGCCGCAGGTCGCGGCCGGTATCATGGACGAGATCGATATCGAGACCGCCGTGCTGGTGATCGGTGCTATGCCCGAACGGGACGCGGCGCAGGTGGTGGGCGAACTGAGCCTCGTCCGCGCGCGGTTGATCACCAAGATCATTCTGGAACAATCGAAGCTGCCCGCCGACCGCAACCTTGAGGGGCTGCGCCTGCGCTGAGCGGGGCGCGCGCCTTCATTCTTCGCGCAAGGTGGACCCTTCGGGGGGGGTGCGCCTGTTGTTGCGGCGCAGATCCATCACGTAGCCGATAATCTCCGCCACCGCCTGCCAGTGTTCGACCGGCACGCGTTCATCGACTTCGACGCTCGCATGGAGGGCGCGGGCGAGGGGGCGGTTCTCGATCATCGGAATGTCATGCTCCCGCGCGATTTCGCGGATGCGCGCGGCCATGACATCCGCACCCTTGGCCACGCAGAGGGGCACGTCATCCTTGCCCTGTTCGTAGCGCAGCGCGACGGCGTAATGGGTCGGGTTGGTCAGGATCACGCTGGCGGTCGGCACCGCCTGCGCCATGCGCTGGCGCGCCCGGGCGCGGCGCAGCTCGGCCCGCCGGGCCCTGATCTGCGGATCGCCTTCGCTGTCCTTGTGCTCGTCCCGGACCTCCTTGAGGCTCATCATCTGTTTCTTCTTCCACTGGGACCGTTTCCACAGGATGTCAGCCAGCGCGATCGGCACCAGAAAGACGGTGGTGACAAGGAATATCCAGCGTACCGAGTCGAGCGTGAAGGCGGGCAGTTGCTCCGGCAGGAAATTCTGTGTCTGCCCCAGCGACTGTGCGAGGTCCCGCACGGCCCAGACGGTGATCACCCCGATCACCAGCACCTTGCCGGTGTTCTTGAGGAATTCGACGAAAGCATCCGCCGAAAAGAGCCGCTTGAACCCGGAAAGGGGGTTGAGTTTCGACAGTTTCGGCTTGATCCGTTCGGCGGCCACGACGGTTTCGCCCTGCACCATCACGCCAAAGAGCGCGGCCAGCACCATGATGCCCACGATCGGCAGCATGGCCAGCCCGACTGAGAAGCCAAGCGATTGCAGCATGTTGCCCGTGTCCGACAGGCCCGCGCCGCCATCGCCAACGGCGGCAAGCCCCGCCCCGGTCAGCGGCGCGCTGAGCGCGTCGACCAGCCTGCCGGAAGTCGTGGGCAGAATGAAGATCAGGATCATCAGCAGCGCGAACACCACCATGGCGGTGCCGGTTTCGCGGGATTGCGGAACATCGCCCTTCTTGCGCGCATCGCGCAATTTCTTCTCGGTCGGTTCCTCGGTCTTTGAACTCTTGTCTTCTTCCGACATGGTTTCAGAATCCGTAGGTTTGCAGCCATTCCGCGAAGGGTTCGAGGAACCCGCGCATCATGGTCGGGATCGCGAGAACCAGCAAGGCCAGTGCCGAACCGATCAGCAAGGGCTGGGCGATGAAGAAGACCTGCAGGGTCGCCATCATGCGGTTCGCCAGACCCATCCCGACGTTGAGCACCAGCCCCGCAATGTAGAAGGGCGCGGCGAGGGAGAGGCCCAGCCGCAGGCTGACCTGCACCGCCCGCGCGAACTGGTCCGTCAGATCCGACAGCATGAAGGTGCCGGGCACGAAGACCTGATAGGACATCAGCAGGGATTCAATGATCAGGTGATGCAGGTCGGTGATGAAGATGAGCGCGGTAGCGCCCACCAGCAGCATCGCGGCAAGGCTGGTCGCCCCTTCGAAGGCGCCCACATTGGGGGCCAAAGCGTTGGCAAGGCCCGACATCAGGCCGATCTGGTAGCCCGCGAACTGAAGCGCCGACAGCAGCACCCGCCCCACAAGGCCGATCCACAGCCCGATGGTGATTTCCGCCCCGAACAACAGCATCAGCGCGGCGGGCCGGTCCTCTGCCACCGGGCCCACGCCCGTCGCGGGATAGAGTGCTGCCGTCATGACCAGCCCGAAGAGCAGCCGTTGGCGCACCGGCACGGCGGCATCGGAAAAGCCGGGCATGAACAGCAGCGCGCTGCCCAGACGGGCGAAGACGAGGAAATATCCCAGCAGTACGTCGGAGAGAAAGGCGGAGAGGTCCACCTGTCAGCCGCCGATCGTGCCGACCGTGCGAAGCGAGACCTTGCGATGGATTTCGGCGTTGGAGATCACGGGCGTCATCGGGCTGACCCGTTCCAGCATGGAACGCACGAAGGTCCGCGCCTCGGGGCTGACCATCAGCGCGGGCCATTCGTCGTTCGAGGCAAAGCGCTGGATTTGCTGGCGCGCCTGCAGCACGAATTCCTGCACGCGCTTGGGCGACATCACGAAATTGCGGTCTTCGCCGACGATCTTGACCGCTTCGGTAAATTCGATTTCCCACTCCGGCGACAGGGTGATGACGGGCACGAAACCCTGACCGTCGGACAGACCCTGACAAATCTGGCTGGATAGCCGGCGGCGCACGTTTTCGAGGATGAGCGTCGGTTTGCTGGTATTGCGCATGGCCTCCGCCATGGCTTCGACGATCAGCGGCAGATTGCGGATGGAAACCCGCTCCAGCAGCAATTCCTGCAGAACATGCTGGACCATGATCGCGGGCGAGGTGACGGGCAGATCGCTGACCAGTTTCTGATAGCTGCGGTCGAGCCCGTCGATCAGTTCCTTGGCGCTGGCATAGGTCATCAGTTCCGCCATGTTGTCCTTCACCACCTCCGTCAGATGGGTGGTGATGACGCTTTCGGGATCGACGACGGTGAAGCCCTGGGATTCCGCGTCGTCTGCCGTGCGGCGATCGACCCAGAGCGCGTCGAGCCCGAAGGTCGGCTCCTTCGCCTTTTCCCCGGCGAGTTTCAGCGGCGCACCTTCGGGGTTGATGACCATCATGCGGTCCGCACGGATGTCACCGCGCGCCGTTTCCACCCCGTGCAGCTGGAAGGCATAGCAGTTGATCGGCAGGTTCGCGTCGTCCTTGATGCGGACCGATGGCATGAGGAAGCCATATTCTTCGCTGAAGTGTTTGCGCAGCGATTTGATCTTGCTGGGCAGCACCGCGTCGGGCCGGTTGGCCAACCCGACGAGGCCTTCGCCCAGAACCAGCCGCAGCTCATCGAGCCGCAGGGGGTTCGCATCGGCTTCGGGGGTGGCTTCGGCCTTGGCCGCTTCGGCATCGGCTTTCTCCTTTTCCACCGCAGCGCGGGCGGCGCTTTGCTGGATCATATAGCCCAGCCCCACCATCGCCGCCGCGAGGAAGGTGAAGACCGCGAAGGGAAAGCCCGGCAGAAGCCCCACGCCGAAGAGCAGCGCGGCGGCCATGTAGAGCGCCTTGGGGAAGTTCGACAGCTGGTCCAGTACCGCTTCGTTCGCGGCACCCCGGGTGCCGCCTTTGGTCACGATCAGGCCGGCGGCGAGCGACACGACCAGCGCGGGGATCTGGCTGACCAGCCCATCCCCGATGGTCAGCGAGGTAAAGACATTCGCCGCGTCGCCCACGCCCATCCCACGCTGCACGACACCGATGAGGATCCCGCCGATGACGTTGATGAGCGTGATGATCAGCCCCGCGACCGCATCGCCGCGCACGAATTTCGACGCACCGTCCATCGCCCCGAAAAAGGCGCTTTCATCCTCAAGCTCCTTGCGGCGGCGACGCGCCTCGTTCTCGTCGATGAGGCCCGCGCCCATGTCGGCGTCGATGGCCATCTGCTTGCCCGGCATCGCGTCGAGCGAGAAACGCGCCGCGACTTCGGCGATGCGGGTCGAACCCTTGGTGATGACGATGAAGTTGATCACCACGAGGATCGCGAAGATCACGATGCCGATGACGAAATTGCCCGCGACGATGAAATTGGAAAAGCCCTGGATCACGTCGCCCGCCGCGTTGAGGCCGGTGTGGCCCTCGCTCAGGATCAGGCGCGTCGAGGCGACGTTGAGCGACAGCCGCAGCATGGTCGTGACCAGCAGCAGCGTGGGGAAGGAGTTGAACTGCAGCGGCGACGGAATCCAGAGCGCCACCATGAAGATCAGCACGCTGAGCGAGAGCGACAGCGCCAGCCCGAAATCGAGCAGCATCGGCGGCAGCGGCAGAAAGAGTACCGCCAGAACGAGCGTCATGCCGACGGCGAAGGCGATGTCCTTGTTGCCGCCCAGCATCGCGAGGCCGGAAAGGGCGGTGGGTGATTTGGTACCGGCGCTCATCCCGAAGCCTCATCGCTGTGATTGGTGAATTGCGGCAGCAGCGGCGTGATCTTGCGGCCCGAATAGATCGAGGTGCCGGCAGTGGCCTGCCCACCCAGATCGGCCCCCCATGTGGCGCGGGCCACCGTGGTGTTGGCGCTGGACTTCCGACGGGATCGCGAAGGCTCCCGCAGGGGGGCGATCTCTGCGTCGCCCGCGCCCTGCGCCAGCGCGGCGAACCCGTTCATCCCGCTGTTGGCGGCGGCGATATTGCGGTGCAGGCGCGTCAGATAGACGTCGCGGAATTCGGGTTCGAATGAATGGTAGGATCCGGCGGCCATCAGCCAATCCCCGGTGCGAGCGTGGAGCCGCTTGAGAAACCGCGCGGCATATTCGACGTTCACGCGCGGGTCGAACCCCTGCGCGGGGCTGTCGAAAGCTTCGGGGTGCCAGCGCATGTTGATCTGCATGCAGCCCACATCGATGGAGGCGATCCCGGCACGCTGACGCTCCGCGATCCAGTTGAGCGCGGCGGCGCGGGTGTCGAACAGCCTGCCTTCGCCTGCCGCGTTGACGGCAAAAGGCCAGACGGTGAAATGCCCGCCGCGGCGGGTGCCCGCCTCCTGCAACCCGATGGCCAGCAGAAGGTTGTCGGGGATACCGTGGCGTTCCTGTGCTGCGAGGATTTCGCGGATGCAGATGCCCGTCGCCCCGTCGGGCGAGATTGCCGTGGCGCTGCGGCGCGATTTACCCGTGGTGCTGGGGACGTAGAACCCCACCCAGCCTTCGGCCCGTGCCGGGGCTATGGGGCCGAGCCAGCCGATCACGAGGAGGCAGAGGAGAAGGGGGGCAAGCCGCATCATGCGCCGCCGCTCCCGATCAGGTCGAAAACGGTATCGGAGAGGCGCTTGAGCACACCGTAGGTGAACGGCGTCGCCACCAGAAGCGTGAGGAAGATCATCACGATCTTGGGGACGAAGGTCAGCGTCATTTCCTGAATTTGCGTCAGCGCCTGAAAGAAGGCGATCACCAGCCCGATGACGAGCGC
This sequence comes from Sulfitobacter sp. HI0040, assembly GCF_001634885.1. Classification (GTDB taxonomy): domain Bacteria; phylum Pseudomonadota; class Alphaproteobacteria; order Rhodobacterales; family Rhodobacteraceae; genus Sulfitobacter. Next base: position 15,304 of record NZ_LWEX01000379.1, on the reverse strand, counting down.
GACGCCCAGCACCGGCCCGGAACCGAGAAGCACGGCCCAGACGGTGTCGGAGAGCATGTCATAGGCCTGTGTTTCCGTCATGGTCTAGATCGGCATCCGCAGGATTTCCTGATAGGCCTCAACGAAGCGGTCGCGCACTGAAACGGCGACCTTCACCGTGGATTCCATCGCCATCATCGCTTCGACAACCTGCTGTGTGCCGACCTCTCCGCGCAGACCGGCCTGCGCCGTCGCCTCGCCGGTGCGCACCGTCTCCAATGCTTCGGCGGAAGCGTTGCGCACCATCGAGGAGAAGTCCGTCGCTGCCGGGTTTTCGGCTGGCGTGGTGCGGTCTGCGCGCAACGCCTGCGAGCTGCGATAGGCGCCCCGGACGGCGGCGGAGGATATGAGGGAAGGATCGGTCACGCGGGGCTCACTTCAGCAGGTCGAGCATCTGGCCGCGCATCCGGCGCCCTGCTTCGAACATGTTCATGTTGGCTTCGTAGTTGCGCGATGCCTCGCGCATGTTCGCCATTTCAATCACCGGGTCCACGTTGGGGCGCTTCACATAACCGTCCGCATCCGCCGCCGGGTGGGAGGGATCGTGATCCAGACGGAAATCTGACAGGTCCCGGCCGATCCGGTCGACCTTGACCAGCGATGCGCCGCCGTCCCGGTCGAGCAGTTCGGCAAAGCTGATGGTCTTGCGCTGGAAGGGGTCGGCGCCCGGTGTCGTGCCGGTCGAATCCGCGTTGGCAACGTTTTCGGAGATGACCCGCAGCCGGGCCGTCTGCACCGTCATGCCGCTGGCGGCGATCTTGCCGATGGAGGAAAGGGGATCCATATGCGCTCCTATCTGTTGCCGGTCACGGCCAGGGTGAGAAGATCGTAGCTTTTGCGGTAGAGCTGCGCAGCCATGCGGTATTGGTCCGATGTTTCCGCCGCACGGATGGCCTGTTGTTCGAGGTTGACGGTATTGCCGTCCAGCGTCGTGGCGGTGGCCGTGGCATCATCGATTTCCCGCACGCCATTGGTGCCGGTGCGGCCTGACACATGCATCGGATGCGTCGTTCTCAGGCTGCCGGTGTCGCCGGTCGTGCTGTCGCGGAGCATGGTTTCAAACGAACTCACATCGCGCGCCTTGAACTCGGGCGTCGCGGCGTTCGCCACGTTTTCGGATGTCACCTTCTGCCGGGCCGCCAGCCAAGTCATGCGGTCCGAGGCGAGTCCAAATATCGATAGATTGGACAAGTTCATTCTTGTATCACCGCTCGTTTTTTTCATGTATAAAGCAAATTAACCTTGTATCAAAGAGGAAATTATCCATGGATGCGCTGTTTTCCGAGCTGACGAGCTTTGCCCGCGACGCCGGAGAGGCCAAGATCATCGGCGAAGTCAGCGCCATTACCGGGATCACGCTCACGGCCATCGGCCTCGAACGGGTGCTCGGGATCGGGCAGCGCTGCATCGTGCGCGGCTCTGCCGGGCCGGTGCGGGCAGAGGTCGTGGGCATCGGATCGCGCGGGACGGAACTGCTGCCCTTTGGCTCATGGCGCGGGGTGTCCGCCGGTGACGCGGTGGAGGTCGACCCCGGGCGCGACGTGATCCGCCCCACCGAAAGCTGGAAGGGTCGCGTGATCAACGCGGCAGCCGAACCGCTCGACGGGCGCGGCCATCTGTCGGAGGGGGACATGCCCTTTCCACTGCGGGCCAGCCCGCCCGGCGCCTTCGACCGCAAGCGCATCGGCCCAAAGCTTGCCACGCAGGTTCGTGCGCTGGATATTTTCACGCCGCTCTGCACGGGCCAGCGGCTTGGCATTTTCGCAGGCTCGGGCGTGGGTAAATCGACGCTGATGGCAATGCTCGCGCGTTATACTGAATGCGATGTGGTGGTCATGGCACTGGTGGGCGAGCGCGGGCGCGAAGTGCAGGACTTCATCGCCTCTGACCTTGGCCCCGAGGGCATGAAGAAGGCGGTGCTCGTCGTCGCTACGGGGGATGAGCCGCCGCTCACCCGTCGGCAGGCCGCATGGACTGCCATGGCCGTGGCGGAATACTTCCGCGATCAGGGTCAGCATGTATTGCTACTGATGGACAGCGTGACGCGCTTTGCCATGGCCCAGCGGGAAATCGGCCTCGCCTCGCGCGAACCGCCCACCGCGAAGGGCTATCCGCCTACCGTCTTTTCGGAATTGCCGCAAATGCTGGAACGCGCCGGCCCCGGCCCCCACGGCAAGGGCGACATCACCGCAATTTTCACCGTGCTCGTGGACGGGGACGACATGAACGACCCCATCGCAGACGCGGTGCGCGGCATCACCGACGGGCATATCGTGCTGGACCGGCGTATCGCCGAGCGCGGGCGCTATCCCGCCATCGACCTGCTCGCCAGCGTGTCGCGCACGCTGCCGGATTGCCACAACGAGGTGGAATATACCTTGCTCACCGCCGCGCACCGGGCGTTGGCGGCCCATGCGGATATGGAGGAACTGATACGCATCGGGGCCTACAGGAACGGTTCCAACGCGGAACTCGACCGCGCGATCGCCTTTGCAGGCCCATGCGAAACCTTCCTTTCACAGCGCAAGAGTGAGCAGACGACGCCGCAGGAGGCTTTCGCGCAGGTCGCCGGCATGCTGGACAGCGCGGGCATCAGGCCGGGTTAGGGCGCGGGACAAACGGCAAGCAATCGCATGATTTTCAGTACAAAAACGTACACAGGTTCACTGACCCTTCTAATGCGTGCAGGCCACACCCTATACTCAGCCTGTCGGGATTGAACGAGCAGGGCGACCTCGATCGAGAGACGCGATGGTGCTCTCGCCCCAATTGCGAGAGTGATTTCATGCCCCGGCGTTTCGAATGTCCCCCCGGACGCCCCAATCTTTTGTTCACCTTGTCTCATGAAGATTTGGCGGCGCTAGAGCCGCATCTTTCAGATGTCGCGCTGCCCAAGGGGTTTTCTATCGAAAGGCCCGGCGCACCTGTCGAGATAGTTTATTTCCTTTGTTCGGGCGTCGGTTCGACCGTCGCGGTTAGCCCGGGAGGGCGGCGGCTGGAAACGGCGCTTTTCGGATGCGAAGGCATGTCGGGTACCTCCGTCGTTCTTCGCGCGGGGCAAAGCACGCATGAGACGTTCATGCAGGTCGCCGGAGAAGGCCGGGCAGTGGAGGCGGGAAAGCTCGAAGAGTTGTTGGACCTGCACCGCACACTGAGGCACCATTTTCTGCGCTACGTTCAGGTATTGTGCACCCAGTCGTCGCAGACGGCACTGTCGAACGGGCATGGCAAGCTGGAGGAACGACTGGCTCGCTGGCTACTGATGTGCCACGACCGCAGCACGTCGGATGAGCTTCAGCTGACGCATGAATTCCTGTCCATCATGCTGGGGGTGCGCCGGGCCGGGGTAACGGTCAGCACGCATATCCTCGAAGGGAAGGGGCTTATCCGGGCCAACCGGGGGCATATTACCATCCTCGATCGCGCCGGGCTGGAGGCGGAGGCGGAGGAATCCTACGGCGTGCCCGAAGCCGAGTACGTGCGGCTGATCGGCTTCGCGCCCCACTGAGCTGGGCACCCCTTTAGGTCAGGGGATTTCCGGATCGCGCCTTGCGCGTCGGGCAAGGTCCTTGACCGCGGCGGCGATCCGGTGCGTGTCCTGAGGTTTGCGAAGGCAGGGCGCCGTGCGAAAATCTTCGGCAATTTCGTCCTGGGTGAAGGTCGTGAAGAAGGCGAAGGGGATCCCGGCCTCTTTGAGCCGACGTGCGGCGGGATAGCTCTTACCGTCCGAGAATTCGACATTCATCAAGGCAAGATCGATGGGTTTGCGGGCGATCAGCTGCATCGTTTCCGCCAGCGTGTGCGTGATGGCGGTCACCTCCAGCCCTTCCTGTTCAAGTTCGAAGGCAAGGTCGGCGGCGATCAAATGCATCTTCTCCGCCAGCAGAACGCGTAACTTTCGCTGGTTTATGCTCCGTTCACGCGCATTGGCGCGCCCGAAACCTGTCCGCCTCTCGGGAGAGTCGGACACCGAAAGCTTTGCCATCGCAAAGGCCCCCCGATGTAGAAATGTCCCCAATGAACGGATCGGCAGCGACCGCTCAGCCTTCATCTGTACCACGAAATCGCAGCCCCGCGAAGAGGAGTGCGATAACGTACTTTATTATACCGGGGGGCGTATCATGGTCCGGCTGATAACCCGGCATTTCGCAGAGAAGCCAGCGCTGGCAGCAGGCGCGATCAATCCTCGAACACGGCGATGCCCAGCCATTCGGCCACCAGCGCCGGGGTATCCACGCCTTCGATCTCCACCGTCAGCAGGTTGGTGCGCAGCATGTTGGTCGCGTTGCGCTTTTGCACTTTCTGCAGCGTGAAGCGCCCCCGCAGGCGGGAGCCTGCCTTGACCGGCGTCAAAAACCGCAGCTTGTTCATGCCGTAGTTGATGCCCATGACCTGCCCGGGCATCATGGCAAAGCAGTCATAGGCAAAGCGGCTCGCCAGCGAGAGCGTCAGGAACCCGTGCGCGATGGTGCCGCCAAAGGGCGTTTCGGCAGCGGCGCGTTCTGGATCGACGTGGATCCACTGAGTGTCATGGGTCGTTTCGGCGAAGCGGTCGATCATGGCCTGATCGACTTCGATCCAGTTCGATACGCCGACCTCGGTGCCGACCAGCTTCTCGCTCGTCTCAAGCGCTTTTTGCAATGCGGACATGGCTCCGGCTCCTTATGCAGGGTCTGCGGACACGCGCACCATGCGCTTGCCCTTGTTTTCGCCCGCGAGCAGCCCGATGAGAGCCTGCGGCGCATTTTCGAGCCCTTCAACGATGTCTTCGGTCACCTTGATCTGGCCCGCTTCGACCCAGTGGCGCAGCGCGCGGAGCGCCTTGTCGTCGTCCTGCGCGAAATCCATCACGATGAACCCTTCCATCCGCAGGCGTTTCACCACGACGACGCCGGGCAGGTTGCGCGGGCCGGTGGGGGCTTCGGTATCGTATTGACTGATCGCCCCGCAGCAGACAACGCGCCCCCGTTCGTTCATGTTGGCCAGCGCCAGTTCCAGCACGCTGCCTCCCACGTTGTCGAAATAGACGTCGACGCCATCGGGGCAGGCCTTGCGCAGGGCCTTGGCGAAACCGGGATCGCGGTAATCGACGCAGGCGTCGAAGCCGAATTCCTTTTGCACCCAGTCACATTTTTCGCTGCCGCCCGCGATGCCCACGACCCGGCAGCCGAGGTTACGCGCGATCTGCCCCACGTAGCCGCCGACGGAGCCTGCGGCCGCCGACACCAGCACCGTTTCGCCCGCGATGGGCCGCCCGACGGAGACGAGGCCGTGAAACGCCGTCTTGCCCGCGATGCCATAGACGGACATCAGGTTCGACAGTTGCGGTACTTTCGGCAGCTTCTGAACCTTGTGGGCGGGGGCGGTGATATAGTCGGACCAGGTGGCTTCCGCCGCGACGATGTCGCCCTTTTGCAGCTTGGGGCTGTTCGATTCAGTCACCTCGCAGATCGCATAGGTCGGCATGGCGTCGCCCTGCTGCACGGCGGCACGGTAGGTCGCACCCTTCATCCACGACCGGTTCGCGGCGTCGATGGACATCAGGATCACCCGCAACAGGACCTCGCCGTCGCCGGGCACGGGCATGTCGGTCTCGCCCATCTCGAAGTGGTTCCGGGTCAGCGCGTCCTTGGGCAGTTCGGCGATGGTGATCTGGCGGTTTGTCATGGGCAGGTCCTTGTGGTCAGATGCCCCGAAGCATCGGGGAGAATTGGGTGATGAGTGACGAAGCGCGGCAACACAGGTTCGTGCCGGCCAAGGGCGCGGCGGATTTGCTGCTGATCCGCCACGGCGAGACGGAGGCCGCCCGGCGCGGCGAAAGCTTTCCGCTGGTGGACGGGCACGGCGATCCGGCGTTGCGCCCCGAAGGGGAGGCGCAGGCCCGCGCGGTGGCCGAACGCTTGGGCGGAGAGCCGATTACGGCAATCTACGTCACCAGCCTGAGGCGGACACATCAGACGGCGGCGCCTCTGGCCGAAAAGCTGGGTCTGACCCTCATGACAGAGCCTGATCTGCGGGAGGTGTTCCTCGGTGATTGGGACGGAGGCGCCTACCGGTTCCACGCCGCCGAAGGCCATCCCGCCTTCGAAAAGGCCCGCGCGGGGGAGGAATGGGGCGAGATCCCAGGAGCGGAGACCACAGCGGCCCTGCATGGCCGCGTGCGCGATGCCCTCTTGCGGATCGCCCGCGCGCATCCCGATGAACGCATCGCTGTCGTCGTGCATGGCGGGGTGATCGGGGCCGCCATGGCTGTGGCCACGGGCGCGCGCCCTTTCGCCTTCAACGGGGCGGCGAATGGATCGATCAGCCGGCTGGTGATCCGGGGCGATGAATTCATCGCCCGTGGGTTCAACGATTGCGCGCATCTGGAGTGATCAATCGACGGTCAGAACGACTTTGCCCTGTACCTTCCTGTCCTGCATCATGTTGAGCGCCTCTGCCGCCTCTTCCAGCGGGAATCGAGCCGAAATGCGGGGTTTGACCCTGCCATCGGCATACATGGCGAAGAGTTCCTGCATGTTTTCCGCATGGCCCTGCGGTTCGCGCATCACCGCCGCCCCCCAGAAGACGCCGACGATCTGGCTGCCCTTCAACAGGGTCAGGTTCAGCGGAATTTTCGGGATGCCCGCGGGGAAGCCGACCACGAGGAAGCGGCCCTTCCACGCCAGTGCCCGCAGGGCAGGTTCGGCATAATCACCGCCCACCGCGTCATAGACGACATCGACACCGTCGCGCCCGGCGAGCGATTTGATCTGGTTGGAGAATTCCTTTTGCGCGTCCCGGTCCATCTCGCGCGGATAGACGATGGTTTCATCCGCACCGCATTCCTTGCAGAAATCGGCCTTGTCCTGTGACGAGACGGCGGCGATGACCTTGGCGCCCGCGGCCTTGCCAAGCTCGATCGCCGCGACACCGACACCGCCCGCGGCCCCGAGGATGAGCAGCGATTCGCCCGACTTGATCTCGGCCCGGTCTTTCAGTGCGTGATGCGATGTGCCGTAGGTGAAGATGAAACAGGCCGCGTCCTCATAGGGCATTTCATCGGGAATCTTGATGACCTTGATGGCCTCGGCGCAGACATGGGTGGCGAAACCGCCATGGCCCGTCAGGGCGAGAACCCGGTCCCCCACCGCCACGTCAGAGACGTTTTCGCCCACCGCCTCCACATCGCCCGCGACTTCGCCGCCGGGGGCGAAGGGGCGGGGCGGCTTCATCTGGTAAAGGTCACGAATGATGAGCGTGTCGGGAAAGTTGACGCCCGCCGCGCGTACCCGGATCAGCACCTCGTTCTTGCGGGGCTGCGGGGTTGGCTGCTCTTCGAGGCTCAGTGTCTCGGGTCCGCCGGGTTCGTGGCTCAGCATCGCTTTCATCGTGATCTCCTGTGACGTGTGGTCGCCAGTAGGGCGGGGGACAAACTGTCTTGTCAATCGAATATCGAAATGCAATTTTGCAGTGCGGAACTGATGTCCGCTGTCGCGAGGGGGAGTCGTCGATGCAGAGTGAAGCCGAACTGGAGGGGTTTCGCAACGAATTGCGGGACTGGCTGGAGCAGAATTGCCCCGACGAAATGCGGGACGGTCAGAACATCGAAACGGCGATCTGCTGGGGCGGCATCAACTGGAAATTCACCAGCGAAGCACAGAAGCAATGGCTGGAGCGCTGCGCGGCCAAGGGCTACACCGTGCCGACATGGCCGGTTGAATACGGCGGCGCGGGTCTGAGCCGTGCGCAGGAAAAGATCTTCCATCAGGAAATGGCCCGGATCAACGCGCGCTCGCCGCTCGAAAGTTTCGGTATCTGGATGCTCGGGCCCGCGCTGCTGCATTTCGGCAGTCACGAACAAAAGCTGCATTACCTGCCGCCCATCGCGCGCGGCGAGGTGCGCTGGTGCCAGGGATATTCGGAACCGGGCGCAGGGTCCGATCTGGCCAGCGTCCAGACGAAGGGTGAGGACAAGGGCGATCATTGGCTGGTGAACGGCCAGAAGATCTGGACCTCCTACGCGGACAAGGCCGACTGGATCTTCGCGCTGGTCCGCACCGACCGTGAAGCGCCCAAGCACAAGGGCATTTCCTTTCTGTTGATCGACATGAGCGATCCGGGTGTGGAGACGCGGCCCATCAAGCTGATTTCCGGCGCGTCGGTCTTCTGCGAGACGTTTTTTACCGACGTGAAGGTGCCCAAGCATCAGATCGTCGGGGAGGAAAATCGCGGCTGGGACGTGGCCAAATACCTGCTGACCCATGAGCGCGAGATGATCTCGGGCGGGGGGCAGGGCCTGCAGGGCGGTCGCGCGCTGGGGGCCGTGCTGGCGGAATCCGCCGGTGAGGGCGGCCTGACCGATGCGACTCTGCGGGCCGACGCCATGCGCTGCGAAGTGGACGCGCTAGCCATCGGGATGACGCTGGAGCGCTACAAGGATCAGGCCGAGGCCGGAACCGGGGCGGGCGATGCCAGCGCGATGCTCAAATACATGGGCACTGAGCTGAACAAGCAGCGGCATGAATTGCTGATGGCCGCGGGCGGCAGTGATGCGCTGGAATGGGATGGCCCGCTGGGCGACCGCCCGGCGGACTGGCTGCGCACGAAGGCGAACTCCATTGAGGGCGGTACGAGCGAAGTGATGCTGAGCATCGTATCGCGCCGTGTCCTCGGGCTTCCGGGGTAGGGACGGGCAGATGGCAAAATTGGTGATGACCGAAGACGAAACCATGCTGGCCGACAGCGCCCGCGGGTTTCTTGATGACAAGGCGCCGGTAAAGGCGCTGCGCGACCTGCGTGATGCCGGGCGGACGCATGACGCGGATCTCTGGCGTGAGATGGCGCAGATGGGCTGGGCCGGGGTGCTGGTGCCCGAAGCGCAGGGCGGCTCCGACATGGGGCATGCCGCCGCCAATGTCCTTGCCGCCGAGATGGGCAAGACGCTGGCCGTCTCTCCCTTCCTGTCCACCGCCGTCATCGCGGCCACGGCCCTGCGGCAAGTGAGCGATGCACGTGCCGAAAAGGCGCTGGCGGCCATCGCTTCGGGTGATGCGACCTATGCGCTGGCCATCGACGAGGGCAACAAGTTCGCCCCCGACAATACCGCCATGCAGGCTCGCGCCGAGGGCAACGGTTTTCGGCTGAGCGGCAAGAAGACCTTTGTCGTCGATGGCGCGCTGGCCAACCGGTTGTTGGTGCTGGCGCGGACCGATGCGGGACTCACGCTCTTCGACATCCCCGCCGACCGCGACGGGATCACCCGTAACCGGCAGAACATGATCGACGCGCGGGATTCGGCGCGTATCGAATTCGACGACGTACAGGCGACCGGTGACGACGTGCTGGGACAGGTCGATGACGCGATGTCGGTTCTTCGTCCGGCACTGGAGGCCGGGCAAGCCGCGCTCGCGGCAGAGATGTCGGGGCTGGCCGCCGGGGCCTTCGGGATGACCGTGGGCTATCTGAAGGAACGCAAGCAGTTCGGCACGACCATCGGCAGTTTTCAGGCGCTCCAGCATCGTGCCGCGCATCTGTGGTGCGAGATAGAGGTGACGGCCTCTGCCATTCTCAACGCCGGTCGGATGCTGGACGAAGATCCCGACAATGCGGCGCTCGCGGTATCGCTGGCCAAGGCCCGGGCCACCTCCACCGCGCAACTGGCGGTGCAGGAGGGCGTGCAGATGCATGGCGGGATTGGCATGACCGATGCTTTCGACATGGGATTTTACATGAAACGTGCGCGCGTCGGCGCGGAATGGCTGGGCGACTATGGCTATCACGCCGAGATCGTCGCGCGCGAAAGGGGATTTTGATGGATATTCAGACGCTCTTCGGGCTGGAGGGAAAGACCGCGCTGGTCACCGGTGGCGCCACAGGCATCGGGCGCATGGCGGCAGAGGCGCTGGTGCGGGCGGGGGCGACCGTGCTCATGGCAAGCCGCAAGGAAGGCGCCTGTGCTGCCGTCGCGGAAGAGTTGAATGGACTGGGCGTGCCGGGCAAAGCAATCGGTTTCGTCGGCGACGTGGGCTCCGAAGAGGGGATCGACGCGCTGGTTGCGGCGGTGAAAGAACGGACGGACAGCCTCCACATCCTGATGAACAACGCGGGCATCACCTGGGGTGCGCCGATGGGGCAGTTCCCCCACGCCGCATGGGAAAAGGTGATGAACGTCAACGTCGCGGGAATGTTCGACCTGACGCAAAAGCTGCTGCCGATGCTTGTGAGTTCGAGTTCGGCGGAGGATCCGGCGCGGGTCGTCAACGTCGGCTCCGTCATGGGGGAGCGTGAAATGGGCGACGGGGCCTATTCCTATTCCATGTCGAAGGCGGCGGTGCATCACATGACGCGTATCCTCGGCAAGGAGCTCGCCGGGCAGCACGTGACCGTGAACGCGCTGGCCCCCGGACCCTTCGTCTCGCGGATGACGGCCTTTGCCACCGCAAACGAAGATACCCGCGACAAGGTGGGCGACGACGTACCGCTGGGTCGCGTCGGCCGGGACGAAGACATCGCCGGTTGCATGCTCTTCCTTTGCGGAAAGGGCGGCGCCTATCTGACCGGGGCGATCTTGCCGGTTTCGGGCGGCATCAACGTGATGTCCGGCCCCAATATTTTCGAACAGGCGCTGCACTGATGGCCGATATCCGATTTGACGACCGGGTCGCCATCGTCACCGGCGCGGGCACCGGTTTGGGCCGGTCGCATGCCTTGGGACTGGCGGCGCGCGGCGCGAAGGTCGTCGTCAACGATCTGGGCGTCAGCCGGGACGGGCAGGGCGCATCGTCAGACGCGGCGGACGCGGTGGTGGAGGAAATTCGCGCCGCGGGCGGCACCGCGATGGCCCATGGCACCGATGTGGCCGACGAAGCGGGCGTGAAAGACATGGTGGCCCGCGCGATGGAGGCATGGGGCCGCATCGACATCGTGGTTAACAACGCCGGTATCCTGCGGGACAAGACCTTCGCCAAGATGGAGATGGCCGATTTCCGCAAGGTGGTGGACGTGCATCTGATCGGCTCCGCCAACGTGGCCCACGCCTGCTGGCCGATCATGCGCGAACAGAAATATGGCCGTGTGGTGCTGACCGCTTCGGCCTCCGGGCTCTATGGCAACTTCGGGCAATCAAACTACGGGGCTGCCAAGGCGGCGATGCTCGGGCTGATGAACGTCTTGCACATGGAAGGCGCGCGCGACAACATCCGCGTCAACACGCTGGCCCCTACTGCTGCCACCCGGATGACGGCCGATCTGCTGCCCGCCGAGGCGCAGGAGCTGCTCGCGCCCGAGACCATCACGCCGGGCCTGCTCTATCTGGTGAGCGAAGATGCCCCCAGCCGCGTCATCCTCGGCGCGGGGGCCGGCAGTTTCGCCCAGACCCGCGTCTATGAAACCCGCGGCGTCACGCTCACCGGGGAGGATAACACGCCCGAAGCGGTCGCCGCCGCATGGGGCGACATTACCGATCCGCAGGATCAGGAAGACATGGCTGACGCCTTCAGCCAAACTAAGAAATATGCCCGCAACGCAGCCAAGGCCCGTGGCCTGAAGCTGGATTGGGGTTAACCCAAACGAAGGAGAACCAACATGCGTGACGCAGTCATCGTTTCCACCGCCCGGACGCCTATCGGCAAGGCCTATCGCGGGGCGTTCAACAACACCTCTCCGCAGGCTCTTGCGGGACATGCCATCGCCCATGCCGTGGAACGGGCCGGGGTGGACCACGACCGGATCGTCGATGTGATCATCGGCTCGGCCCTGCAGCAGGGACACGGCGCGGGCAACATCGCCCGTCAGGCCGCGATCCGCGCGGGCCTGCCCGTCAGCGTGGCGGGCATGTCGCTCGACCGGCAGTGTGCGTCGGGCATGATGGCGATTGCCACGGCGGCCAAGCAGGTGATCACCGACGGCATGGATGTGGTCGTGGGGGGCGGTGTCGAAAGCATCTCCATGGTGCAGACGCCGGAGATGCGCGTGAAGGCCGACAACTGGCTGAAGGAGCACAAGCCCGAAATCTACATGTCCATGCTGGAGACCGCCGAAACGGTGGCCGAACGCTACGGCGTGAGCCGCGAGGCGCAGGATGAATACGCGGCCCGGTCGCAGGCCCGCACCCATGCCGCCCAGCAGGCGGGCAAGTTCGACGACGAGATCGTGCCGATGGACAGCACGATGATGATGCAGGACAAGGAAACCAAGGAAATCTCGTCCCACGACGTGAAACTCGACAAGGACGAGGGCAACCGCCCCAGCACGTCGGAGGAAAGCCTCGCCGGGCTGCAGCCCGTTTTCAAGGACGGCATCCACATCAAGGAAGGCAAGTTCATCACCGCGGGCAACGCCTCGCAGCTGTCCGACGGCGCGTCGGCCTCTGTGGTGATGGAAGCGAAGCTGGCAGAGCAGCAGGGGCTGGAGCCGCTGGGACGTTACGTTGGCGTCTGGGCGGCGGGTTGCGAGCCGGACGAAATGGGCATCGGCCCGGTCTATGCCGTGCCGCCGCTGTTGAAGGCGCATGGGCTCAAGATGGATGACATCGGCCTGTGGGAGCTGAACGAAGCCTTCGCCGTGCAGGTCATCTACAGCCGCGACAAGCTGGGCATCCCGGACGAATTGCTGAACGTAAATGGCGGCGCGATTTCCATCGGGCATCCCTATGGCATGTCCGGCGCACGGATGGTCGGCCATGCCCTGATCGAGGGCAAGCGCCGCGGTGCCAAATACGTCGTCTGCACCATGTGCGTCGGCGGCGGCATGGGTGCCGCGGGCCTGTTCGAGGTTCTCTGACACTTGCGTTTCGCGAACAAGAGGGGCGGGTTCACCCGCCCCCTTCATATCAACATGACACTGACCGGAGGTCGCATGGCCCGTACCCTCAAGCGCGACGATTCTCATTTGCCCAAGGCGCTGCAGGGGCTGCGACTGCCGATGATCGCGTCGCCGCTGTTCATCATCTCGGTGCCCAAACTGGTGATCGCGCAATGCAAGGCGGGGATCGTCGGGTCCTTTCCGGCGCTCAACGCCCGCGAGGCGGAAGGCGAGCATCCGCTGCTCGACACATGGCTGACAGTAATCCGCGAAGAACTGGACCGGCACAATCAGGCCAACCCGGACAACCCCGCCGCACCCTTTGCCGTGAACCAGATCGTGCATCGGTCCAATGGCCGGCTGGAACGCGATCTGGAGATTTGTACCCGTCACGAAGTGCCGATCTGGATCACGTCGCTCGGCGCGCGGGTGGAGGTGAACGAGGCCGCGCATTCCTGCGGCGGGATCGTTCTGCATGACATCATCAACAACAAGTTCGCGCGCAAGGCCATCGAGAAGGGGGCCGATGGGCTGGTGGCCGTGGCGGCGGGGGCCGGGGGCCATGCGGGCCAGCAATCGCCCTTTGCGCTGGTGCGCGAGATCCGCGAATGGTTCGACGGCCCGGTGGCCCTGTCAGGCGCCATCGCCACGGGCGAGGCGCTGCTTGCGGCGCGCGCTGTCGGGGCCGATCTGGGCTATACCGGTTCGCCCTTTATCGCCACGGAAGAGGCCAATGCCGAACCCGGCTACAAGGACATGATCGTGGGCTCGGGCGCGGATGACATCGTCTATTCGTCGCTCTTTACCGGGGTCTGGGGCAATTACCTCAAGGGGTCGGTGCGCAACGCGGGTATGGACCCCGACAACCTGCCGCAGGCGGATGCTTCTTCGATGAGCTTTTCGGACGGGTCCTCCAAGCCCAAGGCGTGGAAGACCATCTGGGGCTCCGGGCAGGGTATCGGCGCGATCAAATCCGTCGGTCCCGCCGCCGCCATCGTGGACCGCATGGAGGCGGAGTATCACGCGGCGGGCAGGGCGCTGGCGGCGGAGTTTGCCTGAGGTGGCGGAGTTGCTGGTCGTTCGGCACGGTCAGGCCTCTTTCGGGGCGGATGATTACGACGTCCTGTCGGATCTCGGGCGGCGGCAATCGCAGGCGGTGGGCGCGGCGCTGGAGGGCGCGGGCTGGGTGCCCGACCGGCTGATCACCGGCACGCTGCGGCGGCAGAAGGACACGCTGCGCGCAATGGGCTTTGACGCGGCACCCGAGGAACACGCGGGTTTCAACGAATACGATTTCCACAACCTGCTGGACGCGCGGTTCGCGGGCAATGTGCCCGACCCGGTGATGCAGGACCGCAAGACCCATTTCCGCACCCTGCGCGAAACCATCCTCGACTGGCAGGCGGGTGGCTGCGACGGCGCAGAGGAAACGTGGCAGCAGTTTTCCGACCGGGTCGAAGCGGCGCGGCACTTTGCCTGCGATACCGACGCCAAGCGCGTGCTGGTGGTCAGTTCCGGCGGCCCCATCGGGCAGTTGACCGCCCGCGCGCTCGAAGCACCCCCCGCCCAGATGATGGCGCTGAACCTTCAGGTAAAGAATACCTCGATCACGCGGTTCATCTTTTCGGGGAGCCGCTTTTTCCTGCATGAATTCAACACCACACCGCATATGATGGCGGCAGACCGCGCCGACCTGATGAGTTACAGCTGAGGAGTGAACCGATGAGCGTGGATACCCAGACCCTCGATATCGACGCGGTGGACCGCTACCTGTCGGAACATCTTGACGGCTATGCCGGTCCGCTGGAGGTCACGAAGTTTCAGGGCGGACAGTCGAACCCGACCTTTCTGCTGAAGACGCCCACGCGCAACTATGTGCTGCGCCGCAAGCCGCCCGGCGTGCTGCTGAAATCCGCCCATGCGGTGGATCGGGAATACCGGGTGCAGAAGGCGCTCTACGGGTCTGACGTGCCGGTGGCGAAGATGTATCTGCTCTGCGAGGACGACGATGTGATCGGCTCGGCCTTCTACATCATGGACCATGTGGATGGCCGCAACTATGCCGACCCCACCATGCCGGAGATGACGCCTGCGCACCGTGCCGGGGTGATCGACGAGATGAACCGCGTTCTGGCGGCGCTGCACGATGTCGATATCGACGCCGCGGGCCTGTCGGACTACGGCCCCCCGGGCAATTACTTCGAACGGCAGGTGGGCCGCTGGTCCAAGCAATATCGCGCGTCGGAGACCGAAACGATCCCGGGGATGGACGAGCTGATGGAAAAGCTCGCCGCCGAGATGCCCGAGGACGATGGCCAGCGCACGCTGGTGCACGGCGATTACCGGATCGACAACATGATCTTTGCCAAGGAAGGCACTGATTGTCTTGCTGTGCTGGACTGGGAGCTTTCGACGATCGGGCATCCCTTTGCCGATCTGGCCGCCGTGATCATGCAATGGCAGATGCCCGCCGGGAGCGAGG
>NZ_LWEX01000378.1 GCF_001634885.1 Sulfitobacter sp. HI0040 | reverse complement strand
GTTCTCCTCTCCGGTGAGCCAGTCGATGAAGACGGCGAAACCGGCGGTGAAGCCGATCAGAAGCAGCAGGGCAGATATGATCCCAAGAAAGAAGACGCGCCTGAAGGACGGGTCCGCCAACTGGCCGAGTGCGAGATAGAATGAACGGAAGATCAGCGGGAAAGCCATGTGGTAATGCTTTCGATGTCAGGACGTGGCCGTTCTGGTGGGGCGGAACGTTCGG
>NZ_LWEX01000377.1 GCF_001634885.1 Sulfitobacter sp. HI0040 | reverse complement strand
GCCCAAGGTGTATCGCAAGCTACGGCTCTGCCACGCGACTACCGACCCTGGGGCTGGTACGAGAGCCTCGTCATCGGGCCACGTTTTCAGGTCAAACGTATCGTTGTACATCCGGGTGCGCCCCTCTAGGTCACGCACTCATAAATGACTAGCGCGGTTTCGGGATTGCTGATTCACTTCTGTGAGAGAGGAGAGCAGCAAGATGCAACGTCGCTACGAATTGACAGACTTCGAATGGTCGATCATCGAACCGCTTCTGCTGAACAAGCCGCGTGGTGTGCCGCGGGTGGATGACCGGCGGGTGCTGAACGGCATCTACTGGCGGCTGAGAACCGGATCGCCCTGGGCCGACATCCCGGAACGTTATGGACCCTACACGACCTGCTACAATCGGTTTGTCCGCTGGGCGAAGC
>NZ_LWEX01000376.1 GCF_001634885.1 Sulfitobacter sp. HI0040 | reverse complement strand
CCACTGCGTCGCGATCGGCTGCGTGCTGCTGCCGGAGGACTGATCGGCAAAGGCGCGGACGGCCCACATGGTGGCGGCGGTGACAGCACCGGCCCCGATGAGGCTGCGAAACAGGAAGGAAAGGGAAGAGGCGGCCATGCGTCAATGTTAGCGCGAAGAACCGGGAATCAAGCAGGAAGATAAAGTGCAGGCTTCTGTTGCCAGGTGCCTGCGAACCCCGCCTTACGC
>NZ_LWEX01000375.1 GCF_001634885.1 Sulfitobacter sp. HI0040 | reverse complement strand
CTAATGGATATGGGCGTTGCCTCCGCCGCGGTTTTTGCCGTCAGCGTCGGCACAAGCGGCTGGTTTCGTGGAAAGGTGCCGTTCATCGGCCGGTTGCTGTTCCTGTCGGCTGCCGCCTTGCTGTTTTACGCCGCGCCTGCGGCCGACATCATTGGCGGGCTGGCGCTGGCCGGACTCTTGGCGTGGCGGTTTCTGCACGGAGCACCGCAGCCCGGCCGCGCCGGGTGACCTCCGAAAAGGGAAGAGCCACCGCAGATACCCTCTGCGGC
>NZ_LWEX01000374.1 GCF_001634885.1 Sulfitobacter sp. HI0040 | reverse complement strand
ATAGTGCATCACGCCGCCCCCCGTGCCTTCGACCGCAGTTCGGGAAAGCCCGGATCGGGCCGGCCCTGCATCACCGCGCGCTGCGCGGGCGTGGGCGGGCCGGCGGTCATCCAGCGGTCCATCTTTTCGGGATCGTCGCGCGGCCAGACCTGCGCCTCATGCGTGGTCTCGTCGATCTGTTGCAGCTCAGAGGTGAACTCGATCACGAACCCCGAGGGCGAGACGAAATAGGCAAAGGGATTGTCGCCCGGCCCGTGCCGCCCCGGCCCCCATGTCGGCACATGGCCCTTCTGCTTCATCCGCCCGATGCCGCGCATGAATTCGTCCAGCGTCGGCATCTCGAAGGCCACGTGGTTCACGCTGGCGTAGGCACCGCGCACCAGCGCGATGGAATGGTGATCGCTGTTGCAGCGCAGGAAAACCATCTGGTCGGCGGAATAGTCCGAGACCCGGAACCCCAGCACCGTTTCATAGAAGTCCTGCGTGCCTTCCATGTCGGGGGTGTTCAGTACCACATGGCTCACCTTGCGGGGCTTGGCCCATTCGGTTTCCTCCTCCAGCAACCGCGCGTCGGTTCGAAAGCGCAGGCGGCGGTTGTCGGGGTCCAGCACCTCAAAACCATATCCACCCGCCCAGTCGTCGAAGTCTGCCGGCTCGCCCAGCACCGTCGCGCCCTCTGCGGTGCATTGTGCGTGCAGCGCATCCATGCTGTCGCGGTCCGGCATGGCGAAATGGACGTATTCGATCCCGAAGACCGGCCCCTCCTTCAGCCCGTAAAGAAACGTCTCCTCCCCCGTGCCGCGCAGCAGGGCGGTGCCCTCTTCGGAATGGGCCAGTTTCAGGCCCCACATGTCTTCGTAGAATGGCAGTGTCTGGGTCAGACCCGGGCCCCGCATCATGATGCCGCGCAGACTGCCCGTGCGAACGATATCGGTCATCTTGTCCCCTCCCTGTGTTCCCTGTGTGTCACGCCGCCGCCGCGGCCGTTGTCGAAAGGGTTTCGGCAAATCGCGCCGGCCGCTGTTGGTAAAGCGCATGGCCCAGCCCCGGCAGTTCGGTAAAGCGGCCCCGGGCGCGCCCGCGCAGCACGCCGTGCAGGCGCCGCGCCCCCTCCGGCGGGGTGATCCGGTCCTCCGCGCCCACGATCACATCCGTGGGCACCCAGAGCCGTTCCGCATCGTCGAGCAGCCGGCCAGAGGCCAGCATCCGCGCCGCCTGCCCGTAACCGGGCATCGACACCTGCGCCATCGCGCCCTCGACCAGCGCGAGCGCTTCGGGCTCACGCTCCGGCAGGTGCAGCAGCCGCGCCGCGCGCTCCGCCGCGAAGGCGGGCGCGCCAAGGCGCTCCAACGCCTCGATCCGGGCCTGCGCCGGGGCGCTCAGCGCCTCCCCCGGGGGGACCCCATGGCCGATGGCCGGAGCGGCCAGCGTCAGATGCGACACCCGGTTCGCCGCGCCCGCGGCGAAAGAGGCCGCCATCAGCGCGCCCAGCGAATGGCCCAGCATTGCGCAGCACTCGATCCCGAGGCGATCCAGAAAATCGGAGAGCGCTGCGGCATAGTCCTGCGCCTGCGGCCAGTCCCGCGCCAGCGGCGCGGAGCCGCCATAGCCCGGTGCATTCCACGCGATGACCCGCAGGTTTTCGGGCAGATGCGCCAGCAGCGGCGTGAAGGATGCTGCGTTGGAGCCGATCCCGTGCAAGAGCACCATCACGGCCCCCGCGCCCGGGCGTTCGAGGTATTCGATCCCCTCGGATGTTGCGGCGGTCCAGTTCATGCGAAAACAAACCCGTTGTTGACGGGCAGAACCTGCCCGGTGAGCGTCAGCGCCCCCTCGGTGACGAGAAAGGCGACGACGTCGGTGATGTCCTGCGGGGCCTGCGGGCCGGGAACGGCGCGGCCTTCGGCGTATTGCGTATGGCGCGCTTCGGGCACGTATTCGGTGCTTTCCGTCGTCAGTATCCCCGGCGCGACCGCCGTTACCCCGATGCGGTCCGGCCCCAGTTCCCGCGCCAGCGACCGCGTCATCGCGATCACCGCACCCTTGCTTGCCACATAGGACATCAGCCGGGGCGCACCCCAAAGCGCGGTGTCCGACGCCATGTTGACGATCCGGCCCGAACCCGAGGCTTTCAGCAGGGGCGCACAGGCCCGCACCATCAGCCAAGTGCCGCGCACGTTAACGCGTTGCACCAGATCCCAGCTCTCCGGCTCGATCTCGTCGTAGGGAACGCCGCCGATGCCCGTGGCAATGGCGCCGTTGTTGATCAGCCCGTGCAGCTTGCCCCCGGTCAGCGCCGCGACCTCTTCGCCGCAGGCGGCGACCGAAGCGGGATCGGCCAGGTCGACCGCCACGAAGTCGGCGGAAAGCTCCCGCGCGGTGGCGCGCCCCTCGTCCTCGGCGATATCGGCAAGGATCAACCGCGCCCCCGCGCCCGCCAGCGACCGGGCGATCTCCGCGCCCAGCCCCCGCGCCGTGCCGGTGACAAGGATATGACGGCCCGACAGGGTCATTCCGCGGCCATCTGCTCTGACTTCAGTTCCGCCTCGACCTGCGCCTTGGCGGCCCGGGTCAGGATCTGGCGGATCCGGCTGACACCAAGGTCATGCTGATAGAGCATCTCGCGTCGGCGGGCGTCGTCCGGCATGCCTTCCAGCATCACCCGGTCCTGCTCCAGCACGTTCCAGTGATTTGTCTCCAGCACCGCGCGATAAAGGAAACGCCAGCTTTCGCGGGCCGTATCCTCTACCTTGCGCATCCGCCAGAAGAACACGCGGCAGGTGGTCTCATCCACCGGCGTGGTAAAGCCGATGATCCGGAAGACCCCGCCCGGCCCGGCGGCAGGCGGATAGGGAATGTCGAGAAAACAGAACATCGACCCGTCGTGGATTTCGAATTCCGTCCAGTCGAAGTTCTCGCCCGTCTGGCCCACCCGCTCGATACGGAAGCCGTCCTCGGTCTTGTTGAGCTGCATCAGGTCCTGCTTGGACCCATAGGCCAGCGTGAAGCTTTCGGCATGCAGATAGCAGCCGTGCATCGGGTCGGCGAGGTTGTCGAGCGCGTAGCGGTAGTTGGTTTCCCAGACGCTGGTGCAAAGGAAACCGGTCCATTCGTCGCTGGTCAGTTCCTTGGGCAGGGCCAGTTCGGGCGGTTCGGGCCGGTCGGCCGAGGGCACGTAGACGAAAACCGCATCGTTGCTTTCCCGCACGATGTAGGACTGCAGCGCCTTGCGCCCCTCCAGCGCACATTCGGGCATCGCCGGCACCTGCTGAACCACGCCGTCGCCATCGACGACAACACCGTGGTAGCGGCAGGCGACGTTGCCGCCGTGTACCTCGCCATAGCTGAGCGGCGCGCCGCGGTGCGGGCAGAAATCCTCAAGACAGCGGATCTTTCCTGCGCCATCGCGCCACAGCACCAGCTTCTGACCCAGGAGCTTGGTCCCGTACGGTTTGGAGGTCTTCACCTCCACCGATTTGCAGACCGGATACCACTGACCCTTCAGCCCCTCGTTCACGCGCTTCTCGATCAGCGCCTTCTTGTCGATGACAGTCATTTGCCTTCTCCCTTGTCTCTGGTGCCGCGATGCGCGGTCGAATGGGGTGTGCTGCCCGGCGTCAGTGTTCGGCGCGGGGCAGATAATGCAGGACGCGGGCCTCGATCTTGACCAGCGCGAAATAGAGCGCGTATCCGATCACCGTGAGCAGCAGGATCGCGTTGAAGACCATGGCCGCATTGGCCTGTCCGCCGCCGTAGGAAATCAGGAAGCCAAGCCCCGTGTTGCCGCCCACCAGTTCGCCCACGGTCACACCGATCACGGCAAGGGTGGAAGCGATGCGCAGCCCGGCCATCAGGTTCGGCAGGGTCGAGGGCATCTCGACCTTCCAGAAGACCCCCAGCCGGCTGAGGTTGTAGGCCCGGGCGAGGTTCACCAGATCCCGGTCGACGGTGCGCATGGCCTGCAGCACGTTGACCAGCACCGGGAAGAACACGATCAGCACCGTCACCAGCAGTTTCGGCATGGCGTTATAGCCGAACCACATGATGAAAAGCGGGGCAAAGGCGACCTTCGGCGCGATCTGCAGCGCGAGGATATAGGGCGACAGAACCTTCTCCCAGAAGGCGGACATGCCCAGAAGATATCCCAGCACCGCGCCCAGCAGGCTGCCCACGATAAAGCCCAGCACGGTATAAAGCGCGGTGGACAGGAAGTGACCCAAAAGCCCCTCGTAGGCCCACATGCGCGCCAGTTCGGCAAGGCAGTCCGACAACGTCGGAATGATGAACTTCGGCACATCCAGCGCGGTGGGAAGGAATTCCCAAGCAAGCAGCACGATGACCAGCAGGATCAGGCTCGCGACGGTGGGATTGGCAAGACGCATGAGACGGGGTCCAACTCTGGCGGGGGCCGAGGTGGCCGGGACGCTTCTCCCGGCCACGGCCTGGCTGACTTCGGTCATTTGATGAACTCGTTTGTGTAAAGCTCCTCCACCGGGACGGCGTTACGCACGATGCCCGCCTCGACGTAGAAGTCCTGAACCGCCTTGATCCGTTCGGGATCGAAAGCACCAAGCGGCTGGTTCTCCCCCTCGGGGTAGATCAGTTCGGCATAGGCCCGCATCACCGCCTCGATCCCGGCGAGGTTTTCGGAATGCTGCGGGACAAGCGCGACGTATTGCGCGGCGGCGGCAGCCGGATCGTCCGAAATGTCGCGCACCGCGCGCAGCACCGCGTCGACAAAGCCCTGCACCACCTCGGGGCGTTCCTCGATCGTGTCGTCAGAGGCGATGATGGCCTGCGCCATGGCGGGAAAGACGCTGTCCACCGGCTGCTGGTCCATCGGCACGCCCGCCGCTTCGATGGCGGCGATCCACTCGGGCACGCCCGACATGGCATCGAGGTTGCCGGCAATGGTGAGCTGGATGATGCCACCCGGCCCGACGGCCTGAATATCCACGTCGTTCTTCGTCAGCCCGGCAGAGGCGAGCACCCCCAGCAGGTTGTAGTAGGTGGTATCCTGAAACGACAGAACGCCGATGGATTTGCCTTTCAGGTCCTGCGGCCCGGTGATGCCAGCATCTTCGCGCCATGCCAGCTGGGTCAGACCACGGCCCCCCAGCAGTGCGACGCCGCGGATCTCCAGCCCGTTGGCACGTACGATGATCGGCGTGTCCCCGATACCGCCGCCCAGTTCGGCATTGCCGAGCGCCACCTGCGTGGCCACGTCGGCGCCGCCCTTGCCCACCTGAAAGGTAACGTCGAGGCCCGCCTCGTCGAAATAGCCGTTCCCCTTCGCCAGTTGGAACGGCGCGAATGCGGGCAGGAAGTCTGGCGCGGGGAAAAGGTAGGTCACCTTTTCCTGCGCGGCGGCGGCCCCGGCGGTCAGAACCAGCGTCGCGGCCGTGACGGCGGAAAGGATGGTATGTTTCATGGTTTCGGTATCTCCCTTAGTGGGCGGCCGGCTCAGGCTGCCTTTTCTTCCAGTTTCAGATGCTTGAAGAGCTGTGCCGCATAATCGGCGACCTGCGGCATCACCCGGCGTTCGAGCGGCCGGTCCCGGCGCGGCAGATCCACCTCGATCTCGGCGACGATGGTGCCGGGGCGTTCGGACAGCACGAGGATGCGATCCGACATCAGCACCGCTTCGTGCAGGTCATGGGTGATCAGCAGGGTGGTCTTGCCGGTCTCGGCAATCGTGCCGGCGAATGAATTCTGCAACAACAGCTTGGTCTGCGCGTCGAGTGCCGAAAAAGGTTCGTCCAGCAGAATGATCTCCGGGTCGATGGCCAGCGTCCGCGCCAGTGCCGCGCGCTGGCGCATCCCGCCCGACAGTTGATAGGGGTAATGGTTCTCGAACCCGGCAAGCTGGCAATGGGCCAGTTCCTTCATCGCGCGGTCACGCCGCTCGGCCTTGGCCACCCCGCGCGCTTCGAGCCCGAATTCGATGTTGGAAATGATCGACCGCCACGGCAGCAGCAGGTCTTTCTGCAACATGAACCCGACGTGGGAGTTCGGCCCCGTGACGGGGGCGTCCGACACCAGAACCTCCCCCTCCGTTGGCTGATAGAGCCCGGCTGTCATCGACAGGATGGTGGACTTGCCACAGCCCGACGGCCCGACGACGGAAACGAACTCACCCGGCGCGACGCGAAAGTTCACATCGCTGACAGCGGTCAGCGCGTTGTTCGCCGTGGTGAAGCGCTTTGTGACATTGCGGAACTCAAGCGCCATAGCCGTGCTCCGCATAGGCCTTGTCGAGCTCCGCGTTCGTTGCCGCCAGTTCGTCATGCAGCATCTGGGCCGTCCATTCGGTCTTGCCGGACCGGGGCGCTTCGAACTTACGCTCTGTCAGCGCGGCGGCGACCGCATCGTAGTCATGGGTGCCGGTGCCGTAGATTTCCATCAGCGCCGCGGCAAAAGCCACTTCCTGCGGCTCCAGTTCCCGTCCCCGGCATTGATGCGCAAGGGCGGGCCGGCTCGTATCGCTGGCTCGCTGGGCCAACCGATCCTTGAATGCGTCCATGGTGCGTCTCCCCCTCAGTCCTGTGTTCAAATGTGAACACTATGTTCAATAATGATGATTGCTCTAATTCCGGGTTCGAGTCAAGAGTTTTGGGTCATTCGGCAAGATCCCGCAGACATCCGCGCTCCCTGCCGCCCCGGCGGCGCCCGTGACACCCGCCGGGGCGCTTGGGCTCAGGCGGCTTCGTAGACCACGCCGTCGTCCTCTGCGGTGCCGATCACGTGCCAGACGGTGGCCGCAGCCGCCCCGTCATTGCGGAACCAATGTTTGCGGCCTGCCGGGGTCTTGACCAGATCGCGCGGGCCAAGCTCGACCTCCACGGTCCTGCCGCCCTCTTCCCAACCGACGGTCAGGCTGCCCTCGAGCACGAGAAACGCGTCCTCCACTTCCCGCGTGAAGCCTTTGATGCCCACACGCGAAGGGATGCCCCACATCTCCTTGCGGCAGGTATCATGGCTCAGCCCGCCTTCGCCCACATAGACCTTGCGGCTGAAGCCCGCGTCTTCCCAGACGGTCGGCAGTTCCGAATGGCGCACCACATATTGGGCCATCAGTTTCTGCAGCGGATGATCGCCCTCGGGATCGAAGCGGATGGTCTCTCCGGGCTTGGCGCCGAAGGCACGGGCCAGTTCCGGGGCGTGCTCCTTGGGGTGATAGTGATAGACTGGCGGCAACGGCTTGCCCACGTCGACAGAGATCGTCATCAGCACCGGCTCTACACCATCCACGCGGAAGCCATGGCCGATTTCACGAGCGTTCAGGATCATGTCCTTCGGGCCGAGGTTGACCTCCACCACCTCGCCGTCCTTCTCCCAACCGACGATCAGCGCGCCGTCGATGATCAGAAAGCTCTCTTCGATCTCGTGGCTGTGGCAGGCGGCATATTTCCCCGGCTCCTTGTAGATGAGCGAAACGGTGAAATTGTCAGCCTTCAGGGTCGAGGTATCCCCCACCTTCGGCGAACCGCCCGCCCCGATATAGCGCATCTGCGCGCGTGCCAGATCCGGAAAGCCGGAGTTGGAGGGGAAGGCATCCCAATCGAAAGCCTTGTCGCTGAAGCGCCCCGTATGCGCCTTTAGTTCCGCCTTCAGCGGGGCTGCATCTGACTGCATGTTCATCTCGGTACTCCTGTAAAAATCCGCATGGGTCATGCAGAAATCTGTAGGATCGAAATGTTTCACAGGCTATACGTCGTTTTATGGACAAAACAAATTTGGACGCCGACCGCTACCTCGTGCCCGGCCTGATTCGTGGCTTCGAGGTGCTGGACGCCTTTACCCCGCATCGCACGGAACTCTCGCTCAGCGAGATTGCTCGCCATCTGGGGCTAAGCCGCTCTGCCGCATTCCGCACGGTTTATACCCTGACGCATCTCGGCTTTCTGCTGCAGGACGCCCGCAGCCAGACCTATGCGCTGGGGCCTGCGGTGCTGCGGCTCGGCCATGGCTACATGGCATCGCGCGAACTGGTGCAGATCGCCCTGCCAGAGATCGAGAACCTGCGCGATGAAATCGACTGGTCCACCCACCTCGGGGTGCGGGACGGGCGCAGCGTGCTTTACATGCTGCGTGTCGCCAGCCGGATGGGGATGGGCAGCATCGTGCATGTCGGCAGCCGCCTTCCGGCGGCGGCGACGACCATGGGCCGGGTGCTGCTTACGGATCTCGACGAAGAGGCGATCGTCGCGCTTTACCGCGACGACCCGCAGGACGGGGGTGCAGGTCAGGCCCAGAACATGCGCAGTCTGCTTCAGCAGTGGAAGGCCGACCGGCAGAGCGAGATCGTCGTGCAACTGGGCAGTTTCGAACGGGGAATGGCCTCCGTCGCGGCACCCATCCGCGACATGTCCGGCAGTATCGTGGGCGCGATCAACGCGACCCGCGCCTTCGACCGGCCCGAGCCGCCGAACGACCGCGTCACCAGTGCCGTTCTGGAATGTGCCAGGGCCATCTCCCGCCAACTGGGCGCTCTGTAGACGCCCCCACCCCCCTGCCCCGTCAGGCGGCGATAATCGCCTCCGCCTCGATCAGGGCGTCGATCTGGCCCGCATTATATCCTGCCTCTTCCAGCACGGCGCGGGTGTGCTGGCCGAGGACCGGGGCCGCCATGGCGACCTTGGCCGGGGTCCGGCTGAACTTCACCGGATGGCCCAGCGTCTTGACCTTGCCCGCGGTGCTGTGGTCGACCTCCAGTATCATGTCGCGGGCCAGCGCCTGCGGGTCCTCGTGCATCTGCAGGATGTCGTTCACGGGCCCCGCGGGCAGGCTCGCCCGTTCCATCCGGGAAAGCCAGTTTTCCGTCGTGTCCTGCGCCATGTAGCCGTTCAGTATCTCGACCAGCGCGTCCAGGTTCTCCATCCGCGCGGCGTTGGAGGAAAAGCGCGGATCGTCGTTCAGCTCCGGCGCGCCGATCACCTCCAGATAGCGCAGCCAGTTGCCCTGATTGGCCGCGCCCACGTTGATCCAGCCATCGCTGGTCTGAAACGACTGGTAGGGCGCGTTGAGCGGATGGGCGGAGCCCAGCGGCTCGGGCCGGTTGCCGGTGGCGAAGGCAATCGCCGATTGCCAATAGGTCTGCACGATGGCCGCCTCGAAGAGCGAGGTATCGACCTTCTGGCCCAGCCCGGTCTTCTGCGCATTGGCATAGGCCGCCGAAACCCCCATCGCGGCAAGGATGCCTGCGTTGATGTCGGAAATCGGTGCGGCGACCTTCACGGGCGGGCGGCCCGGGCCTTCGCCGGTGATCGACATCAGCCCCGACATGCCCTGCGCGATCAGGTCGAATCCGCCCCGGTCGGCGTAGGGCCCGGTCCGGCCAAAGCCGGAGATCTCGCAATAGATCAGGCGCGGATTGGCCTCGGCCAGTTCCTCGTAGGACAGCCCCAGCTTTTCCATCGTGCCCTTGCGGTAATTCTCGATCACCACATCGGCATCCGCCAGCAGCCGGCGCAGCACATCGACGGCACCGGGGTCCTTGAGGTTCAGCGCGATGCCGCGCTTGTTGCGGTTCATCATCATGTAGGCGGCGGCCTCGTCCCCGACCTTGGGCGGCACGAAGCGGCGGCTGTCGTCCCCCGTGGGCTTCTCGACCTTGACGACATCCGCGCCCATGTCGGCCAGCATCATGCCGCAGACCGGCCCCGCCATGATATGCGCCAGTTCGATCACCCGCATGCCCGCCAGCGGCCCCGAACGCGCGCTCATTTCCCTGTCCACTCCGGTTTCTCCTTGGCAAGAAAGGCTTCCATGCCGATGCGGAAATCATCGCTCATGTAGCACGATACGATCAGGTCACTGTCGTCCGGCGGGTTGGCCTGCCGGAGGCGGCGCATGGCCTCCTTGGTGGCGCGCAGGGTCAGCGGCGCCATGGATCCCACCTCAGCCGCCAGTGCTGCGGCACGCGCCATCAGGGCGTCCTCATCCTCCAGCACCTCGCTTACCAGTCCGATGCGCTCCGCCTCCCCGGCCTCGATCAGCCGCGCGGTAAAGATCATCTCGCGCACCCGCCCTGCCCCGATCAGTTCCGACAGCCGCGCGAGGTTCGCGGCGGCAAGACAGTTGCCCAAGGTACGCGCGATGGGAAACCCGTACTTCAGCCGGGACGAGGCGATGCGGATGTCGCAGGCCGCCGCGATAGAGGCCCCGCCCCCGGTGCAGGCCCCGTGGATGGCGGCGATGGTGGGAAGGGGGCAGCGTTCCACGGCGTCCAGCACCCGGTCGATGCTTGCCTCGTAGTCCAGCGCATCCTGCGCCGTCTCGAAGGCGCGGAACTGGGTCATGTCCGTCCCCGCGGCAAAGGCCTTGCCGCCCGCCCCGGAAATCACGATGGCGCGGACCGATCCGTCCGTCGGCACCTCCGCGCAGATCTTGGCCAGCCGCTCGTACATGGCGAAGGTCAGCGCGTTGCGGGCTTCGGGCCGGTTGAACCTCAGCCACAGGACCCCGTCGCGAAGCTCGTCCAGCAGGTCGGATGTGTCGGTACTCATCTGTAGAAATACTCCACCAGGAACATCGGTACTGCGGGCACGTAAGTACACAGCAACAGCACGGTCAAGAGAACGCCGACGAACCAGATATTGACCTTGGAAACCTCCCAGATATTGGCGCGGGCCACGGAACAGGCGGTGATCAGCACGGATGCGACAGGTGGTGTCTGTTGCCCGATCGCAAGGTTCAGCGTCACCACGAGGCCGAAGTGCACCGGGTCGATTCCCGCGGCGGTGATCAGCGGGATCACGATGGGAATGACCAGAATGATGGCGGCGGCGGAATGCAGGAAAAAGCCGATGATCAGGAAGAAGAAGTTCAGGATCAGCAGGATCGCCCATTGCTGGGTGGTGATCGACAGGATGCTTTCGGCCAGCTGCTGCGGGATCTGCGCGCGGGTCAGAAAGCCGCCCATCAGCACCGATGCGGCCACCAGCAGCATCACGACGGCGGTCTGCATCCCGCCGTCCAGCATGGCGCGGCGCAGATGGCGCAGGTTGAGGTTCCCGTACCAGCCCGACACCACGAGCGCCGCGATCACCGCCAGCCCCGCGGCCTCGGTCGCGGTCACATAGCCGCCGAAGATACCGCCCAGGATGATGACCGGAAGCGTGAAGGCGGGCAGCGCATCCATAAAGGTCTCGCGCAGGCGCGGCAGGTTGAAGGCCGCCTCGGTCGGGAAGTTGTAGCGCTTGGCAAAGGCATAGGCCACGAACATCAGCCCCCCCGCCC
>NZ_LWEX01000373.1 GCF_001634885.1 Sulfitobacter sp. HI0040 | reverse complement strand
GAAGACCCAGCCAGCTTGCCACGATGACCGTGATCGCCGCTGAAAGGGCGACGCAATAGGCACGCATCGGGTTCAGCTTGGTGATCTGGCGGCCCACCATCCGGATGAGCTTCGGACCGAAGAGAAACAGCCCGAAGGAGATGCCGAAGGCACCGATGATCATCACCCAGAGCGGAATGCGCACCTCGGCCTCGACCCCGCCGGCTTCTGCGGCG
>NZ_LWEX01000372.1 GCF_001634885.1 Sulfitobacter sp. HI0040 | reverse complement strand
CGGGCCGCAGCAAACGATCGTGCAGCATGAAACCTTCGGCGGCGACCTGAATGATGTCCCCCGCCTTGGTGCCGGGCACGGGCGCTTCGAACATGGCCTGATGATGCTGCGGGTCGAACCGGTCGCCCACCTCGGGTGCGATCACCTCGATCCCGTGCTTCTTGAACACGTTCAGCAGTTCGCGCATCGTCAGTTCAACACCTTCAAGCAGTGCCGCGGAGATCTCTTTCTGC
>NZ_LWEX01000371.1 GCF_001634885.1 Sulfitobacter sp. HI0040 | reverse complement strand
GGCCACAGCCATGTGGCGATCCTCAGCTACGCCGCCAAATACGCCAGCGCCTTCTATGGCCCGTTCCGGGATGCGGTGGGTGCCTCCGGCGCGCTGACGGGGGACAAGAAAACCTACCAAATGGATCCGGCCAACAGCGATGAAGCCCTGCGCCTTGTGGCGCGCGACCTCGCCGAAGGGGCGGATATGGTGATGGTCAAACCCGGGCAGCCCTATCTCGATATCTGCCGTCGGGTGAAAGACAGCTTCGGTGCCCCGACCTTCGCCTATCAGGTCAG
>NZ_LWEX01000370.1 GCF_001634885.1 Sulfitobacter sp. HI0040 | reverse complement strand
CGGTATCACCGCGCCGGAAAACCCAGGAATGGCCGCCGCCGAATAGCGGGAATAGGACGCGCGATAGCGCTTGCGGCTGTCCGTCACGGCGATACCTTCGGCGCATGACGGACCGCCAGATCACCCTCTCCCTCCCCGATGCCGAAGCGACCGCCGAACGCGCGCGCACCCTTGCCCCGCAGCTTGAAGCGGGCGATGTCATCCTGCTCGAAGGGGATGTTGGCGCCGGG
>NZ_LWEX01000369.1 GCF_001634885.1 Sulfitobacter sp. HI0040 | reverse complement strand
CGCCAATGTCGACGCCCATGCGAGTAGATTCGGCCTTCATTACGATCTCCACTCAAGCACCTGAATTCAGAGCATTAGGTCCCGCGCGAGAGCAGAAAGCAAATCAATAGATTTTCTATACCTGATAAATCTGAGTTATCTTACGTTTCCGCTGGCCGAACAGATGCTGCAATCTCACAAGCCTTGGCAACGAAGCGCGGAGCACGATCCGTGTTGAAA
>NZ_LWEX01000368.1 GCF_001634885.1 Sulfitobacter sp. HI0040 | reverse complement strand
CCGCTGCGACGCCTCAATTTTTTGAGTGGGCAAAGTCGCGATAGGCTGTGACAAGGCGGCGCCCGATCCGACCGACACCGATGTCCCGTTGGCCGATCCGGTTGCAGGGATAGACCCGCGCGTGGTTGCCCGAGGATATGATCTCCTCCGCCTGCATCAGCTCTGCCGGACCGATTGTACGTTCGATGGTCTCGATCCCCATGTCTTTGAGCAAGAGCATGACGCGGCGGCGGGTGATGCCGGGCAGCAGCATTCCGTTCGCAACTGGCGTGTGAACCGCCCCGTCCTTCACAATGAAGATGTTCTGCATGGTGAACTCGGCGACATTCCCGATAGCGTCGAGCATCACCGCGTTGTTAAAACCGGCCTTCCGTGCCGCCGTCCAAGCGAGGGTCGCCTGCGGATAGAGGCACGAGGCCTTGGCCCCCGTCGGGGCGGTCTCGGGGGAGGGTTTGCGGAAATCGGATATCTGTGCGGAAAAGCCGGGTTCGACATCCGGCATCGGCATCGGTTGGATAACCAGCGCAAACCGTGTCGTACCGGGGTCGATCGGCCCGAAACCTTCCTCGATCCAGAACATCGGCCGGATGTAGAGTGTTTCGTTGCCATCGAACCGGTTGGCGCCGTCCCGCGCGAGCCCTTCGATCTCTTCGGGCGTGATCTCGGGCGTCATACCCATGATCAGCGCTGATCGGACCACCCGTTCGCAATGCAGCGCCAGATCCGGGAAGACGCCCTCATAGCGGCGGGCGCCGTCGAAGACCGTATGGGCCAGCCAGGCCGAATGGGTGGTAGCCGACATCAATTGCGCCGGGCCCTTCCGCCAGTCGCCGTTAAAATAACTCCATGCTGTAGATGACATGTTTACCTCAATAATTTCAGGGATCCGGTCAGCGATTTCACGACCTTGGACGGTCCACACAACCCGATCCCGTCGAGCGTTTCCTGCATTAGATCCCGACCAGGGAAGGCGGCCTCATATTCGCTGAAGTGGTTCATTTGCCGGGCGAATTCAGGAAACACGACGATGTCGAGATCGGCCTGCGTTGTCGCGCGCGTCAGCAGAGTCCGGATCTGTTCGGGGTCGGCTTGCAGAATTGGGACCGGCCTGTCGGCGCTAATGCTAATGCGGAGGCCAGTTCTGTCGGCCAAATCGATGCGGCCCAGTCCAGGTTGTCGCGCACCGATGCCGACGGAGATGGTCGCGACCGTGTTGGCGAGAAGGCCTGGTGGCAAGCAGGGGTTGACGATCACCGCGAGCCTGAGATCGCCATCGCCACGAAGCGGGTCGAGAACGGAGCCGGTCAAAACCCGGCCTCTTCTGCACCGGTCACGGTAAGCGCCGCCTCACAGGTTGTCGCAGCAAAGCATGAGTGGACCGGCAGGTCGCCAATTTCGTCCATTGGAGAGACCAGAAGCCTGAGCGTTCCCTCTGCCGCATGGATCGGTCCGACGACCCGTGCAGATAGTGACTGTCTGACAAGACGAATGTCCCCAGAGGTGGGGGTGCCGGTGATGGAGGGTGCGCCGACCAGTCCGAAAGTCGGTGTTCCCAGAAAGCCGATCGGCTCGGCGCTTTCGGTCGATCCAGTCCATTCGGCTTCGATCAACCGGCGGTCCTTTACTGCGACAGTAGCGCCCAGCCTCGTCCCTGATCCCTGTCGACCCGCGGCTGGATGTTCGAGGTCATAAGACCGCCCGATCCGGATCGCGCCGAGCTTCTTGGGAAACCCCTGCATATGGCCGCGGACCATCGAGATGTCTTGGTCGACGAAGATGAACGAACAGAAAAGCCGGGCCTCGCCTTGATCGGACAGCGCTTCGATCAGCAGAAAGAACTCGTTGTATTGCGAATAGGCTGGATCCAGCAGTTCGGAGCCGTCCGTGGTGGCCTGCCATTCGCAGAAATGGCCGAAAACGCGGCCGGACGCGCGGCCGAACCCAGAGGGCAAGAAGCGTTGCGCTACTTCCGCTTCGGTCCGGGCTCCGATTGAGACAATCCGGCCGGCGTAGTGCCATGGCGGCGACGGGACGAGGGCGGAACGTCCTTGAGGTGTGTATGGGCCGGTAAAGCCTTGAAGCATCGTGTTTCTCCTTTTCGCTAAACTTGCCACCCGCCACTTGGAGATACTTGCCTGATTTTTATGATTTTACTTGAAGAATGGGTGGGATTTGCCTATATGAATCCCAAAATGGGCAAGATCTTCCGCAACAGTGGGAGAAAAGTATGAGTTCTGCCGAATCACCGCGACACGGGATACTTGATCCTTCGGATCGAAGGATATTGCGAGAGCTTCAACGCGACGGGCGGATCAATAACAATGAACTCGCCGAGCGGACGGGTATGTCGTCATCTCCTTGCTGGCGCCGCACCCGCAGGCTAGAGGAAACTGGCATTATTGCAGGTTACAGCGCAAACCTTGACCGCAGGAAGATCGGGCTGGGCGTTTTGGTCTATGTGAGCGTACAGATCGACACCCATGGTGAAAGCGACGCGGCCGCATTTGAGAAGGCAATCATCGATCTGGACGAGATCGTGACCTGCCATTCGGTGGGTGGCGGCTCAGATTTTATTCTGTTAGTCGCCTGTCGGGATTTGGACGCCTATGTGTCCGTCGTCAGGGATTTTGGGACAGATTGCGGCCTGAGCTAAGAGAGGATCTGGCTCATCTGGTTGTGGTGATTATGCGGCGGATTTGCGGTGAAGCAAGCGTCGCGTTTCGATGGTCTTTCGTTTGATCCTTTCTCGTTGTTGCAGGATGGTCTGGCCGCGTCCGAAGTAGACATCGGCCGGGGTGAGGTTTTGCAGGCTCTCGTGATAGCGTCGATGGTTGTATTGATCGACAAAGGCATCGATCTGCTGCCTGAGATCACCGGGCAGGTAGTAGTTTTCCAGCAAGATGCGGTTCTTCAAGGTCTGGTGCCATCGCTCGATCTTCCCCTGAGTTTGCGGGTGATACGGAGCGCCGCGAACATGATCCATCTGTCGATCCTCCAGCCAATCGGCCAACTCGCCCGAGATGTAACTCGACCCGTTGTCACTGAGCAGGCGCGGCTTGTGCAGAACCGTCGCCTGATCACAACCCGAAGCCTGTAGCGCCAAGTCGAGCGTGTCGGTCACGTCGCCCGACTTCATCGTCGTGCAGAGCTTCCATGCGATGATGTAGCGACTGAAGTCGTCGAGGATCGTCGAGAGATAGAACCACCCCCAGCCGATGACCTTCAGGTAAGTGAAGTCGGTCTGCCAGAGCTGGTTCGGTCGCGTGGTTTTGTCGTGGAACTCATCTGCTGCTGACAGAACCACATAGGCCGGACTGGTGATCAGGTCGTAGGACCTGAGGATGCGATAGACCGAAGCCTCTGATACAAAATACTTTTCCGTATCAGTGAACTGCACGGCCAACTCGCGCGGCGACAGCTCGCTTTCCTTCAAGGCCAGGTCCTTGATCCTCTCGCGCACCGGCTCTGGAATGCGGTTCCAGACCCGTGACGGCTTGGGACTGCGATCCTCAAGCGCCTCAGGACCACCGGCCAGATACCGGTCATACCAGCGATAGAAGGTGGTTCTGGGGATGCCCAGCTTGTCCAGCGTGCGCTTGGTCGGCAGGTGCGACCCTTCCACCAGCCGGATGATCTCCAGCTTCTCGGATGCAGGGTATCTCATTCGTCGTCCTCCCCATCCGCGATCATGCTTTTTTTGAGCAGCCGCAGTTCCAGCGCCTGTTCGGCTACGACCTCTTTCAGATCACGAGCCTCACGGCGCAGATCTTTCACTTCGGTCGATGTCGCCGCCCGCGCCGTATCGCCCGCCAGGCGCTTCTTCCCAGCCTCGAGGAACTCTTTGGACCAGCTGTAGTAGAGGCTCTGGGCAATGCCTTCTCGTCGGCACAACTCTGCAATGCTGTCCTCGCCCTTCAGGCCGTCCAGCACGATCCTGATCTTCTCTTCCGCTGAATACTGCTTGCGCGTGGCGCGGCGGATGTCCTTGACGACCTTCTCGCCGTGGCTCTGTTTGCTACCGGGTTTCTGTCTCATCTCCACTCCTTGGTGGTTACGATGTGCCAGAAACCCTCTCTTATCAAATCAGCCTAAATTGTCCCATTGGCGCTGACGTCAGACACGATAAAGAGTCAAGAAAAAAACGGTTGTTCGTTTGTAATAATCGGTGACCTAGTGCCAAGCGGATGATATTTTGGGGAAAAATCGTGTAGAATAGCGGTTCGTCTGGAGTTTGACCGTGCTCAAATTAAGTCACTGCCCGGCCATGCAAGAGCGTTATCTCAATCGGTTGCATGGACCGCTTCGTATTGTTTCAATATTTTTCCAGCTCTCTGATGCGGGATGTTGGGTCTGAGGCGGGATTGTCTTTAGTTGTTCAGCTTCACTGATGTGGCATTCGCTGATCAAACCAGCACACACACGTCAACGCACAGTGAAAGCCAGAGAAAGGGAAGCCCGGGTGCCGGGCTTGAAAGGATAGAGAGAGCCTCTTCCGGGTCCGGCGCAACGAGGACCGAACCCATGGCCAAGACCGCAACCCGCCCGAAACCCACCAACTTGAAGAAGACCGAAGCCGCTGGATCGGCAACGCCTGACGCCGCCGCCGACATCCGCCTGATCCCGCTCGACCAGCTGGAGCCAAGCCCTCTGAATGTCCGCAAAGTCGCCGCGAGCGCCAGTGACGACGCCGAGCTTCTCTCCAGCATCCGCGAGACCGGCATCAAGCAGAACCTGGTGGTTCATGCGCTGTCTGAGTCACGCTTTGCCGTTGATGCCGGCGGTCGTCGCCTCAAGGCGCTGAAGCAGCTTGCCGAAGACGGCATCATTCCCTCCGATCATCCCGTGCCCTGCCTCGTCGAAGACGAGCGCAACGCCATCCTCACTTCCGCCACAGAAAACCTTCAGCGCGCAGCCATGCATCCGGCCGACCAGTTCGAAGCTTTCGACAAGATGATCGGCGAGGGTCGCAGCGAGGACGAAATCGCGCTGAAATTCGGTGTCTCCGTCGACCTGGTGCGCCGCCGGCTCAAACTCGCCCGTGTCGCGCCCGAGATCATCGAGCAGTTTCGCGCGGGGGATCTGACCCTCGAATGCGTGATGGCGTTTACGCTGACCGACGACCACGATCGGCAACTGGCGGTCTGGAACGCGGTGAAGGGCGGCTATCACATCCACCCGCAAAGCATCAAACGCCAACTGACCGAGACCGCGCATTCGGCGAACTCCGCTCTCGGGCGTTTCGTCGGCATCGAAGCCTATGAGGCGGCTGGTGGGGTTCTGCTGCGTGATCTCTTCGACGATCGTGCCAGCGCCCATATGGAAAACCCCGAGCTCCTCGAGCGCCTCGCCATCGAGAAGCTGCAAGCCGCGGCCAAACCCTTCGAGGCGGCTTGGAAATGGGTCGAGGTGCATCTCTCGGTGGACTACGGCTCGTTTCGCAGCTTCGGGCGGGTCTATCCGCAGGACATCGAACCCGATCCGGAGCTGCTGGCAGAAGAGGAACGTCTGATTGCGCGCGAGGAAGAACTGGCGGCGCAGAATGACGGTGAGGATTGGACCGACGCCGAGACCGAAGAATACTACGCAATCGAACCGCGCCTGCGCGAAATCGAGGCCCTGCAGCGTGAGCGGCAGCCTTACGCGGATGCAGATCGCGCCATTGCGGGCGTGGTTCTGACCATCGGCCATGACGGGGCGCTGCGGGTCGAGAAGGGGCTGGTGCGGCCCGAGGATATTCCCACCGCACCCGAGCCGGAC
Source organism: Sulfitobacter sp. HI0040 (assembly GCF_001634885.1). GTDB lineage: Bacteria > Pseudomonadota > Alphaproteobacteria > Rhodobacterales > Rhodobacteraceae > Sulfitobacter. Next base: position 14,960 of record NZ_LWEX01000368.1, on the reverse strand, counting down.
GAGGCCCGAGCTGATACGGGTGATGCCCACTCCCCTGCCCGGCCGCATGTGACGCCGCCGACCTCATCGTCGCCGGTGCCGACCTCCGATCCGGCCGCGACTTTGCGCAAGGCGGATGGGATTTCGGCGAGCCTTGCCGACGATCTGCGCGCGACGCGTCAGCACATCCTGCGGGCGCATCTGGCGGCGGATTTCGAAGTGGCGTTCGATGCGATGCTCTATGCGCTCTGCGAGCAAGCTCTGGGGCGGTCCTACAACAACGAGGCGCTCGACATCTCGATCCGTCCCTTCCAGGCGCAAAATCGCGAGGTGCTGCATGCCGATACTGTCGCCCAGAAGATGCTCGAGGCGCTGGAACAGGACCTTGCCATGGACTGGATGAAGCTGGAGAAACCCGAGGACTTCCGGGCGATGTCGGCGTTGCCCATTGCGGACAAGCAAGCACTTTTCGCCTGGGCGACGGGTCTGGCGGTCAAGCCCCAGCTTTCTTCCGACAATCGTCCTTCCCCGATCATCGAAGAGATCGGCGCGCGGCTCGACGTCGATGTGGCGGCCTGTTGGCGCCCGACCGCGCAGAACTACTGGGGGCGGGTCAACAAAGGGCATACTGTGGCCACGGCCCGCAAGCTGATCGGTGACGACTACGCCGAGGATCGCAATCGCGAGCGCAAAGGCGATATCGCGGCCGCGATGGAGCGGGCTTTCGCGGAAACCGCGAGTGAAACCGAAGGGTTTGCCGCCGCGGTGGTTGTCAAAACGACCCGCTGGTTGCCCGATGGGATGCTGTTCGCCGGTGCGTCGGATGGTGGCCTCGATCTCCCCATTGATGCGGCGGAAACCGCTTTGGGCGAAGACGAGTCCGGTGAGGAGACCATTTCAGCCTCGGACGACGAACCGGACGCCTTGCCCGCCTTTCTCAGCGGTGATGCCGCCTGAGGCACCGGCACCGATCTGAACCTTGACTGACCCATGGGCCGTCCTCGCGCAGAGGGCGGCCTTTTCCCGCTGACGGGTTTCACGCAGCCGGTGTCGGATCGGCTGGCTCGTCACGGAGACTTCTCATGACCACCACACTCGAAATCGATCCCGTCACGGAAGCCGCACTGATCGCCGCTCAAAATGATGCCTTTCGCCGCTCCATCCTCGGGACACACCCCGTCGCGGATGCACCAAAGGGCCAGTTTGTCATGACGCCCGGCGTTGCAGCGCTTGGGCCGGACACCCAGCATGCTCTCACCCGCCGCGTCGCTTCGTTTGACGCGTTCAACGCTGACAGTGATCCCCATGGCTGGCACGAAATGGGCGTTATTGATTTCGACGGCACCACGGTCTGGTTCAAGATCGACCTCTATGACGTCGACTACACGTACGGCTCGCCCGAGCCTTCCGATCCCCAGCAGACGCGTCGCGTGCTGACCCTGCTACTTCCGTCGGAATACTGACCCCTCCATCCCAAACACCGCGTCGGACCGCCCTTGCACAAAGGGCGGTCCTTTTGCGCTGGCGGGTTCCAAGGGGCGCGATACCCGCGCCTTGCCCGCCACAGGAGACCTCAGATGGCCAAAACACTCGACTACCAGATCACCCTTTATCCCGCACATCGCGATGGCGCCTTCGTCGTCACCGAGTTCCAGATGATGGCGAACTACCCCGAAAAGCGCATCCAGGCCGCGGGCATGGACGATCTGATCGACAAGGTTACGCATTTCGCGATGGAGCACGGCGAGAGCTGCAGCGCCTCGGTTCGCTGCCTCGCCCCGCGCAAACCGCCGGGGTTCAAGCGCGCGACCGAGAACCTCTATTTCAACCTGGTCGATCGGACGGCTGAGAAGAGCGGCGACGCTGCGGCCTGAAGCTTCCCGACAAACCATTGGGGCGGCCTCGCTAAACGGTCGCCCTCCCCTTCCCTCAATTCCAAAGGACAAAAGACATGACACAAGCGACTGATTTCTACGTGCAGATGCTCGAATCCCAAAGACAGGCTGCCGAACAGCGGGTTGAGACCCGCGCGGCACTCCTCACCGAGCTGCGTGCCCTCGGCGTGACGAGCATCGAGGTGCAATATGAAGGCTACGGCGATTCCGGCAATGTCGAGGATGTCGTCATGACCCCTGACACGGTCACCCTGACGGAAGAGCTGCGGCGCCGGGTCGAAGACTTCGGCTGGGACTTCGCATATGCGCTGAGCCCCGGCTTCGAGAACAACGAGGGCGGCTATGGCGAACTGACCTGGGCGATCGAGGCGGACAAGATCGATGTCAGCCACTCGAACCGCTATATCGAGACCGACACCACCGAACACGAGGGGCTCTGACATGGCACATCCCCTCCACCACGCCGAAAGCTCCGCCCGAAAGTTCGGCGGTGTTCCAGATGATTACCAGCATGTGCATGACTGGTTTGACTCATCAAAAGAGCATCTAGGTCTTTTCATTCACAGAGCACATCGGCACCACACGCTCGGGATCTTTGAGGCTGAGCGGTTGTTTGGTCGCAGCCTGACCAACAGCGCGGGCCGGGTCGTCCCGATCCGCTGGATCGGCGAGCAGCATGTGCGCGAAGACTGCCAGGGGCGGATCCCGTCGCTGGCGGACTGGCTCGGACGCATTCAGCCCGAACCCTGGATGGCCAATGGCCGGATCGACAACGACCCGACGCAGATTGGCAGCGACCCGCGTGCGGCCTGGGCCACGGCGGTGGCCAATCACCAGACCATTCTCGGCTTTGAAGATTGGCTTCTGAAGGTCTCGGTCGAGCACGTCCAGCATCGCCAGAACCGCGCCGCCGCCTGATCCGCCGGGCGGCAAACTCACCAACCACCTGACCACGTCCCAATCGACCTGCTCGAGCCCCAACCGGCTTGGCGGGTCGATTGCGTTTCAAGAAAGGAAATCGACATGCACGACCCCGTCTACGAGGAGGTCCACCAGGGCCACAACATCAAGATCTACCACGACCCCGATTCTGAGAGCCCGCGCGAGTGGTGCAACCTCGGAACGCTGATCTGCTGGCACCGGCGCTATCGGCTGGGTGACAGCCATCAGCACGACAGCCCTGAGGCGTTTCTGCGCAATCTTGCCGATGTCTCGGATCAGAGCGACCTCTCGATGGACCGTCTGCGGGACCGCGCCGAATGCAAGGCAATCATCCTGCCCGTCTTTCTCTATGACCATTCCGGCCTCGCGATGAACACCATCGGGTTTCACTGCCCTTGGGATTCCGGCCAGGTCGGTTTTGTCTACATGACGCTCGCAGATGTGCGAAAGGAATTCGGTGTAAAACGCGTGACCAAGGCCCTGCGCGAAAAGGCTGTAGACGTCTTACGTGGTGAGATCGTCGACTACGATTCTTACCTTGGCGGCAGGGTCTATGGTTACGTCGTCGAACAGGGTGGCGAGGAGATCGACGCTTGCTGGGGGTTTGTTGGCGGCTATGAGACGCATTGTTTGCCGGAGGCGCGGAATGCTGTTCCTCGGTCCGATCCCCATGCGCCACCCGCGACCGGTGCATTGACCGCATATCCATAGAATAACTCGCCGCCACAGACCGGAACTATGGGCAGCACCCGATCGCGCGCACGCATTGCTGCATTGCAGAGAAGTCATGGCCCGCCCATTGTGCGACTGCAGCATTGCTCCTATGTTTGCTCTTGTGATCGGTTCTCTCCTCCTCCCTGAGCCGATCCGGAATAATCGGCGGCATCCACCTCCTCCCGGATGCCGCCTTTTTATTTGCAGATCCCCATTCTGAGTTCTTGCGATTTCTCCTGGTTGGCCATTCGGTCCCCGAAATTGCTTTGTGTCGGTTCCGTTTCGTTGGAAGTGCCCAAAATGCAGGCACGGCCGTGTCCCAGCAGCCTGGCATGGGTTTGCGCGACAACGCCCACAGCATCATCCCCAGATTTTGTGGAAAAGTTCTCGCTGCCAAGACTTCAGTTTTCGAGGCCATGAAAGAGCGAGAGGCAGGGCGGGAGGGGTGACCCCTCCCGGGTGAGAGAGTGCGCGCGGGGCTCGGGGCCAACCCACAACCCCGGAGATTGCCGATGAACGCTCACCCCCATTCCGTCCAACTTGCAACCGAGCCCGAAGCCCCTGCCCTGCCCGCGGCTGCAGGCTTCGCCGAGCACCTGATGCAGGCTGCGAAAACCCTCCTCCCTCTGTTCGAAGCGGGCAGGTCTATCGACGCTGCCGCCCTTCGTGCCGCCATGGAAGAGGCTTTCGGCGCAAATGACACCAGTGGCACCTGGGTCTGGAAAGACGCCTATGAGGCCGCCGAGGTGGCCCAGATCCTGATGCTTTCGCGCTACGGCGCGCTGATGCAACGCCAAGCGGCCACGCCGCACACCTTCCTCACCATGATTGAACATCTCGCCGGTCTGGCGCCGTCGCACACGCGGCGTTCCGAAGACAGCGTGCGCTTGCAACAATTCTCGACCCCTCTTCCGCTCGCGGCCATTGTTGCGCAGGCGGCGGGGTTTCGCGGTGACGACCTGGTTCTGGAACCCTCCGCAGGCACCGGCATGCTGGCGATCTTCGCCCGTATCGCAGGTGCGCGTTTGTCGCTGAATGNACTNGGCCGCATAGGGGCCGGGGTCGTGCATGTTCCGCTCTATCCCGTTGCGGATGGTATCCACGTGATCGGCGAACAGGCCCTTGATCAGAACGACGCCGTCGCGCTGGAAACTGTCGATGTGGTCCTGACTGAGAAGTGCATGCATGGGCTGGATCCTCCTTTGCCACCGGTGATACGGGAGGTAGGATTTAACGTCTAATAATATCTAACGATAATATTATTAGTGTGATGCTATATATAACTCTGCGCCAATACGAATACCTCGTCGGGGTCGCCGATACGAAAAGCCTGACCCGCGCGGCCCAGCTGTTGCACGTGTCGCAGCCGTCTTTGTCCGTTGCCATCACCCGGGTAGAACGGCGACTGGGCCAGCCCATCTTCCTGCGCGGGAAGGGCGCCGCGATCGAGATCACACCGTTCGGCCACCGCGTTCTCGCCAAGGCGCGGGGGGTGCTGGAACTGGCCAGCCGGATCGAACAGGAGGATGCGGCTGCGACGCCCTTCGTGCTGGGGTGTTTCGAGGACATCGCGCCATGGTATCTGGCGCCCGCCCTCGACCGATTGAAAAGCCGTTTTACCGATCTGCGCATCGAGGGGCGTGAGGGAAGGTTTACCGATATCGCCGACGCGCTGACCACCGGGCGTATGGATGTGGCGATTTCATACGACGTCGGCTTCGCGGGCAAATTCAGACGACGCAGGTTGAGGCAGGTGAGCCCCGTGGCGTTCCTGTCGACCGACCACCCGCTGGCAACAGAAACGCGGCTGGAACTGACCGATCTGATCGACCGTTCCGTGATCCTATTCAGGGAAGGCCAGTCCGAAGGGTTCATGAATGAGCTCTTCGAACGGATGCAGATCGCGCCGGACATCTGCAGCAGGGTCGCCTCACTCGAAGTGATGCGTTCGATGGCCGCCCATGGAACGGGGATCGGCGTCAGCTATACCTATCCCCCCGGCGATACGAGCTATGATGGCAAACCGCTTGTGACCCTTCCGATCGTCACCCCGGAGGCAAAGGCCGATATCAGCCTGATCTGGTCAGAGCACCGGCAGGAGTGCGAGGGTTTCGCTGCACTCCTCGATTGCCTGTCGGGCTTGCCGTAAAGGGCGGGAGTTCAGGCGATCTACCCGGGTGCGACCGCCGAACGCGGGCAGGACGCCTCATTCCCTAGTCAAACCGGCGCTAAAACCACAATTATAAATACGTATTATCATAATCTTGTACGTTTTCTAATTTTTTATAAAAAATCATCTTGATTTGAGGCCCTTTTGGCGCAACCCTGCCCAAAGCCGGGAATCGGAGTGCAACTTCACAGGCCAGCATCGTCCGTTCGGACCTTCGTTCACTCAAATGGGAGAAAATCGATGAAACCAATTTTCGCATGGGGCAGTGCTGCGATCCTGTCCTTGACCGCCGCGTTTCCGACCATGGCAGAAACCCTGCGGCTGGCCGGCAATTTCCCCGTCGAACATTCCAGCTCGGTCGCCATGGAAAGATTTGCCGAGGCCGTCGCCGAAAAGACCGGGGGCGCCCTGACCGTGGAAACATTCCCGGCCATGCAGCTTGGCGGCGCGAAGGAGAACGTGGATCAGGTGCGCTCCGGCGTGGTCTTCGGCACATGGATCGGATCGGCCTATCTGTCGCGCACGGTTCCGGAGCTCGAAGCGGTTTCGTTGCCCTTTGCCTACCCGGACCGTGAAACCGCCTTCCGCGTCATCGACGGTGCAGCGGGCGAGGTGCTTGAGGAAAAGCTGGCGGAACGCGGCTTTGTCCCGCTGGGCTGGATGGAACTGGGCTCGCGCAACGTGACGAACTCTGTCCGCCCGATCGAGACGGTAGAGGATTTCGAAGGCCTCAAGATCCGCCTGCAGCCGAACGAGACCCACCTCGCCACCTTCCGCGCGGTCGGTGCCAATCCGGTATCGATGGGTATTTCCGAAGTCTATTCCGCACTGCAGCAGGGCGTGCTGGACGGTCAGGAAAACCCCTTTGCCATCATCGCATCGCGCAACTTCAACGAGGTGCAGACCTACCTGTCGGACAGCGGGCATTTCTTCGACTACATCGTGCTGGTCGCGAACAAGCGCAAGTTCGACCGCCTGCCCGAAGACCAGCAGAACGCGGTGCGCGAAGCGGCTGCCGAAGCGATTGCCTGGCAGCGTGAGACAGCGGCAACAGAGGACGAGGCCTCCCGTCAGGCGCTCATCGACGGGGGCATGACCTTTACCCCGCTGAGCGATGAGACAAGGGCCGCCCTGCGGGAGCGCAGCCAGCCTGTGATCGGTGAGCTGAAAGAGCGCATCGGTGGCGATCTCATCGACCTCGTACTTGAGGAGGCGGCCGCGAAATGAGCGCCGCCGCCGCGACACCGGCCGTCCCCAAGGGGCGGTCGGCCTTCGTGCGGGCCCGCCGCGCGCTGGAGCATCTGGATCACGTCACAAGTTTCGCGGTGATCGGTGCCATGGCGGTGATGACGGTGCTCGTCGTGACGCAGGTGGTTTTTCGCTACGCGTTTTCGGCGGCGATAGACTGGTCCGAAGAGGTCGCGCGCCTCGCCTTTGTCTGGGCGATCTTCCTCGCGATACCGCATGGCATTCGCCGGGGCGTCCATGTGGGTATCGACGCGCTCGTGGTCGTGTTTTCGGATGTCTGGCAGGAAAGGCTCTTTCGTCTCTCGGCCATACTCTCTGCGGTGCTGATGGGGGTGATCTTCTGGTTCGCCTGGCAAGTCACCGTCTACACCTGGCCCGAGATGATGCCGACGCTGAACCTGACCGCCGCCGTCTATTACGTTGCCGTCCTGCTCGCCGCCGTTCACAGCGTGTTCCACCTGCTGCTGCTGGCATGGGGCGGGCGCGAAACCTGGAGCCATGAGGCATCGCTATGACACTTGCCGTCATCGTTATCTTCTTCACCTTCGCGCTTTTGGGCATGCCGCTGGCCTTCGCGCTGGGTCTCGCGTCGTTGGGTGGTCTTCTGGCGGGGGGCATCGAACTCAGCGTTCTGCCGCAAAGGATGATGCACGCGGTCGACAGTTTCCCGCTGATGGCGATCCCGCTTTTCATGCTTGCGGGCGAACTGATGGTCCGGGCCGGCATCATGAAGCGGATGATCGATTTCGCCAATGCGCTGGTCGGGCGGCTTCATGGGGGGCTGGCGCATGTGGCCATCGTCGCGGGCATGATGCTGGCCGCGGTCTCGGGCGCCGCTGTCGCCTCGGCCTCGGCGCTGGGGTCGACCCTCGTTCCCGCGATGCGCAAGACCTATGACGACGGCTATTCCAGCGCGGTGGTGGCGTCCGCTGCCAACCTCGGCGCGATCATCCCGCCGTCCAACGCGATGATCGTCTATGCGCTGATGGCCGGGTCCACGGTATCCGTGGGCGGGCTGTTCATGGCCGGGGTGGTGCCGGGTATCCTGCTGACAATCGGCTTCATGGCCGTGGCATCGCTTTTGTCGGTCCGGCGCGGGTTCAAGCTGACCGGTGATCCGTTTTCGATACGCACCGCTTTTGTAGAGGCTTATCGCGCGCTGCCCGTGCTTGCCATGCCGGTGGTTGTCGTCGGCGGGATCGTGGGCGGCGTCTTTACCCCGACCGAAGGGGCGGGCATCGCCGTGGCCTATGCGGTGATCGTCGGATTTTTCGTGACCCGGGAACTGAAGCTGAGCGATCTGGCCCCGGCGCTGTTCCAGGCGGCCATCGGGGCTGCTATGGTGGGTGCTCTTATCGCCTTTGCTGCGGGTGTGACCTTCCTTTTCACGATCGACATGGTGCCCGCGATGATGGCTGATTTCCTGCAGTCGGTCAGCCAGAACCCGATGGTGTTCCTCGTCCTTGTCATGACCTTCCTGATCGCGGTGGGCATGTTCATTGAATCGAACGCCGCCTACATCATGCTTGTCCCGCTTTTCGCCCCGGTGGCCAGCGCCTTCGGTATCGACCCGCTGCTGTTCGGGTTCCTGTTCGTGTTCAACCTTGTGATCGGAATGATGACACCGCCCGTCGGCGTGGTCCTCTTCGTGATGAGCGGGATTACCCGTGTCGCGATGGGGGACCTGATCCGGAACGTCTGGCCCTATGTCGCCGTCCAGTATGCCGTGCTCGTCCTGTGCCTTTTGTTCCCCGGCATCGTCACCTGGCTTCCCCGGCTGCTTGGCTACTGATCGAGTAAAGAGAAAATGATGAAAATTCTTCTGATCAACCCCAACACGACCCAAACACTGACAGATCTTCTGGATGAGGCGGCGCGTTCGGTCCTGCCCCCTGACGCGACGCTGGACAGCGTGACCGCCGAGGTGGGTGTTCCCTATATCTCGACCCGGACCGAAGCCGTGATCGGCGCTGTTTCGGTGTTGGAAATATTGGCAGAAAAACACGCCGACTACGATGCCGCCATCGTCGCCGCCTTCGGCGATCCGGGCCTTGGTGCCGCTCGGGAACTTTACGACATGCCGGTGGTCGGACTGGCAGAGGCGGGGATGCTGACCGCGTGTATGCTGGGCGGAAAGTTCTCGGTCGTAACTTTCGCGCAGGCTCTGGGCCCTTGGTATCAGGAATGCGTGGATTGGCATCGGCTGGGCGATCGTTGTGCCAGCATCAGGATGCTTGACGGCACCTTCCGTTCGATTTCCGACGTGCAGTCGGAAAAGGTGGATTTGCTGGTCGAACTGGCGATGCGCGCCATCGACGAAGACGGGGCGGATGCGATCGTGCTTGCGGGCGCGCCGCTGTCGGGCCTTGCGGCGCATGTACGGGACCGCATCCCCGTGCCCGTTGTCGATTGCGCGCAGGCCGCCGTTCGCCAAGCTGCGACGCTTGCGGCGCTGCGCCCCCGCGGCGCGCTCCGCGGCAGTTTCGCGCGGCCCGCAGCGAAAGCGTCCATCGGGCTGAGCGAACGGCTGGCCGCACGGATTTCGCATCATGATTGCCCCCGGCAAAGCAGCACATGACCACGTCACGCTGCCGGTAACGTACAGGAGTTGAAATGAGCAAGGAATTCGACCTGGTCATCCGGGGCGGGAAGATCGCCACCGCGTCCGACATCTTTCATGCGGACATCGCGGTGCGGGACGGTACGATCGTTGCTATCGGGAAAGACCTTGGCGCGGGAAAAGACGAGATCGACGCGCGCGACCGGCTCGTTCTGCCCGGGGGCGTCGATGCGCATTGCCACTTCGATCAGCCGACATCGGACGGTTCGGTCATGGCGGACGATTTCGAAAGCGGGCCGCGCTCGGCCGCCTTTGGGGGGACGACCACGGTGATCCCCTTTGCCTGCCAGCAAAAAGGCCAGTCCCTGCGTGCGGCGGTTGATGATTATCATCAGCGGGCCGACGGGAAATCGGTGATCGACTATGCATTCCACCTGATCGTGACGGATCCGAACCCGCAGGTTCTGGGGCAGGAGCTGCCGGCCCTGATCCGCGAAGGCTATACCTCTTTCAAGATCTACACGACCTATGATGATCTCAAGCTGAACGATCGCGAGATCATCGAGGTTCTGGCGCTGGCCAAGCGCGAAGGCGCCCTGACGATGATACATGCGGAAAATTCCGACGCCATCGCATGGCTGACGGAGGCGCTGGAACGTGCCGGCCAGACCGCACCGCAGTTTCATGCCGATGCCCGACCGCCCATCGCGGAGCGTGAAGCGACCCACCGCGCCATTTCACTGGCCGAGATCGTCGATGTGCCCATGCTGGTTGTGCATGTGTCGGGCGGTGAGGCGATGGAACAGATCGCCCATGCGCGGTCCAAGGGCCTCAGGGTTTTTGCGGAAACCTGTCCCCAGTACATCCTGCTGACGCGGGACGATCTTGATCTTGACGGGTTCGAGGGCGCGAAACACATCTGTTCGCCTCCGCCCCGTGACGCGCAAAGCCAGGAATCCGTTTGGCGGGGGCTGGCCAATGGTACCTTTCAGGTTTTCTCTTCGGATCATGCTCCGTTCAAATACGACAGCAGTACCGGCAAGAAACTGCGCGGCGAGGGGGCGAGCTTTCTGCACGTTCCCAACGGTATCCCCGGCGTCGAAACCCGGCTGCCGCTCCTATTCTCCGAAGGGGTGGGCAAGGGCCGCATATCGCTGAACCAGTTCGTCGCGCTTACCGCGACCAATCCGGCCCGACTCTACGGGCTTTACCCGCGCAAAGGCACGATCACTATCGGCGCGGATGCGGATATCACCATCTGGGATCCTGAACGCGAGGTGACCATCACCAACGCGCAACTGCATCACAACGTTGATTATACCCCCTACGAGGGGCGACGCGTGACCGGATGGCCCGAGACCGTTTTGCAAAGGGGTGAGGTGCTGGTCCGGGACGGCGCATTATGTGCCGAAAAAGGGCAGGGGCAGTTCCTGACCTGTGGTGTGCCGGATACCGCTATGTAAGGGCAGCTGCGGCGCCGCTTCGTATTCCGTGGCCCGATGCCCGCCGCCTTATTCGGCGGCGGTCGCTTCCGCTTCTTCTTTCCACAGACCGACGAGCCTGCAAGTTTCCGTTCCGGCCCGTTCCAGATGCGTGCGCCAGACATCATGCGCGGTGGCCGCATCCCGTTCGCGCAGGGCGGTCACCAGCCGGTGGTGGTCCTGCATCGACCTCTCGCGGTGCCCTTCGGAGGCGACCGAAAGGAACCGCGCCCGTTCGACATGAAAGGCAAGGCCGGTCCTGACGCGGGCAAGGTCCGGGTTCTTGGCGGCCGCCACCACAAGGTCGTGGATTTGCCGGTTCAACTGGAAATAGGCCGGCAGGTCCCCGGCCTCGTGCCGGTCGCGCATACGGGCATGAAGATCCTCCAGCCTTTGCATTTCCTGTTCGGTAATCCGGCTGGCTGCAAGCTCGGCAGCGAGCGCTTCGAGCCGCGAGATCACTTCGAACAGGCTGCGGGTGCCTTCGACCGATATTTCCGACACCCGCGCGCCCCGGTTCGCCATCAGCTCGACGAGCCCGTCCTTGTCGAGAATCTTGAGCGCTTCGCGCAGGGGCGTGAGCGAGACCTCGAGATCCTCGGCCAGTTCGGCCACGCGTATTTTCTCCCCCGGGCGCAGATCACCCGAAACGATCATGTTGCGGATTTCATCGGCGACCTGATCGTGCAGGGGCACCCGGCTGATGGCGACCTTGCCCCGCCGGTCCACGCGCTGTCGTGGATGCTCTGACCGTCGTGTTTTCATCGCGAAACCCTTTCTCGCGGTTGTCTGGCCGGGTGAATGCGCTTGTCGGAGCGTCACTCGGTATATATAATCAATTTATTCTTATCTTACTGAATGAAAAGAATGAAATGAATTTTTCATCATCGGATGCCAGCGTGCAAGGCCTGATCTCTGCCCTGTTGAAGGCCCGCGAAACCGGGCAGCCGGTCGGCGACGACGTTGCCAGTCAGTTCGATCCGACGGTTGAAGAAGCATATGAGGTACAGGCCGCAGTCGCACGGGTCACCGGCCCCGTCGGTGGCTTCAAGGTCGCGAACAAGCCTGACGCTCCGCGTATCATGGCGCCGATCTTCAGCCAGGACATCAAGACATCGCCCGCGATGATCGACGTTCCCCGGGATGAGAAAATCGGCATCGAGCTTGAGGTCGGGTTCCGGATCGAAAAGCCGCTTCCGGACAAGGGAGCACCGGACCGCAGGGATGCGATCGCGCGGTGCCTGTCCGTCGTCCCGGTGATCGAGATCGTCCGCACCCGGCTGCCGATGAACGCGAACCCGGGTCTGAAGCTGGCTGACAATCAGATCAACGGCGGCCTCGTTGTCGGCGCGCCCGTGGCGGAATGGCAGGCGGTTAGTCTGGGCCCGGTTCGGGCAGAGCTGGCATTCGGGGATGAACAAATCCTGAGCGGCAAGGCCGCGGTGCCGGGCGGGAACGCCTTTGAGAACTTCCTCGTCCTCGAAGAGATGTTGGGGGATCACTGTGGCGGTTTGCAGCCGGGTCAGATCGTCATAACCGGTTCGCTGAACGGTTTGCCCTACGTCCAAGCGGGAATTGACGTGCGCGGTTCGATCGACGGGCTGGGGCAGGTCTCACTCCGCCTGAAGGCGGCGCGCTGACGGCTGCGCCAGTTCGGGCCACTGCCAGCCGGGGGCTCCGGCTGCTAGCGCGCTTGCCAGATCCATCAGGAAATCTTCGGATCCAAGGTCGCCGATCAACTGGCAGCCGATGGGCAGACCGGCCTCATCGCACCCTGCTGGCACCGCGAGGGCCGGGTGCCCCGCGGCATTGACCCAGCCGGTATAGATCGCATGCCCGCGCGGGCCGACGGGCTGACCGTCGATCTCCAGCGGGTGGCTCTGCTCTGCCGGCCAGGGCTGCGCGGCGGCTGAAGGCATCAGGATCACGTCCCACTCGGCAAAGAGGCATGAGGTGGCGGCGCGCAGCCGTTGAACCGCAGCCATGGCACCAAAGAGCGATGCGACCCCGAGGCCGGCCCCCATCTCGGCCATCTCCATGTAGCGCGCGCCGGCGTTTCGGGCCATGGCGGGGACCGTGGCCTTCAGATGGGCAAGGCCGATCTGCGCGAATGAACCCCAGAAGGCATCTATTTCCCCCAGATCGAGCGGCAGATCGGCTTCCTCCACATGGTGACCGGCTGAGCTGAACCGCTGGGCGATGTCACGCGTCGCCGAAATGATCGCGGGTTCGCAGGGGTGCGAGCCCAGCCGAGCCACGGAGAGGATCCTGAGCGGGCTATCGGGGGCGGTGAAATCGGGTATCCCCCGGGAGGCGGGATCGCGCCGGTCTGGACCGGCCAGCGCGCTATACAAAAGCCGCAGATCGTCGATGCTGCGCGCAAAGGGGCCGATCACTTCGAAATCCATCAGCACCTGCGGCAGACCGCCCGCCCGGGCGATGCGGCCGATGGTCGGTTTCAGCCCGAAAAGCCCCGTATGTCCGGCCGGGCGACGGGTGGAGCCGCCCCCGTCGGTTCCGATCCCGAGCACTGCGAGACCGGCCGCGACGGCGGAAACCGTCCCGCCGGACGACCCCCCCGGCGTCAGCGCGGGATCCCACGGGTTCCGCGTTACGCCGAACCTTGCATTGGCGGTGTATCCTTCCACGGCGAATTCGGGCGTGTTGGTCTTACCTACAAGGATCGCGCCCGCCGCGCGCAGCCGTGCTACCGGCAGTTCATCCGCGCGCGCGACGTCAGAGAATGTCGCCCCGCCCCATGCGGTCGGCATTCCGGCGACGTGCAGATTGTCCTTCACCGCGATAGGCACCCCGTCGAGCGGGGAGAGCGGCGCGTTCTCTCGGTAGCGCCTCGAAGACGTCTCGGCCTGTTCCTTCAGGTCCGGGGCCAGGGCGACATAGGCGTTCAGCACCGGGTTGAGAGCGTCGATCCGGTCGGCGAGTTCACTCACGACCGCGCGCGGATCGGCCTCCCCGCTGCGATAGGCAGCCGACAGATCGGCTGCCCCGCGTTGCCAGAATGCGCCTACCACGGCGTCAGCGCCCGCTCATGGTTTCGGGCAACCATGTCACGATTTGGGGCACGAAAATCAGCAGGATCGTGAACAGCACCATGATCAGCGCGTAGGGAATGGCCCCCATCACCACATCACGGAAAGGCCCGCCATCGGTACGCACGCCCTGCACCACGTAAAGGTTCATCCCCACCGGCGGCGTGATCATGCCCAGCTCGCACATCAGCACGATGAAGATGCCGAACCAGATCGGGTCGATCCCCACGGCGGTCACGATGGGCAGCGCCACCGGGATCGTCAGCACCTGCATCGACAGCACGTCCATGAACATGCCGAGGAACAGGTAGAACACGATGAGCGCCATCAACAGCATCGCCGGCGACAGCCCGAAGGAGGCGACCCATTCCGTCATTGTCTGCGCGATCCCGCCGAGCGCGAGCGTCACGTTCAGCATGAAGGCGGCGGTGATGATCAACAGGATCATGCCGGTGGTCTTGGCCGTCTGGCGGAAGCAATGGTCGAAGAATTCGAGGCTCAGCTTGCCTTCGCGGGCGGCAAAGGCCAGCGCCGCGACCACGCCGAGTGCGGCGGATTCCGTCGGTGTGGCGATGCCGAAATAGATCGAGCCCATCACGACGGCGAAGATGATCGTCGGGGGGACGAGGTGCTTCAGCCCCGCGATCTTGTCGGAAAGCGGGATTTTCACCTCCTCGCCCGTTTCGGAAGAGACCGGGATGACATAGGATTCAGCCGCGATGTAGACCATGAAAAGAAGCGTCAGAAGCACGCCGGGAATGATACCTGCGATGAAAAGCTGGCCAATGGATTCATTGGCGAGCGAGCCATAGATCAGCAGGTTTACCGAGGGCGGGATCAGGATGCCGAGCGTGCCGCCCGCCGCCAGCGAGCCGAGCGCCTGCCGCGACCCGTAGCCGCGCGCCTTCAGGTTCGGCAGCG